>DBHM01000014.1:0-7194 GCA_002296185.1 Alphaproteobacteria bacterium UBA828
CGGGGTGTAGCGCAGCCTGGTAGCGCATCTGCTTTGGGAGCAGAGGGTCGGCAGTTCGAATCTGTCCACCCCGACCAAACTAAGGGGTTGAAATTGGAACAGAGACTATGAAGCCAGCTAAGATTTATCGACCTACAAAAAATGCCATGCAATCAGGGCAGGCTAGTTCAAAAAAATGGGTTTTAGAGTATTCTACCGTCGCTAATAGATCCATTGACGATCTCATGGGGTGGACCAGTTCAGATAGCACTCTTGGGCAGATCAAGCTTTACTTTAATACTTTAGAGGAAGCAAAGGGTTACGCAAAACGTATGGGGTTGGATTTTTTGGTTAATAATCCTAAAGAAAAAACATTTAAGACAAAATCATATGCTGATAACTTTAACAAAAAACCTGTTATTAAGTGACATAAATTTAAGTAATTCGTGCGCCCCTAGCTCAGTTGGATAGAGCAATTGCCTTCTAAGCAATAGGTCGCAGGTTCGAATCCTGCGGGGCGCGCCAAACCATTCTTATTATATTTTGCTGTGTGCTTTTAATTCCTTATGCTTGCTCTCCTTAGTTTTTGTTTTTTAATTTTATTAATTGCTTTCAATACTATAAGTAAGATGACTTTTCTTAGAGTTAATGGTAATGACTAGCTGTAAGTCATTGTCTTAAATAATTGATATTTTATATGGATAGAGTTAAGACACTCAAATTTAAAGATTAAATATCGACATTTTCTCAGATTGAGGCAAGAATGGCAGTCAGTTTGAGTAGGGAGAATAGAGTATGAGTGAAGCCTTTGAAACTAATAAAGAAACTAAAAGAATTTTAGTAAGAGTTTTACGTGTTATGTTCCCTCATGAAAGTTTTGGTGATGGACCTTATGAAAGATCTGTAGATGCTATCCTCTCTGCTGCTTCGCAAACTCCTGCTCAGACTTTAGTGCTTAGGTCGGGAATTAATGAGTTAGATCCTGATATCTTTGATGAGGCTAATTCAGATGATTCTGCAGTTGCTTACTTAAAGGCTATTGAAGGTTCTCAATTTTTCTCACTTATCCATAGTAATGGACTGGTAGCTTTATATAACGATCATGAAGTTTGGAAGATACTGGGTTATGAGGGCCCAAGTTATGACCTTGGGGGATATATTGACCGAGGATTTAATGACCTTGATTGGTTGCCGCAGCCACGCATAACAGAGTATAGCGAAGAGGCTAAAAAATGAAAAAGATCGGAAACGATGAAAACGTTGTTGTAATTGTTGGTTCAGGAGCTGGTGGCGGTACAACTGCTTATGAGCTGACAAAGGCAGGAATTCCATGCGTTCTTTTAGAGGCAGGGCCTCACTTAACAGGAGCGGATTATGTAAATGATGAGTGGGAAGCATTCAATCAAATGGCATGGCTTGACGGTCGTTCTACAAGTGGAACTTGGCGTGTTTCGAAAGACTTCCCCAATTTGCCAGCTTGGATAGTCAAAGCAGTTGGAGGTACAACCACTCACTGGGCTGGTGCTACTCCTCGCTTTTTAGATTATGAGCTCAAAATCCAAAGTACATATGGTACTATGGAGGGTGCTAGTCTTTTAGATTGGCCTATTACACTGGAGGAGCTTGAGCCATATTATGAGTTGGCGGAGAAAGCTATGGGTTCTACTCATAGACACGGCCGCCCTCCGTTGCCAGCAAATAATAACTATACTGTATTAGCTAATGGAGCAGAAAAAGTCGGATACAAACTTTATGCAACTGGTCCATACGCAACTAATGCAGAGCCTTATGATGGACGTCCAGGATCTATTCAGGATGGCTTCAATTTTCAAGGAGATAAAAATGGATCAAAGTGGAGCACACTAGTTAGAGAAATACCTCGAGCGATAGATAGTGGTCTATGTGAGCTTAGGCCCGATTCTCAAGCGGTTCAAATTACTCATGATGCATCAGGTAGAGCGGATGCTGTTATATATGTTGATTCTGATGGTAACTTGCATAGGCAGGCAGCGTGTGCAGTATGTGTTGCCGGTAATTCGATTGAGTCTGCTAGGCTTCTACTCTTGAGTAAAAGTTCAATGTTTCCTCAAGGACTTGCAAATAGCTCTGGTGAAGTAGGCAGAAACTATTGTCGCCACCTAACTGGTTCTGTTTATGCTCGATTTGATAAGCCAGTTCATATGTATCGAGGAGAAACAATGGCTGGATTAATAGCTGACGAGGTTGCTCATAATCCTTCTCGAGGTTTTTCTGGAGGATATTACATGGAGACACTGGCTTTAGGTCCGTCATTTCTTGCTAGTTTTGTTGAGCCCGGTGCATGGGGTGCAGAATTCACTGAAATTATGGATTCTTATGCTAATACCGCCGGTATGTGGATTGTTGGAGAAGATATGCCGCAATCATCAAATAGGATAACATTGTCAGAAACGGACCGTGATCAATGGGACCTTCCTGTTGCACATGTTCACTATGACGACCATCCTAATGATATTGCTATGAGAGATTACGCTTATGAGCAGGCTCAAAATTTATATAGTGCAGTCGGTGCCATAGGAAGTCATAGAACGCCACCTTATCCATCTACACATAATCTTGGTACACTAAGGATGAGCAAACGCTCACAAGATGGTGTTTTAGATAAATGGGGCTGTGCACATGATGTTCCTAACCTTTTTGTCTCTGACGGGTCAGCATTTACAACTAGTGGTGCTGCTAACCCAACACTAACTATTGTCACTCTTGCTATACGTCAGGCTGAATATGTTGCGGCAAAATTAAAGAAGGGTGAGCTTTAGTATATCTAGCTTAATATTAAAATATTTAAACAAGATTAAAATAATTGGTTTTTTTGAAGCTTAAGATTTTAGCAGCTTAAAACCACTAGACAGATCATCGATTAAATCATCTGGATCTTCTAAGCCGGCGTGTATCCTTAAGTAAATATTGGAAGGGTCCCAAGATGATTTTTCTCTATGTTTGTAGGGCCATGTAGGGATTGCGAGGCTTTCATACCCTCCCCAAGAATAACCCATACCAAATAAATTCAGAGATTCTAGCATATTCTCTACAGAATCTATGTGATGAGGTTTAAGAATAATTCCAAATAATCCAGAGGAACCAGAAAAATCTCTTTTCCATATTTCATGACTTGGAAAATTAGGGAGAGCAGGGTGAAGTACATCAATAACTTCAGATCTTTTCGAAAACCACTCGGCTAATAAAAGAGCGGTTTTTTCATGGCGTTTTAACCTTACTGCAAGAGTCCTGATGCCTCTTAAAGCTAAATAGCAGTCATCTGGACTCGGGCATGCGCCAAGATCCTCAAAGGCTTGAGCAATTGCAGGGGAGCTTTCCTTATTCGCACTTACTACACCAAGCATTACATCTGAATGCCCACATAGATATTTTGTTCCTGCTTGCAAAGATACATCTGCTCCTAAGTTTATAGGATTACAATAAAGGGGCGATGCCCATGTATTGTCAGTAATTAAAATAATCCCTGATTTCTGAGTTAGTTCTGCTATGGCAGGTATATCTTGTATTTCAAATGTTAATGATCCAGGGGATTCTGTAAAAACAACCTTTGTTTCTGGCTTCAAATGTTTTGCAATTTCATTTATATTACTTTGTGGATCATAGAAATCAGTAGATACACCAAAACGTTTGAGTAGTCCTTTTGCTAGCTCACGCGAGGGCCCATATGCGCTATCAACCATTAACATATGGTCCCCTTTTTTAAGAAAAGCTAGTAATGAAGCTAGAACTGCTGTTTTTCCGGAACTAAAAACGAAGCTTTGATGTGCTCCGTCCATACTAGATAGAGTCTCTGTAAGCGCGTATGTTGTTGGTGTTCCATGACGACCGTAGGTAATTTTATTTTCAGCTTGATTATGTAATTCAAGATTACGTTCACTACTTTTACGAAGTGCATTTACGGTCGGATAAAGAATTGTTGATGCACGCACAACTGGCGTATTAACAGCTCCGTCATAGCGTAATGGATCTCGTCCTAGTGTTGTAAGATCAGTTTCAGGGTGTTGGTTATTATTTTTTTTCGAGTTTTTCATTTTAGCTGTGGTCTAATTTTGCTTTAATAAATATAGACTATTAATTACGGGCATATTTAAAAGAATATTACATAGTATACGCAGTATACGCAAAAAACATAATTTTGATTGATATACTAATAAATATCATCAATTTTGCTTTCTTTAAAGTCAAAGACTTGCTCTGCAATTATTCTAAGGGGGTGGTAACTATGTACCGCCTAGGTTACAAGTTTAGTTAAGTATTTAAGTTTTTTGAGAGTAAGAACATGTCACAGAAGGTATATCAAGGGCCTGGTCAGGCACTTTCCAAATTATTATATGATGGTATGACAATAATGGCAGGGGGGTTTGGACTCTGTGGGATTCCAGAAAACCTTATTGCTGCCTTAAAAGAATCTAATGTTAAAAACTTAACAGTAATTAGTAACAATTGTGGAGTTGACGATTTTGGTTTGGGTCTATTACTTCAAAGTCGCCAAATAAAGAAAATGATTTCCTCATATGTAGGAGAAAATAAAGCTTTTGAAAGACAATTTTTAAACAATGAACTTGAGCTTGAGTTTAATCCTCAGGGCACTCTTGCTGAAAGATGTAGAGCGGGTGGTGCAGGTATTCCCGCATTTTTTACTAAAACAGGTGTGGGCACTTTAATTTCAGAAGGAAAGGAAGTAAGGGAATTTGATGGAGAGAAGCATATATTAGAAACTGCTTTGACCGCAGATCTTGCAATTATAAAAGCTTGGAAGGGCGATAAAGATGGGAATCTTGTCTACAGAAAGACTGCAAGAAATTTTAACCCAATAATGGCCATGGCAGGGAAGGTGACCGTAGCTGAGGTTGAGCACTTAGTTGATGTTGGAGACCTTGATCCCGATAACATACATACGCCAGGAGTTTTTGTCCAAAGAGTCATTCAAGGTGAAAAGTTTGAAAGAAGAATTGAGAGAGTTACTACTAATGAATAAAGGCTGGGTCATAATTTATTTCAAGTTTTTTTCTGTAGGGGATATTTGAATCATGGCCTGGAGTCGAGAAGATATGTGCCGACGTGCGGCTATGGAATTACAAAATGGTTATTATGTAAACTTAGGTATAGGGATGCCTACCTTAGTTGCTAATTATGTCCCTAAGGGTATCAGTGTAATTTTACAAAGCGAAAATGGTATGCTTGGTATGGGCCCCTTTCCTAGTCCCAACGAAGTTGATCCTGATTTGATTAATGCTGGTAAGCAAACAATTAGTGAGCTCCCTGAGTCCGTTTACTTTGATAGTGCCATGAGTTTTGCAATGATTAGGGGTAACCATATGGACCTTTCCATACTTGGTGCCCTACAGGTTGCTGAAAATGGAGATTTAGCCAATTGGATGATTCCAGGAAAAATGGTTAAGGGTATGGGGGGTGCTATGGATCTTGTTGCAGGAGCAAAAAAAGTCATAGTATTAATGGATCATAATGCCAAGGATGGTTCCTCAAAATTGGTCAAAAGTTGTTCCTTACCCTTGACTGGAGCTGGAGTTGTCGACCTAATAATCACAGATCTTGGTGTATTTAGTTGTAAATCAGGAAATATGTATCTTGAAGAATGCGCTGAAGGGGTATCAATTAGTGAGATTAAGGTTCGCACAGAAGCAAATTTCATATATTAAACGCCTTTTAGCTGTTATTCTATTGACACTTTGTTTTCAATGCATATCTAAAGTGGACCAATTTAGTCCGCTTTAGATATCTGGGGGGTTCTTTTGTTACGTATAAGTAGAATGGCCGACTATGCTGTGATAGCCATGAGTTATATGGCAAGGCATCCTCAAGCCAATCTATCTGCTACAGATATTGCAGAGTCAACAGGTTTGCCATTACCAAGCGTAAGTAAGATTCTAAAGAAATTATCTAAAGATGAAATTTTGCACTCTAAGCTTGGGGTGACTGGCGGATATACACTTTCAAGGCCCCCTGAGTCTATAACTATAGCTGATTTAATTTCGTCAGTTGAAGGCCCCATTGCTATAGCTGATTGTTTGGATAATAACCGTGGTTGCTCATTAGAAAATGTTTGTAAAGTAAAAATCCCGTGGCAAAGGGTGAGTAATATTATTGAAGAGGCTCTAACTGAATTATCGCTAGCAGATATAGTCGAATTAATGGATTTAAGTGATCCATTTTTATCATCTCATCCAACACAGGAATCTAGGGTATGAGCGAAGCAAAGAAAATAAATGAAGATGAAATTATATCTGAATCTTTAAAGGATTATAAATATGGTTTTGTGACGGATGTTGAATCAGAGACAGCCCCTCCGGGACTAAATGAAGATATAATTAGGTTTATTTCAGAGAAAAAATCTGAGCCAGATTGGTTATTAAATTGGCGTTTAAAAGCATTTAAAATCTGGGAAAGTTCAGTTGATAACGAGCCTTCTTGGGCAAAGATTAAGTATCCTAAAATAAATTTCCAGGAATCTTCATACTATTCAGCCCCTAAATCACGCGAAGATGCCCCAAAAAGTCTTGATGAAGTTGATCCTGAACTTCTACGTACATATGAAAAGTTAGGAATACCTCTAAGAGAGCAGGAAGTTTTAGCAGGCGTAGCCGTTGATGCTGTTTTTGATAGTGTGTCTGTTGCCACTACTTTCAAAGAAAAATTGTCTGAGCAGGGTGTAATCTTTTGCCCGATATCAGAGGCAGTCCACAGTCACCCTGAGTTAGTGAAAAAATACCTTGGTTCTGTAGTCCCAGTTACTGACAATTTTTATTCAACCCTAAATTCTGCTGTTTTCACTGATGGGTCATTTGTTTATATCCCAGATGGTGTGAGATGCCCTATGGAACTTTCAACATATTTTCGAATCAATGCAGCTAATACAGGTCAGTTCGAAAGAACGCTTATTATTGCAGAACCAGGGTCATATGTAAGTTATTTAGAGGGTTGTACAGCGCCGATGAGGGATGAAAATCAACTTCATGCTGCTGTAGTCGAGTTGGTGGCTTTAGATGACGCTGAAATAAAGTATTCAACCGTTCAGAATTGGTATCCTGGAGATGAAGATGGGAAGGGTGGTATATATAATTTTGTCACAAAGAGGGGCGCATGCCGGGGTAAGAACTCAAAGATTTCATGGACACAAGTTGAAACCGGATCTGCTATAACTTGGAAATATCCAAG
>DBHM01000014.1:7527-13192 GCA_002296185.1 Alphaproteobacteria bacterium UBA828
AAGGAGATAATTCTGTTGGTGAGTTTTATTCAATTGCTATAACCAATAATCACCAACAAGCAGACACTGGTACAAAGATGGTTCATATAGGAAAAGACACCAAAAGCCGTATTATATCTAAAGGTATATCTGCGGGCAAATCTAATAGTACATATAGGGGCCTTGTTCGTGTTCAACCAAAAGCCCAAAATTCACGAAATTATACTCAATGTGACTCATTGTTAATAGGATCCTATTGCGGTGCTCATACTGTTCCGTATATAGAGTCAGCAAACTCATCAGCAAAAATAGAGCATGAGGCAACAACGTCTAAAATTAGTGAAGACCAATTATTTTATTGTCGCCAACGGGGAATAGGGGAAGAAGAGGCTGTGGCTCTGATAGTAAATGGTTTTTGTCGTGAGGTTCTTCAGGAGTTACCCATGGAGTTTGCGGTTGAAGCTCAAAAGCTCGTAGCAATAAGTTTGGAGGGTAGTGTTGGTTAAAGATCATAAGGAATCTAGTCTACCTCTACTAAGTATTAATAGTCTTCAGGTCTCAGTTGAATCTAATATTATACTTAAAGATTTTTCCCTTTCAGTCTCTGAAGGTGAGGTGCACGTTATAATGGGCCCCAACGGGTCTGGAAAAAGTACTCTTTCTCATGTACTGGCAGGTAAGGATGGGTACAATATCATTGACGGAAAAATAGATTTCAATGGTGAGGATCTTCTTTCTTTAACTCCTGAAGAGCGAGCCTGCAAGGGGATGTTTTTGGGTTTTCAGTATCCAGTAGAAATACCAGGCGTGCCAAGTGGAACCTTTTTGAAAGAAGCAGTTAATTCAGTCCGTAAATATCGTGGTGAGGCGGAATATGATGCTATGCAATTTCTGTCCTTGATAAAAGACGTTTGTAAGACAATGGATATTTCAGATCAAATGTTAAGACGGCCCTTAAATGTTGGTTTCTCTGGTGGTGAAAAAAAGAGACATGAAATCCTTCAGATGGCTCTTTTAGAGCCTAGTCTTGCTATTCTCGATGAAACTGACTCAGGTTTAGATATAGATGCATTAAGGACTGTTGCAAATGGTATTAATGGTCTACTTGCGCCAAATCGTTCAGTGATTCTCATTACTCATTATCAGAGGATGCTTGAATATATAAAACCTGATTTTATTCATATTTTATATGAAGGAAAAATAGTCCTCACTGGTGGTATGGAGTTAGTGGAAACTCTTGAGAAAGACGGATATGCAGGTTTAGAATTAGATTCTGCTAAGAAGAAATAATTTTATGGCTACTACCTCCAAAAAAAAGAAGAAAATTGATTTCCCTTATGCAAAAAAGGCTTTTGCAGACCATGGCCTGAAGGATGAAATATGGTTACCTTCAACACAAAACGAATATTGGAAATATACCAATCTTTCCTCACTTTCGCGAATAGACTTTTTCAAGAATCCAAATAATGAGACTAACTTAGAATCTTGTGAATTCTCTATAGATCCTTATGAGGGAGGTTCATACGATATTTTTTTCTTTAATGGTCATATTGTTGAAACGTTTCTGGAAAATTTCAGCGATATTGATGGATTGTCTGTTTCATTAAGTGGTAATCAGGGAAATGTATCAATTGACAGTAACCCTCTAATATTAATGAACCAGAAGCTTAAAGGTGATAGTATAAATATAGAGGTGTCACAAAATACTATTCTTGATAAACCTATAAGATTAATTTTCTTTTCATCAAAGCATCGCAATCCAGTTGCTTGGCATCCTGGAGTGAACTTAAAAATAAATAGGGGCTCAAAAGTAGAGGTTTTTGAGCACTATCTTTCAGAAAGTAATGATGTCTATTGGTGTAATAGTTTATTATCCATAGAATTAGGACAATCTGCTGAACTTGACCATTATAGGTTGCAAGAGGAAAGCATAAATGCATGGAATACCTCTTATAACCTAGTTTCAATAGGTGAAAATTCACAATATGAAAATTTTTCTTTAGTCACTGGTGCTGAGATGTCCAGAAATGAAATAAACTTAGAACTAAATGGTCGTGATAGTATTTGTTCTTTAAATGGTTCGCATCTTGTTGACAGTAAAAGGGTGTCTGATACTACAACTCAAATTATCCATAATGCTCCCTATTCAAAAAGCCAGGAAAAGTATTTAAGCATTCTTGGGGGCAACTCACGGAGTGTTTTGCAAGGTAAGATTATTGTAGCAAGAGAAGCCCAGAATATTGAAGGTGAACAACTTCTCCGTTCTATCCTCCTTTCAGAAAATGCTGAAGCATGTACTAAACCAGAATTAGAGATATATGCAGATCAGGTTAAGTGTACTCACGGGGCAACTATCGGACAGTTGGATGATTCTCAACTATTTTACTTGCAAAGTAGGGGTTTGAACCTAAATGATGCTAAAGCCTTAATCATTAATGGGTTAATGAATGATCATTTTAATTTAATTCGAAGCAAAGAAGCACGGGATTTAATGCGTGGGGCATTTGAATCCTCTCTCAGAGGAAATCTAGAAATATTAGGAACAATATAGAAATGAATACTGTAGGTTCATTGAATGAGGAAAATCATGAAATTAATCTAAGCTGTTATATTGATAGCTTTCCTATACTAAAAAATCCAGTTCGCGATAAAAGGCTTGTTTACTTAGATACTGCTGCTAGTGCCCAGAAACCAGATATTGTCATAAATACAATTAATGACTTTTACAAAACTGAATATGCTAATATTCACAGAGGAGTTTATTGGTTAAGCGAAAGAGCAACAGTTAAATATGAAATGGCTAGAAAAAAAGTTGCTGAATTTTTAGATGCTGCAAGTGAAACAGAAATTGTTTTTACAAAAAGTGCTACTGAATCAATTAATCTGGTTGCCTCAAGCTGGGGTGGCAAAAACTTATCCACTAATGATGAGGTTATAATTACTGAGCTTGAACATCATGCAAACATTGTGCCGTGGCATATACTCAGGGAAAGTACGGGTATAGTAATTAAATCAGTACGATTAGATGATAATGGATGTATAGATTTAAATCATTTTTACGAACTGCTATCAGAAAAAACAAAATTACTCTCACTAACTCATGCTTCTAATGCTCTCGGTATCATCCCTCCTATAAAAGAAATGATATCTGCTGCTCATTCTTTAGGTGCACTTGTTCTTATTGACGGATGTCAGGGAGCTGTCCACCAGCCTGTAAGTGTGCAGGATATGGATGCTGATTTTTATGTATTTTCTGGTCATAAATTATATGGACCTACAGGCATAGGTGTTTTGTATGCGAAGTCCAATATTTTACAAGATATGCCACCTTATCAGGGAGGTGGAGATATGATTGTTACAGTTAGCACTCAAGAAAGTACCTATGCAGATCCTCCATTAAGATTTGAGGCTGGAACCCCAAATATTGTGGGGGCTATTGGACTTTCTGCCGCAATAGATTTTGTCACTAATATAGGCATGCATAATATATCAAATTATGAAGATACTTTATTAAAATACGGAAGAGAAAAATTAGGTGAGCTTAATTATATCAAGTTTTATGGTGATGCTTCTAATAAAGCTAGCATAATTTCTTTTGATATAGATGGTGTGCACCCTCACGATGTTGGTACAATACTTGATCAGGATGGTATTTCAGTTCGTGTTGGCCATCATTGTGCTCAGCCAGTGATGCAGCACTTTGGGATAGCAGGAACAGTTCGTGCATCTTTCGCTTTATATAATACTAAAGAAGATATTGATTTATTAATTAATGGTGTTGAAAAAGTTCGGAGTATATTTACTTAATGTTAGATTTAAGAGAATTATATCAAGAGGTTATTTTAGATCATGGAAAATCTCCCCGTAATTTTGGTCAATTGGAAGACAAAAATACAGAGGCTCATGGGCATAACCCCTTATGCGGGGATACTATCACTATTTATTTACATATAACTGATGAAATAATAAAAGACATCAGATTCGAAGGTAAGGGATGCGCGATTTCGCTAGCATCGGCTTCTATGATGACTGAATTGTTAAAAGGTAAAACTACAAAAGAGGCTAGCAAGTTATTTGGTAAATTCCATGCACTAGTTGCCGAAGATAAAGAAGTTAATAATTTTGAGACTGATAATGAGGAATTTGAAAAATTACATGTTTTGGCTGGTGTTAAAGAATACCCAATGAGGGTTAAATGTGCTACCTTACCTTGGCATACTTTTAAAGCTGCAGTAGAAAATAATAATGGTAAGGTTAGTACGGAATGATCAAGATCGTGCAAAAAATATTTAAGAGTAAACAAGAGTCCGCAGATCACAAGGAAATATTGCGGGAAGATAATGATTATTCCGCTTGGGTGCCTAATCAGGGATCTACCAGTGGTAGTTATGAATCTCCAGATTTAAATCATTTTGATACAAATAATGCAAATACTGAGTCAATTGTTGACGATAAAATTAGTTTTAAAGAAGAGGATAATTTAGTTAAGGGCGATGAGGATATATCAGATAAATCAGATCTTGAGTCTGAAATAGTAAGGGCTGTAAGCTTAGTTTATGATCCTGAAATACCGGTGAATATCTATGAATTAGGTCTAATCTATAGTATTAATATAACCTCTAAAAAAGATATTCATGTACTTATGACTTTAACTGCTCCTGGGTGCCCAGTTGCAGGAGAGATGCCTAGCTGGGTATCTGCGGCGATAGAAAGTAATGTCAAAAATATTGGAGCAGTAACTGTCGAAGTTGTTTGGGATCCACCTTGGTCACCTGATATGATGTCAGAAGCTGCGCAATTAGAGTTGGGTTATCTATAATTGGAGGATAGATCATGTCAGAGCTTATAACTATTACTGATTCCGCGCGTCGAAGGATTGCAAGCATCATAGAACTAGCTCCAGACCAAAAAAATATTTTAGGTATTAAAATTGGTGTCAAGAATGCCGGATGCTCTGGTATGACCTATACTATGGACTATGCATACGATCTAGAAATACATGATGAAAAAATGGATTTAGATGGATTAACTGTAGTTATTGAAGCAGCTGCAGTTATGTTCCTTCTAGGCACTGAGCTTGATTTTAAAGAAGAAAAATTATCTAGTACATTTGTTTTTAATAATCCAAATGCAACAAGCACTTGTGGATGTGGAGAAAGTTTTTCAGTAGGTTAATTTTTATCCAGTTATAAGTTATTTCGATAATATTTTTTTAATTAACCATATATATCGATTTATTTATGAACTGTAATACATATCAAATTCCACAGGATGTGGGGAAAGTGACAAACGTTCTACATCTTCATATTTAAGTTCTAGATATCCATCTATCAGATCATCAGAAAAAACTTCGCCTTTCTTTAAGAACTCCCTGTCTTCGTCCAGCGAAGCTAAAGCTTCATCTAAACTGGCAGATACCGTTTCGATATCTGTCAGTTCTTCTGGCGGTAGGTCGTATAGGTTCTTATCCATTGCATCGCCAGGGTGAATTTTATTTTCAATCCCATCGAGCCCAGCCATTAGCATGGCAGAGTAAGCGAGGTAAGGATTTGCAGTAGCGTCTGGAAATCTTACTTCTACTCTTTTTCCATTTGGACTCGCCGCATGTGGGATGCGGCAGGAGGCAGACCTGTTTTTAGCTGAATAAGCAAGTAGCACGGGGGCTTCAAAACCAGGAACTAATCTT
>DBHM01000014.1:13505-27335 GCA_002296185.1 Alphaproteobacteria bacterium UBA828
CCAGGAACTAATCTTTTATAACTGTTTGTGCTGGGATTTGTGAATGCATTAAGTGCTCGAGCATGTTTAATAATACCTCCAATATAGTGTAGTGCAGTCTCCGAGAGGTCAGCGTAGCCTGTACCTGCAAAAATCGGTTTCTTATTTTTCCATATGGATTGATGCACATGCATTCCTGAGCCATTATCCCCACCAACAGGTTTTGGCATAAAAGTTGCACTTTTCCCATATGAATGTGCAGTCATATGAACTACATATTTATAGATTTGTGTCTGATCAGCTGAATTTAACAAGGTATCATACTTGAAACCCAATTCATTTTGGCTTGGTGCCACTTCATGATGGTGCTTCTCAACTTTTATACCCATGCTTGCTAAATGGGTAACCATTTCAGCTCTTATATCAGACATTGAGTCAATAGGTGGCGTAGGAAAGTAGCCTCCTTTATTTACTGGCCTATGTCCTGTATTTCCTCCTTCGTATCGTCTGTCACTATTGTAGGGTCCTTCTTCTTGATCAAGTGAATAGAAGGATTCATTCATAGATACTTTATAGCGGACGTCATCAAAAATAAAAAATTCTGCTTCTGGACCAAAATAAGCTAAATCCCCTATTCCTGAATATTGGAGATAAGCTTCAGCTCTTTTAGCTACACCACGAGGGCAACGACTATAGGCTTGACCGCTTGAAGGCTCTATTACATTACAATTAATTATCAGTGTTGGTTGAGCAGAGAAGGGGTCTATTTTTGCTGTATTAGAATCTGGCATCAAGACCATATCAGATTCATGAATTTCTTTCCATCCAGCAATAGAAGAGCCATCAAATAGGATGCCATCTACAAACATTTCTTGATCTATTGTCTCTATATATTGAGCAGTATGATGCCATTTTCCACGTGGATCGGTGAAGCGGAAGTCTACAAACTGAACGTTGTTATCCTTAATTAATTCTAAAACAGCAGTATGATTACTCATTTATTATTTGCCTTTTCTAATTAGCCTTAACGTTGATTAGATTTAATTTGTTCAGATGGAACAGGGTATTTGAGAGTTGTTAGTAAAAATAATTTATATAGCCTCGATACCGCGTTCTCCAGTTCTAATGCGGATTACTTCTTCAATTTCTGATATCCAGATTTTTCCGTCACCAATTTTACCAGTTTGAGCAGCGGATTGGATCGCATTTACAGCCTGTTCCACTAGCGAGTCATCTAAAATAACTTCAAGTTTTACCTTTGGTAGAAAATCAACTACATATTCAGCTCCTCTGTAGAGCTCTGTATGACCTTTTTGCCTTCCAAAGCCTTTGGCTTCGACTACAGTTATGCCTTGCAAGCCAACTTCATGGAGAGCATCCTTAACCTCATCTAGTTTGAAGGGTTTGATAACCGCTTCAACTTTTTTCATACTCTCTATTTCCTTTTCTAGGAGAATTTTTCAGTATTCTCTTCTTAATATACATTGTAATACATACATGTGAATACAAATACATAGAATCCTGCATACAGGCTGTGCAAAAATTGCATCAAATAGATAGATTTAAACTATATAAGCCCAAACTATTGATGCACAATAGTTTTTTTATACTCAGTAAAGTATATCGCTTAAAGTCATAATAATAAGTCAAGCCTATAGTTAAGATTATATAATTTGAAGAAAGTCCTTGAAGTGAAAATAACAAAGCATATTCAGAATCTGGGAACAGAGTCCGCCTTTGAGGTTTTAGCAAGGGCTCAAGCTCTTGAATGTAGTGGAGAGTCAATTATCAATCTCGGAATAGGCCAGCCGGATTTTAGGACACCTGAAAATATTGTAGAAGCAGCTCAGAAGGCGCTTAGAGATGGGCATCATGGGTATACTCCTGCTAATGGTATTTTGCCTCTTAGGGAAATAGTTGCAGAAGATATAGAAATGCGGCGAAAAGCCACTATTAACCCTAATAACATTGTCATTGTGCCTGGTGGTAAGGTTACAATTTTTTTTGCAGCGTTAATTTTTGGTGAGAAAGGGGCAGAGATAATTTATCCAGATCCGGGTTTTCCTATTTATCGCTCTGCAATAGAATTTTCTGGTGCTACAGCTGTTCCTATACATTTAAAGGAAGAAAAAAATTTTTCTTTTTCTGCAACAGACGTATTAGATAAAATTACACCCGCTACCAGGCTAATAATTTTGAATAGTCCCGCAAATCCGACTGGTGGAGTTGTTCCAAAAGAAGAACTGGATTGTTTAGTAGATGGACTACTTAAATATCCTAGAGTTGCAATTTTAAGTGATGAAATATATTCCCGATTGATCTACGAACCTTATAAGCATGTAAGTCTTATGAGTTACCCTTCAATACGTGATAGAGTTATACTATTAGATGGTTGGTCAAAGACTTATGCTATGACAGGGTGGAGAATTGGATATGGTGTTTGGCCTTCAAGTATAGTTGATTATGTTAATAGATTAGCGATTAATAATCATTCTTGTGTAAACGCGGTAGCGCAGTTTGCGGCAATTGAGGCATTAAAAGGTCCTCAAGAATCTGTAAGATATATGCTTAGGGCTTTTGATAAAAGACGGAAAGTTATTGTAAGTGAGTTACGCAAAATGCCAGGAATTAGATGTAATGATTGTGCCGGGGCATTTTATGCTATGCCAAATATCTCAAATACTGGATTAACATCTACTGAGCTTCAGGATAAGCTCTTAGAAGAGGCAGGTGTGGCGGTAATTGCAGGCACCAGTTTTGGTGATTATGGAGAGGGTTTTATTAGATTCTCATACGCTGCAAATGTAGATACAATATTAGAGGCAATGGATAGAGTGAGGCGTTTTCTTGAGGATTATTAAGTAAATATTGATTTAAAAACTCGAATTCTTGACGGGCTTTCAAGCTTGTATTAATGAACTCACTAAAATCCTATAATCTAATGGCGGGCGTAGCTCAGTTGGTTAGAGCACCTGATTGTGGTTCAGGGGGTCGTGGGTTCAATTCCCATCGCTCGCCCCATTTTTTGCAGAGGTAGATTAGAGCTTATTTATGGGCTGCCCGCATTTCTCACATGTGTGACTTGCTAATAGTGCAATACCTCTAGGCAAGTATTTCATACGTTTTATCCACCCACGCTCTTCTAGCGCAGACAGCCTTTCAGCAATTTGATTTTTTGACTTTATGCCGGTAGCGTCCATCATTTCTTTATAAGTTGGTGTGATGCCATGTTTTTTGTGATATGAAACAATTACATCATATAGGTTACGTTGTCCTTTAGTGAGCCCATATCTCATACCAAAACTCCAGATTTTCTAGTGGATGATTCTATTAGGTCTATCAACAGGCCTATTTACTGAAAGAACTGGAATGCTATTTAATGGATATTCAAGGTTTCTGATAATAAATTTTGAGTCCACTAGGGTTTTTGCTAATTTATTTGCTGGTTCCCTTATTAGTAGCAACCCATCTTGTGTTAGATATTCCTTAATAAAATCGTATGCTTTAATAGAATTTTCTGATTCTTGAATCATGGCTATTACTTTTAAGATCATTATTTCAAGATCAAAGATTGGTTTAGAGTTTACACATGAACTATTTGGACAGCCTGTTTTTAGAGGTAATAGGCTAGTTTCTGAAAGTATTGTCATAAAACTATCAAGATGAAGATAAGCATTGACCATTCCACTGCTATTCAAGGTCTTACGAAGAACATGCTGTAAATGTAGGTCTCGATTATTACTTCTTAGCCATACACGCACTGCCCAAATTACAAATTTTTCTGATCTGTTAAGGCCTTTTATTTGTTTAGCCTGCTTCATCTTTTGGTTCCTAAGAATTCATAGGGGTATATTTGCCAATTCTTTATAAATTGGAATATAAAGGGTTAATAATAATGAGAATAATAATCATTCGCACCAGTAAGTATAGCCCTATATAGCTTAAAATAGGAATAAACTAAGAATGAATATGCTTTTTTATGGGTTTCCAATATATAAACTTTATGTATACGGTGAAAAATATAATTAATACCATAAGTCTTTAGCGAGGGGTCCAGGATTGAACTTTATTTTCAAGGCTAGAATAATCAGCCCATCAGTGATCTGTGGTAGATGATGTCCAATAAAACATTAGATCTATTTAATGATAAATCTGACTCTTCTAAGTCTACCTTAAAAGGAAAAAGAAAGTCTCGAACAAAGAATTCTCGTGAAAAATATACTGCGAAAGATATAGAGGTATTAGAGGGTTTAGATCCCGTTCGCAAACGTCCTGGAATGTACATTGGTGGAACAGATCATCGTGCTCTCCATCATCTTTTCTCAGAAGTTCTTGATAATGCAATGGATGAGGTTATTTCAGGTTATGCTAAAACTATTAATATAACGTTACAAAAAGATGGTTCAGTAACCGTCAGCGATGATGGTAGAGGAATACCAGTTGATCCTCATCCGAAATTCAAAAAAAAATCAGCATTAGAAATCATTTTTACAACTTTACACTCTGGCGGTAAATTTAGTGGAGATTCATATATCACTTCTGGCGGTCTACATGGTGTGGGAATTTCTGTAGTAAACGCTTTATCAGAGAAGTGCGAAGTTGAGGTTGTGCGTGATGGGAAAGTCTGGAGTATGGCTTTTAGTCGTGGGAATGTAAAAAGTAAATTAAAGTCAAAGAAATCAACAAAAACTAGAAAGGGGACTACTGTTAAGTTCAAGCCTGATCAAGAAATATTTGGAGATCATTGTTTTTCAGCATCAATTATATGGAATTTAATTAGAAATAAGGCCTATTTATTTAAAGGTGTCAAAATTCGTTGGCACTGTGACAAAGAAATTTTACTTTCAAATAAAAATAAACAGATCCCGCAAAGTGATACTCTTTTTTTTCCGGAAGGTCTTTCTGACTATCTTCAAGATTGTTTAGGTGAAGATAATGGCAGTCCTAGAAGTTTGTTTTTAGGGGATGTCGAGCTTGCAAACTCTCAGGGAAGAGTCGAATGGGCTATTGCTTGGGATTTTGAGCAGGATCCATCAATACGTTCCTTTTGTAATACTATAGCAACTCCACAAGGTGGAACACATGAAGCTGGGATAAGAACGGCATTACTTAAGGGCATCAGGTCATACGGTGATTTAGTATCAAACAAGAGAGCGCAACAAATAACAGCTGAGGATATATTAAGTGGTGCAGTTGTAATTTTATCCTTGTTTATAAAAAACCCTGAATTTCAGGGTCAAACAAAGGAACGATTAACCTCAAGTAATGCTTCAAAGATTGTAGAAGGTTCTATAAGAGATCACTTTGATCACTGGTTATCTGCTGATCCCTCTTCATCAAATTTTCTACTAGACCAATTAATTGAAGTTTCAGATGAGCGTCTTCGAAAGAAAAAAGATAAGGAGGTATCAAGAAAAAAAGCGTCAAAACGTTTACGTCTTCCTGGAAAGTTAGCAGATTGCACTGAGGAGAGTGCTCTAGGGACGGAATTATTTATTGTTGAAGGTGACTCTGCAGGAGGTTCAGCAAAACAAGCACGAAATAGAAAAACTCAGGCTGTTCTTCCGTTAAGGGGGAAAATTCTAAATGTAGTTAGTGCCACTAAAGATAAATTAGTGGCAAACCAAGAATTAAATGATTTAATTCAAGCCCTAGGTTGTGGGGCAGGTGATAGTTACGATGATAAGGGGTTAAGGTACGAAAAGATAATAATAATGACAGATGCTGATGTTGATGGTGCTCATATCGCGTCATTATTAATGACCTTCTTTTATAGCGAGATGCCAAAACTTATTAAGAATGGACACCTCTATATAGCGCAACCTCCTCTTTATAGAATGGCTCAGGGTGCAAAGATTGTTTATGCCATGAATGACTCCCATCGTGATCAAGTGTTAAAAAATGAGTTACGTGGAGAAAGTAAGGTTGAGATTAGTCGCTTTAAAGGGTTGGGCGAAATGCCATCAGAACAATTAAAGGAAACAACTATGGATCCTGAAGGCCGCGTATTATTGAAGGTTAGTATAAAATCTAGCCAAGAAAAGAATACAGCTAAGAGAGTGGAGGAACTTATGGGCAAAAAACCGGAATTAAGGTTAAACTTTATTCAAGAAAATGCTACTTTTGTAAAATCAGAAACCCTAGATATATAAATTAATATCGTGATGGATAATTTTAAAAAAATAAAAATAAGATGATTGATAAATCCTTTATATTGGAAATAACCTCTACTATTTTTTATAAAAACTTAAGAAACTATTTTAGGAATACTTTATTCAAGTGAAAACTGAATCATCAGTAACTTTTGCAACGCTTGGCCTCAGTGACAAAATTATAAAGTCAGTTGAGGATGCAGGTTATCTTCATCCTACGCCGATTCAAGAAAAATCTATACCATATGTTTTGATGGGTAGAGATGTATTGGGTGGTGCTCAGACAGGCACTGGTAAAACTGCATCATATGCCTTGCCAATAATTGATATTTTGGATTCTAGTAGTTCAAAGGCGCGGATGCCTAGAGCACTTCTCCTTGCGCCAACTAGAGAATTAGCTCAGCAGATTGCTAATAACTTCTCAGTCTATTCTAAACGTCATTCATTAAAATACGTAATTTTAATTGGAGGAGAATCAATGGGTGATCAGGAAAAGGCTCTGGATACTAACCCGGATATATTGATAGCTACACCCGGACGTCTTCTGGATCTTTTTGAAAGGGGTATGTTAATTTTAAGTGGGGTAAAGGTATTAGTTATAGATGAAGCAGATCGCATGCTTGATATGGGTTTTATTCCTGATATTGAACGTATAGCAAATTTATTACCTAGAATTAGACAAACGCTTTTATTTTCCGCAACTCTTGGTAAGGAGATCCGTTTACTTGCCAATCAATTCCTTATCAATCCAAGAGAAGTTAGGGTAGCGCCTTCTGCAACTATAGCTATTACCGTTGAGCACATTATGTTAGGGGCTGAACAAAAGAAAAAAAGGCATGTTTTATCAAGTTTAATAAAATCAGAAAACTATCAAAATGCTATAGTTTTTTGTAATAGAAAAAAAGATATTGCATCAATTGTTAGTGATTTAAAAAAACTACAATTAAGCGTTGGTGAATTGCACGGTGATATGCATCAATATAAGCGTACAAATACATTACAAGATTTTAAGGATGGTAAGTTAAAAATATTGGTATCAAGTGATGTGGCTGGCCGGGGATTAGATATAGATAAGGTATCTCATGTTTTTAACTATGATGTCCCGATTCATGCAGAAGACTATGTCCATAGAATCGGCCGTACCGGTCGGGCAGGGAGGACAGGAAAGGCTATAACACTCGTAACCCCAGACGATGAAAAATTTGTAGATTCTATTCGTAAACTTACTGGACAATCACTTCAAGTAAAAAGTTTTTCAAGAAAAATTATGCATGAGACTAAAAATCTAGATTTAAGTGTTAAGAAGAAAATAAATCACGATAATAGCTTAAGCCAGTTAGAGAATGGAAATAAAAAAAATATTAATTCCAATATTGATAGTTCCTCTTCCTCAGGTGGGGGAAGTAAAAACACTCGAAGTGGTAAGATAATTGGTATGGGTAATCATATTCCAGATTTTTTAAAGGATTGACGGAAAAATACTACTATAAATATCTAATAGATAATTTGTAATTGATTGGAGTTATATTATGAGGCCAGTTTTTATAATGGTTAAATGTAATTTAGGTAAATCTTATGAAGTTGCTGCCTGTGCATTAGAAGAGATTGGGCAAGTAAGTGAGATATATTCTATTTCTGGGCAATATGATCTTTTAATAAAAGCTTATTTAGAAAATGATGAAGATACCGGGCGTTTTATCAATGATAAGATTCATTTATTACCCGATGTTCGAGATACATTTACCTTAATTACTTTCAAAGCATTTTCATAATTTATAAATGACATATCAAGAAGGCCGTTATAGAATCTTCGCTACACGGCCTTCCCAATAAAGACTAAGCGTATTAAGTGATATTACATCAGTTATTACACTATTGGATGCTTTGAGGGCTCACTGTTTTGATAGAGACCTTTTTCGGTTGTAATTCCTCTGGAACGTTACGTTCCAGCCTCAGCTCTAATAGACCGTCAGCTATTTTTGCTTCTTTAACTTCAAGAAAATCAGCAAGTTCAAATTTTCTTTCAAAAGCTCTTCCAGCAATTCCTTTATGAATAATTTCTTGATCATTAGACTGTGAGATTTTGGGCTTACCCTTTATTGTTAGACTTCCATTATGTTCAATAACATCTATATCTTCAGCCGAGCATCCAGCCACGGCCAAAAGAATTTTATATTTTTCATTAGAAATTTTTTCGATATTATAGGGAGGATAAGAGGCTCCAGGGCCATTTAGTTTGAGAGCATTGTCAAGTACGTTCGTCATCCTGTCAAATCCAACTGCCGTACGAAACAGTGGACTTAAATCAACACTATTGTGAATCATAATATATTCTCCTCTGAGCAATATAATGAATTTGTGTTAAGTTTTAGATATTCACATAAACAAATAATATGCTTGTGTGAACATTAGAGTCCCTTTAAGGCGACTGAACTATAAGTATGCACCTTCAGGGTTAAATCAAGGGCCATCGATAAGATTTTCTTATGATATTTTGAAATTTTTTTAAAATTAAGAAAACGTGTATAAAGGTAACGAATATTTTTTATATTCTCGATATATCTAAATCTTTAAATATCTAAATTTTTTAAACTAAAGCCTAATTTGGGTTATAGACTTTCGAATATAGGTCAAGGATTTATAATGTGAGTATTTAGTAATTATTCGCTAATATAGAATGATATATCGGACCGCCAGTGGAGATAAAATGCTACCAGAAAATACTTATTTGAAATCAAATCTTCTTCTATCAATTAAAGATATGAAGTTAGCTGAAAATATTACTATAAAAAGTGGTATTACCGGATCAACTTTAATGGAAAATGCAGGTAGGGGGATAGCTAGAGAAATATCAAATAGATGGCAACCGTGTAACGTTACTATACTTTGTGGTCCCGGTAATAATGGTGGTGACGGTTACGTGATTGCAAGAATACTAGAAAAATTAGAATGGAAAGTTTTAGTTTTATCAACATGTGCATTAAGTGATTTAAAAGGTGATGCAAAAATAGCAGCTACAATGTGGAAGGGTGAAATAGATTTAGTTGATAATTATCTAAAACATAAGAATCCTGATTTATTTGTTGATGCACTTTTTGGAACGGGTTTATCTCGATCAATTAATTCTAATATAGCTAATGTAATTAATTATTTTAATTCGCTTGAAGTACCAAAAATTTCCGTTGATATAGCAAGTGGAATTGACGGTGATACGGGGGAGAAAAGAAATGCGGCTATAAAAGCAGATTTAACTGTAACATTTTCGGAATTAAAAAAAGGGCATGTATTATTACCTGGAAAAGATTTATGTGGCGAGACTTGTGTAATTGATATTGGTATTCCTCAAGAAGTTATAAGTGAATTAAAAGTTTTAACTTATATGAACGATGTATTTTTATGGAGTAAATATTTCCCAATACCTAACATATATGACCATAAGTATTCGCGAGGTCATACAATCATAATTGGTGGTGATAGATATAATACTGGTGCTGCTAGATTATCTGCAAATGCAGCACTTAGGTCTGGGTCTGGTGCGGTTACTATTTTAGCTGATAAAGATTCACTTGATATTTATGCTTCTCATTTAACTGCTGTAATGATTGAAGATGTTTCAGCTATAAATAGTTTTCTAAATAAAGATGGGCCGCGTTCTCTTCTGATCGGACCTGGGTGTAGAGTTACGAATAGTACTAGAAAATATGCAATCGATTTATTGCGTACTGGACTTCCCTGTATTTTAGATGCTGGCGCTCTCTCAGCTATTTCTTTACAGCGATCATTACCTATTGAGTTAATGCATTCTGATTGTGTATTAACGCCTCATGAGGGAGAATTTATACGTCTATTTTCATTTACCGGCGATAAGCTCACTCGGGTTCAAAGGGCTTCAGCAGAAAGTGGTGCTGTCGTACTTTTAAAAGGTTCTGATACCGTTATTGCTGCTCCAGATGGACGTGTAGCTGTAAATGTTAATGCTCCTCCTTGGCTGGCGACAGCAGGTTCTGGCGATGTTTTGGCGGGAATTATTGCCAGCTTAATGTCTCAAGGAATGCCTGCTTTCGAAGCTACTTGTGCATCCGTTTGGTTACATTCAAAGGCGGCTTCAAATTTTGGAATTGGTATGACGGCTGAAGACTTAGATAAATCATTGTTAAAAGTATTAGGCGTACTATATAAAAAATATCTGGATTATGATTATAAAACAATATATTGAATAAATATATTAATGTATAAGGTTAATTTATTATTTTTTTAAATTGGGTCTTAATTATAGTCCTGCTAGTGTGAATTTATTGCTTGATAAGTTTTATTAAGATTATATTGGCCGATTTCCGCATAGCTGTGGTATACGCCCCCCGGTGTAGAACGCTTCCCCTTTTATTGGTAGGCGTAAACTGGCTGATTTGCGGGCGTGGCGGAATTGGTAGACGCGCGTGGTTTAGGTCCACGTGGTGCAAGCCGTGGGGGTTCGAGTCCCTTCGCCCGCACCAGCTATATAGAAATTTTGTTTGGTGGTTAATTTGATCATCAATAAGTATAATTAGGAGTAAACTGCGTCATGCAGGTTAACGAAACCCTTTCTGAGGGCTTAAAACGTGAATTTAAAATTGTGGTACCGAATTCTGATTTGGAGTCTGCGGTTGACCACAAACTTAAAGAAATTGGACAGACCGCTTCGATGAAAGGTTTTCGCCCAGGCAAAATTCCAATGAGTATTCTAAAACAGAAGTATCGCCCTAGTGTTCTTGGTGAAATTTTAGAAAAAACTGTTCAGGAAAGTGCAAAGAAAGCAATAGAGGATAGATCTTTACGTCCAGCAATGCAGCCAAGTATTGAAATAACAGACTTTGCTGAAGATAAAGATTTAGAGTTCAAACTTGGTCTTGAACTATTTCCGGATTTTGAAATAGGCGATTTAGCTACAATAAAATTAGAAAGACTAAAATGCGATGCCTCGAATAAGGCTGTTGATGAGGCCGTTATTCGGGTATCAGAAGCTGAGAAAAGGTTTGAGGTAGTTGATAAAATACGCGCTGCGGAAAGTGGAGATGCAGTTTTAATTGATTTTAATGGAGAGGTTGATGGTGTTTCTAATGACGGTCTCAAGGGACAGGATTTTGAGCTAGAATTAGGAAGCGAATCATTTATTCCTGGTTTTGAAAGGCAACTCGTTGGCGTTAAAGCAGGAGAAAAAAGATCTATAGATGTTAAGTTTCCAGATGAATATAGCCACGCAGATGTTGCTGGTAAGAATGCAAAGTTTGAGGTTCACGTTAAGGAGCTGCGCTCGAAAATTGAGTCTTCTGTTGATGATGAAATGGCAAAGAGACATGGTTTTGAAGATTTGAATAAGATGAAGGAAGTAGTCAAAGGCCGGTTAAATTCAGAGTTCGAGCAGGCAAGTCATGCAAGAATAAAAAGAGATTTACTTGATGATTTTGCTGAACGATATAGTTTTGAAGTTCCTCAGGGGATGGTTGAACAGGAATTCGAACAAATTTGGGAGCAAATTAAGGTAGAAGTTGAGCAGTCGGATGATTCTTTTGAAGAAGTTGTTGGCAGTTCCGAAGAAGATGCAGAACAAGAATATCGTGATATAGCAACTAGGAGGGTAAGGCTAGGTCTGGTTCTAACTGAGATTGGTCAAAAAAATAATATAACTGTAGCTCAGCAAGATCTTCTTCAAGCTGCTTTGGCTGCTGCGTCAAATCTTCCAAATCCAGAGCAGGTAATAGAGTTTTACCGAGCAAACCCAAAAGCTCTTGAGCGTTATCAGGCTCCAGTCTATGAAGATAAAGTGGTTGCTTTTATAACTGAGCTTGCAGATGTAAGGGAACGAGAGGTTACCCAAGAGGAATTGTTTGCTGAACCTGAGGAGAGTAAAGGGAAGCCTAGTAAGAAAGATGATTCTAACAATATAAGGGGCCAAAAGAAATCTGCTCAAAGTCAATCAGCAAAGAATACAAAAAAACCTAGTGTAAAGAAATCTACCCCCCAAAAAAATAATGTAAAAAAGAAAGTATCCAAGACTAATCCAAATAAAAAGTCCGGAGTTAAGAGTGGAAGCACCAAAACTAAGAAATAATGGTATGAATAACCTTCTTCATCAGAGACTCTTACAGTAGGAGATTATAATGGTTGATGATATGTTTGGGACATACTCAAACACTCTAGTGCCCATGGTAGTCGAGCAGACTAACAGGGGTGAGCGTGCTTATGATATTTATTCACGGTTACTCAAGGAGAGGATAATCTTTCTTACCGGTCCTGTTGGTGATGAGATGTCTAGTCTCATTACCGCTCAATTACTATTCTTAGAATCAGAAAATCCTAATAAAGAAATCTCCATGTATATAAATTCACCTGGAGGACTCGTAACTGCTGGGTTGGCTATTTATGATACTATGCAATACATCAACCCTCAAATATCAACTCTGTGTGTCGGACAGGCAGCTTCAATGGGGTCTTTGTTGTTATGCGCTGGTAGTCCTGGGAATCGTTTTGCATTACCTAATTCCCGCATAATGCTTCATCAACCTTCAGGGGGATTTCAGGGACAAGCAACAGATATAGAAATACATGCAAACGAAATATTGTCACTAAGAAAGAGACTGAATGAGATTTATGTTAAACATACAGAACAAAATATTGATATAATTGAGGAAAATCTTGAGAGAGATAGATTTTTTAATCCTTATCAAGCAAAAGATTTCGGATTAATTGATGAGGTAGTAATCCATAGACCCGAAAGCACGGAAATAGCAGAAAAGTAGGGTGAAGAAGGCCATCTAGAGTAATCTATAGTTGTAGCAGAGAAGAGAATCTCTTTAGTTTAGTATAAGTAGAATTGATATTTATTAACTAAAGTTCTGGACAAGTAGCATTTTGGAGGCCAACCTGACGCGCTCGTTGTCGATTCGTTTTTTGGAATTATTATGATTTTTAGTAGTTTTTTTATAAAACTACTATTTAGAGACTAAAATTATTTAGTGGGGTGGGCATGAATAAGTCCAGCGGTAATAACGATTCTAAGAATACACTTTATTGCTCGTTTTGCGGAAAAAGCCAGCACGAGGTGCGTAAGCTAATTGCTGGGCCTACAGTATTTATTTGTGATGAATGTGTAGAGCTTTGTATGGACATTATCCGTGAGGAACACAAGAGCGCGAAGTTAAAAACCAGAGATGGTGTTCCTACTCCTCGGGAGATAAATGAAGTTTTGGATGACTACGTAATAGGGCAAGCTCATGCCAAGCGAGTGCTTTCTGTTGCTGTGCATAACCACTACAAAAGATTAGCAAATGATGGAAAAAACGTTGATGTAGAGTTGGCAAAATCCAACATTATGCTTATCGGCCCTACAGGCTGTGGTAAGACACTTTTAGCTCAAACATTAGCTAGGATTTTAGATGTTCCTTTTACCATGGCTGATGCAACAACCTTAACTGAAGCAGGTTATGTCGGGGAGGATGTCGAGAATATAATTCTTAAGCTCCTTCAGGCTGCCGATTATAATGTGGAACGAGCGCAAAGAGGTATCGTTTATCTTGATGAGGTAGATAAGATTGCGAGAAAGTCTGATAATCCATCCATTACAAGGGATGTTTCTGGTGAAGGTGTACAGCAGGCCCTATTAAAAATTATGGAAGGGACTGTTGCTTCTGTTCCTCCCCAAGGTGGAAGAAAACATCCTCAA
>DBHM01000014.1:27652-32569 GCA_002296185.1 Alphaproteobacteria bacterium UBA828
CATCCTCAACAAGAATTTCTGCAAGTAGATACAACTAATATACTGTTTATTTGTGGTGGTGCATTTTCTGGTCTTGAAAGAATCATCACAGAGCGGGGTCAAGGAACATCTATAGGTTTTGGGGCAGATGTTAGAGGTCCTGATGATAGAAGTATGGGAGAATTATTAAGGGAAGTTGAGCCTGAGGATATGCTTAAATTTGGTTTGATACCTGAATTCATAGGCCGTGTACCTGTTTTGGCAACCCTCGATGACCTAGATGAAGATGCTCTAATAGAGATACTCACTAAGCCGAAGAATGCACTAGTAAAACAGTACCAGAAACTTTTTGATATGGAAAATGTGCAGCTCACTTTCACTGACGATGCACTAGGGTCGATAGCGCAACGCGCAATAGCAAGAAAAACAGGAGCTCGTGGTCTTAGATCTATTCTGGAGGCGATTCTGCTTGATCCGATGTTTGATTTGCCTGGATTTGAGGCAGTTGCAGAAGTAGTTATCAACAAAGAAGTTCTTGATGGTGCTGCTAAGCCTCTTTTGATCTACTCTGATCGTCTTGATGGAGCTAGCTCTGCCTCATAAGCCCTCTTGATACTCTGAAAAGAGCTATTATCTTATATATAGTAAAATATTGTGTTAGTCTTCTCTGGATAGAGAGGCTTTATAATACTCTTTTCTAGAAAGGATTTTTTTGTGGCTCTTCAGACTTACCCATTGTTGCCCTTAAGAGACATAGTAGTTTTTCCACATATGATCGTGCCACTTTTCGTTGGTAGAGATAAATCTGTTCTTGCTCTTGAAGAGGTTATGAAAAGCGATAAACAGATTATGTTGGTCTCGCAAAAAGATGCAGCCAAAGATGAACCTCTGCAGGAAGATATACAAAAGGTTGGTACTATAGGAACTGTATTGCAGTTACTTAAGTTACCAGATGGTACTGTGAAAGTGCTTGTCGAGGGTGGGCCTAGAGCAGAAGTAGTAAATTTCTTAGAAAACGAAAATTTTTTCCAAGTTTTAGCTCTCGAAATTGAAGAATCATTAAGTAACCCAGACGAAATTGAAGCATTATCGAGAACAGCGTCCGAGATTTTTGAGAATTATGCTAAGTTAAATAAAAAAATACCCCCAGAAGTGATAGCTACGGTGAATCAAATAGAAGATGACCCTTCTAAGCTCGCTGATACCATAGCATCACACCTTGCGGTTAAGCTTGAAGAAAAACAACATTTGCTTGAGATTCCTTCAGTAGGTGAAAGACTGGAGAGAATATGCTCATTAATGGATGGTGAAATTGGAGTATTACAGGTAGAGAAAAAAGTTCGTGGAAGAGTCAAGAGGTCCATGGAAAAGACCCAGAGAGAATACTACCTAAATGAGCAAATGAAGGCGATTCAAAAAGAGCTCGGCGAGGGTGATGATGGTAGAGATGAAAATGCCGATATTGAAGAAAAAATAAAAGATACCAAACTTTCTATTGAAGCTAAAGAGAAGGCGGACTCTGAATTAAAAAAATTAAAAAGTATGAGTCCAATGTCTGCCGAGGCTACGGTAGTTAGAAACTATCTTGATTGGTTGGTTGGCATTCCTTGGAAAAAACGTACTCGTCTGAAAAAAGATCTTATTGCTGCTGAAAATATTCTTAATGAAGACCACTATGGCCTAGAGCTAGTTAAGGAAAGAATACTTGAATATCTAGCGGTGCAGCAGCGTACTAAAAAGATGAAAGGACCTATCCTTTGTCTAGTTGGACCTCCTGGCGTTGGAAAGACGTCTCTGGGAAAGTCAGTGGCAAGAGCAACAGGTAGGAATTTTGTAAGGTTTTCTCTTGGCGGGGTTCGCGATGAAGCTGAAATCCGTGGCCATAGGCGAACATATATTGGTTCAATGCCTGGAAAAATTATTCAGTCTATGAAAAAAGCTGGATCCTCAAATCCGTTATTTCTCCTAGATGAGGTAGATAAAATGGGTTCGGATTACAGAGGTGATCCGTCATCAGCTCTTTTGGAGGTGTTAGACCCGGAGCAAAACAATACCTTTAATGATCATTATCTTGAGGTAGATTACGATCTTTCTGATGTCATGTTTATAACTACTGCAAATACTCTAAATATGCCTCCTCCACTATTAGATCGTATGGAAATAATCCGCATACCAGGCTACACTGAGGACGAAAAGATTGAGATAGCAAGAAGACATTTAATTCCAAAACAAACTAAAGAACATGGTTTGAAAGATGGTGAATGGAGTATCTCTGACGATGCTCTGATGGATGTATTAAGGTATTACACGCGTGAGGCAGGAGTTAGAAACTTGGAGCGCGAGATAGCTAGGCTGGCTCGTAAGGCAACTAAAGAAATTGTTAGAGGCGAAAAAGAATCAGTTAACGTTACCCAGGAAAACTTGAACGATTACTTGGCAGTGAGAAAGTATCGCTATGGGCTTGCGGAAGAAAAAGACTTAACAGGTGTTACAACAGGACTAGCTTGGACTGAAGTTGGGGGAGAGTTATTATCTGTTGAAGCTGTAATAGTTCCAGGTAAGGGGAAAGTTACATCAACGGGAAAATTAGGCGAAGTAATGAAAGAGTCTGTCCAAGCGGCAGAAAGCTACGTAAAGTCTAGAGCTACGGCATTTGGTATAAAGCCCAATATATTCTCTGTTCGTGATATTCATGTTCATGTTCCAGAAGGCGCTACACCTAAGGATGGTCCCTCTGCCGGTGTTGCTATGGTTACATCAATAGTTTCTATTTTATCAGGTATTGAAGTAAGTCGTGATATTGCTATGACAGGAGAAATAACACTCAGGGGGAGGGTATTACCTATAGGGGGACTCAAGGAAAAGCTACTTGCAGCTCTTCGAGGGGGAATAAAAACTGTAATCATACCCAAAGATAATGAGAAAGATCTTGCCGATATTCCAGATAACGTTAAAGCAGGTCTTACTATTATTCCTGTGCAGACTGTAGATGAGGTTTTAAAACATGCTTTAGTCAAAGCTCCTGCACCTATTGAGTGGACTGCAGAAGATGAAGAAAAGTCCAATTCTGTTCCAGGTCCAAGCGATAAAGATCAAGATAGCCTGGTTAAGCATTAGAATTTTTTTCCGAATCGATGAGTATTTTTGACCACGATTCTGTCTTTTTTCTCCTTCTCAGGCTTAATTCTATCAAATTTTTACTCTATTTTATAAAAATTTTCCTTTTTTTGTCCTCATTTTCTAAAAATCCTAGGATTCTTTGGGGTTTTCGACGTTACATCATTGACGGTTTTGATTAACCGGCCCTAAACTGAAGTTACTCGAAACATTATACGAGTATGAATGGCCTGTATTTTAGGTCAAAACCCACCACTCACTTATGGGGGCTTTAGCGTGAATAAAAATGATTTAATTAAGGCAGTTGCTGAAAGTTCTGGTCTTTCAAACGCCCAAGCTGGCACAGCAGTTGATAGTGTTATTGATTCTATTTCTGGTTCACTGAGACAAGGACAAGAGGTAAGGCTCGTTGGATTTGGTACTTTTAGCGTAGCTCAGCGCAAGGCCTCAAAGGGGCGCAATCCGCGCACTGGCGAGGAAATTGACATTCCTGCTTCTAAACAAGCAAAGTTTAAAGCGGGTAAGGCACTAAAGGAATCATTAAATTAGAATACATTATTCAATACTGGGTGGCGTCGGCTTTAATTTATAGCCGGCGTCTTACCAGTTTTATTCCCTTTTTAGCGTATAAAGTCATTCACCATTCATTTGGTTGATATGCATAATAGCTATATTTAAACTATCTTCCTATATGCTATAATAGTTATGAGAAAGTAGGGCGGTTAGCTCAGCTGGCAGAGCGTCTCGTTTACACCGAGAATGTCGGCGGTTCGAATCCGTCACCGCCCACCAATTCTCAACAAGAAATTGTGTTATTTGTTTGTTCAATAGGTCCATTTACCTTGACCCTCAATGTCCTCTGTTTTAAACCATTATGCCTTCTAGATTGTTATTTCTAGAATGTGGTGAGTAAGGGGGGTGTAGCTCAGTTTGGTTAGAGCGCCGGCCTGTCACGCCGGAGGCCGCGGGTTCAAGTCCCGTCACTCCCGCCATACTCAAAATGTTTTGCGGAACTGTTGTTTTTAAATAGTTGGGGGTTTTTTGTATATATAATGACTGCTGCACCTAATTTTCTTTTTGAGTATCTCCCAATACTAATTTTCTTAGGTATTGCTGCAGTTATAGCTCTGGCTGCTGTAGTGGCTCCTCTTTTATTGGCCCCAAGAAATCCTGATAAAGACAAAATAGCGCCATACGAATGTGGATTTGATGCATTTGAAGATGCTAGGGGAAAATTTGATGTAAGATTTTATCTTGTAGCAATATTATTTATCATTTTTGATCTTGAGGTAGCCTTTTTATTCCCCTGGGCAATATCTTTTTCAAATATTGGCCTATACGGTTTTTGGTCTATGTTTGTATTCCTTGGAATCCTCACAATAGGGTTTATATATGAATGGAAGAAGGGGGCATTGGAATGGGAATAACTAAAGATGTTACAGGCTTTCCTGCTAGAGTTATTAGTTCGAGTAAGAAACAGGATTCTGCCATGAAAATGGTTACAGATGAACTGAATGACAAAGGGTTTGTATTAGCTAATTTAGATAAAGTTGTTAATTGGGCCAGAACAGGTTCACTTTGGCCAATGTCCTTTGGTTTAGCTTGCTGCTCTATAGAGTTTATGCAAGTCATCGCTCCACGATATGACATCGAGAGATTGGGAATGGTTCCTCGAGGCAGTCCGAGGCAGTCTGACGTCATGATAGTTGCAGGTACTCTTTGTAACAAAATGGCTCCTGCATTTCGTAGAGTATACGACCAGATGCCTGAACCTCGTTGGGTAATTTCAATGGGGAGCTGTGCAAATGGAGGAGGTTATTA
>DBHM01000014.1:32889-38978 GCA_002296185.1 Alphaproteobacteria bacterium UBA828
GGTTATTACCATTATTCATATTCAGTAGTGAGAGGTTGCGACCGTATAGTCCCTGTAGATGTCTACGTTCCTGGATGCCCTCCCACAGCTGAGGCTCTTTTATATGGTATAATGCAGTTACAAAAAAAGATACGTCGTACAGGTACTATTGCTAGATAACTATAACTTCATGGTATTTTGATTTAGTCATGGACAACTCTGTAACCACAGAACTTAGTGAGCATATAGGTTCAAAATTGACAGGATTGGTGCAAAGCACCGAGTTAGTCAATGATGAGCTAGTTTTGCATACATCTGTAAAGTCTATAGAAAAGCTGTTGAAGTTTTTAAAGGATGATATCCAGTGTAAATTTGAAATTCTTTTAGATATCTGTGGAGTTGATTACCCTGAGCGTGATTCAAGATTTGAGGTTGTGTATCATTTACTGAGTATAAGTAATAATCAAAGGGTTCGTGTAAAGGTTCCTCTTAAGGAGGGTGAGGCTATTCCCTCTGTAGCTTCAATGTATAGCTCCGCTGGTTGGTTTGAAAGAGAGGCTTGGGATTTATTTGGGATATTTTTTGAAGGCAATCAAGACCTAAGAAGAATACTTAATGATTATGGTTTTGATGGACATCCACTAAGAAAGGATTTCCCACTTTCGGGCTTTGTTGAGTTGCGTTATGACGATGAGCAAAAAAGAGTTGTTTATGAACCTGTAAAACTTACTCAAGAGTTTAGAAGGTTTGATTTTATGAGTCCTTGGGAAGGTGCGGACTATATTTTGCCAGGAGATGAAAAGGTTGAGGATTAAGAATAAACATGAGCGATCGGTACATCGATAACTATACTATAAATTTTGGGCCACAGCATCCAGCTGCCCATGGAGTCCTTCGGCTTGTTTTAGAAATGGATGGAGAAATTGTTGAGCGTGCAGATCCACATATTGGGCTACTACACAGAGGGACAGAGAAGCTTATTGAGCATAAGACATATCTCCAGTCTGTACCCTATTTTGATAGATTAGATTATTCTTCCCCCATGAATCAGGAACATGCCTTTGCTTTAGCTGTAGAAGGTTTGTTGGGGTGTAAGGTTCCTGAACGAGCTCAGTATATTCGTGTCCTTTATAGTGAGATAGGTCGAATAGGCAATCACCTTCTAAATCTAAGTGCTATGGCTCTCGATGTCGGTGCTATGACACCATATTTTTATAGTTTTGAGCAACGAGAAGAACTTATGCAATTTTACGAAAGAGCTTCTGGGGCACGATTGCATGCAGCATATTTTAGGCCGGGAGGGGTCGCTTTAGATCTCCCTGAATCCTTGCTTGAGGATATTAGCAATTGGAATAATCAGTTTCCTAAATTCATAGACGATTTTGAAGGATTATTAACGGAAAACAGAATTTTTAAACAGCGTACAGTTGATGTTACACCTGTAACAGCTGAAGACGCTCTTGATTGGGGTTTTACTGGTCCAATGCTAAGAGCTGCAGGAGTTGTGTGGGATCTAAGACGAAATCAGCCTTATGAGGTCTACAATAAACTAGATTTTGATATACCCGTTGGAAAGACTGGCGATTGTTATGAAAGATACTTAGTTAGAGTACACGAAATGCGTCAAAGTGTTAAAATAATCAAACAATGTATAGAAGGCATGCCCAAGGGACCTATTAAATCTGAAGATAATAAGATTTCTCCACCTACACGTGGAGAAATGAAAAATTCTATGGAGGCCCTGATTCATCACTTCAAATTGTATACTGAGGGTTACCATGTCCCCTCGGGAGAGATATATAGAGCCGTTGAGGCGCCAAAAGGAGAGTTTGGAGTTTATCTGGTGTCAGATGGCACAAATAAGCCCTACAGGTGCAAGATCAGGGCTCCAGGATTTGCTCATTTACAGGCTATGGATTACACGAGTAAAGGTACAATGCTTGCAGATACTGTAGCAAATCTTGCTAGTATGGATATTGTTTTTGGAGAGATTGATAGGTGAGTCAGTTAGAGGAAAAATTTGAATTTACTGACGAGAATCGTAATGAAGCTGATTCTTGTATAGCAAAGTATCCAGAAGGCAGAGAGCAGAGTGCAGTAATGCCTATCTTATATATTGCTCAACGCCAGAATGGTGGTTGGTTGAGCCAAAGTGCTATGCAATATGTTGCAGATTACCTCTCTATGCCGCCTATTAAAGTTTATGAAGTGGCAACGTTCTACACAATGTATAATCTAGATTCTGTGGGTGAGTATCATATACAGCTTTGCCGAACTACTCCGTGTTGGTTAAGGGGTGCGAATAGTATTTCATCCGCTATAAAAGAACATTTAGGTATCGAAAATGGTGAGACTACTGATGATGGAAAATTTACTCTGTCTGAAGTTGAATGTTTAGGTGCATGTGTTAATGCGCCTATGGTCCAAATTAATGATGACTTTTATGAAGACCTCAATGCTGATCGTGTGAGATCAATTTTAGATATGTTAATATCTGGTGATCAGCCAAAATCAGGGTCACAGTCTGAACGTTTTACCTCCGCTCCTGAATCGGGTCCCACTACCTTAATTGATGAAGGGAAAAGTAAATGTTGAAAGACAATGATCGTATATTCACAAATTTATATGGCTTAAATGATTGGTCTCTTACTGGTGCGTTGTCACGAGGCGATTGGGATGGAACTTCTGAATTTATTTTCAAAGGTAGAGATTGGATTATTAATGAGATTAAGGAATCTGGCCTAAGGGGAAGGGGAGGAGCTGGCTTTCCAACTGGTATGAAATGGTCTTTCATGCCTAAAGAAGATAAGGATGGAAAGCCTCACTATTTGATCGTTAATGCTGATGAGTCCGAGCCTGGAACCTGTAAAGACCGTGATATAATGCGGCACGATCCACAAAAATTAATCGAGGGTTGTCTAATTGCAGCCTTTGCTATGGGTGCTCATACCGGTTACATCTATATAAGAGGCGAATTTTATGAGGAAGCACTCCGTCTAGAACAAGCTATTAATGAAGCTTATTCATCTAATTTATTAGGTAAAAATGCAGCAGGTTCGGGTTGGGACTTAGATCTTTTTGTACACCGGGGGGCAGGCGCTTATATTTGTGGAGAAGAAACTGGTTTAATTGAAAGTTTAGAGGGAAAACCTGGACGCCCTCGATTAAAACCCCCATTCCCAGCAGGAGCTGGCCTTTATGGTTGTCCTTCAACAGTAAATAATGTTGAAACAATTGCAGTAGTACCGACAATTTTACGTCGAGGTAGTTCCTGGTTTTCTAGTTTAGGTAGGCCTAAAAATTCTGGGACCAAGCTGTTTTGTATTTCTGGACATGTGAATGAGCCCTGCAACGTAGAGGAGGAAATGGGAATACCCCTCAGAGAATTAATAGAAAAGCATGCAGGGGGGGTGCAAGGAGGATGGGACAATTTACTAGCAGTCATTCCAGGTGGTTCTTCTGTGCCTGTTATTCCAAAGAGTATATGTGACGATGTTCTAATGGATTTTGATAGTTTAGTTGAAGTTAAGTCAGGGCTTGGGACAGCTGCCGTAATTGTCATGGATAAGTCAACCGATATTATTGAGGCAATTGCCCGTTTGTCTCATTTTTATATGCATGAAAGTTGTGGCCAGTGTACTCCTTGTAGAGAAGGAACAGGTTGGGTTTATCGTCTTATGCAACGTTTGATAACTGGGGATGCTGAGATTTCAGATATTGATATGTTGGAAGATGTTGTGGGGCAGATAGAAGGTCATACAATTTGTGCGCTTGGCGATGCAGCGGCCTGGCCGGTGCAGGGTTTGATAAGACACTTCCGCCCAGAACTTGAGAAACGTATACGCCAACGGAGTAAAAATGCTGCATAGGGAAGATCCTTAGAAATGCCAAAACTTAAAATTAATGGCCACGAGATTGAGGTGCCGTCTGGAGCCACAGTTCTTCAAGCTTGCGAGGAAGCTGGTGAGGAAATTCCAAGATTCTGTTACCATAATAGATTATCTATTGCTGGTAATTGTCGCATGTGTTTGGTGGACCTAGAAAACGCCCCAAAGCCTATAGCATCATGTGCGATGCCTGCTGCAGATGGAATGGAGATTCATACCAATACTGCTAGCGTGAAAAAAGCACGCGAAGGTGTTATGGAATTTTTATTAATCAATCATCCTCTGGATTGTCCGATATGTGATCAAGGTGGGGAGTGTGATCTGCAGGACCAAGCTGTTGCTTATGGAAGGCATTTTAGTAGGTTTGGAGAGGGTAAGCGTTCAGTCCATGATAAAGATATTGGCCCCTTGGTTGGTACAATTATGACCAGGTGTATCCATTGCACAAGATGTATTAGGTTCAGTGAAGAGATTGCGGGTGTGGAAGAAATGGGTGCTGTTTATCGTGGCGAGCATATGGAAATCGGCACCTATATCGAGAAAGCTATGCACTCCGAGCTTTCAGGAAATTTAATTGACCTCTGTCCTGTGGGTGCTTTGACTTCCAAGCCATATGCTTTTACAGCTCGCCCTTGGGAGCTTAAGAAGACCGAAACTATAGATGCTATGGATGCTGTTGGAAGTAATATTAGAATTGATGCCCGAGGCAGAGAAATTATGAGGGTTCTGCCGAGACTAAATGAGGATGTCAATGAAGAATGGATTTCAGATAAATCCAGATTTTCTTGCGATGGTCTTAAATATAAACGACTGGATCGACCTTGGATTCGAGAGGATGGCTGTCTTAAACCAGCGTCATGGCAACAGGCCTTTTCGGCAATTCATCAATCTTTAGAAACCCTGGAAGGCAATCAAATTGCATCTATAAGTGGTGACATGGTGGATTGTGAAAGTGTTTTTGCACTCAAGCAACTAATGTCATATTTAGGGAGTCAGAACATTGATTGTAGGCAAGACTTGTCCATTTACAATACACGCTTACGTGCAAGTTATATTTTTAATTCTGGAATATCGAGCATAGAGGATAGCGATTGTATTTTGTTAGTCGGAACAAATCCTCGATTTGAGGCACCAATAATTAATGCAAGAATCAGAAAAAGTTGGTTGCAGGGTGATATCCCTATTGGTCTAATTGGACAGAAGAGAGATCTCACTTATCAATACGATCACTTAGGTGATAATGCAGATATACTTTCACAAATTGTAAAAGAAAGTCATCCATTCTTCGAAAAATTAAAACAGGCAAAGCGCCCTATGATTATTTTAGGGCAGGCTGCGTTATCCCGCCCAGATAGTGAGGGTGTAATTTATCAATCAAGGATTCTAGCGCAGAAAACTGATATGATTACAGGTCAATGGTTTGGTTTTAATATTTTGCAAACAGCAGCCGGGCGTGTGGGTGCACTTGACATTGGTTTTGTCCCTGGGCCAGAAGGAAGGGATACAAGAGGCATTTTAGAGTCCGCAAGTAGTGGTGAAATTAAATTTGTCTATCTTCTTGGTGCAGATGAACTGGAAGTATCTCGGCTTGAAAATAGTTTTATTGTCTACCAGGGACATCATGGCGATCGTGGCGCTGCTGTCGCTGACGTTATATTACCTGGTGCAGCTTATACAGAAAAAGATGCTACTTGGGTTAATACTGAAGGTAGAGTTCAAAGAGCAACGGCAGCTGTGCAACCGCCGGGCCAAGCAAGAGAAGATTGGGCAATTATTCGAGCTTTGTCAGAAGTAGTCGGGCATAGTCTATCTTATGATACGTTACCTGATTTAAGATCCTTAATGATTAAAGAATTTCCTGTACTAGCGGGTATTGACAAACAAACTCCAGGAGAATGGGGAGAGTTCGGAGAAGATAAGCCAATTGATCAGAAACCTTTTGGAGAATCTGTAAGTAATTTTTATATGACAGATCCAATTTCACGCTGTTCACCAACTATGGCGGAATGTATCAAAGCATTCAGTGTTGATATAGATGGGAAGATTAATACTAATGGCTGAAGTGGGATTCTGGTCAGGGTATGCTTACCCGTTTTTACTTATCGTGGGTTATATACTCGCTATCGTTGTACCTCTACTCGTCTGTGTGGCATTTGTAACCTACTTTGAAAGAAAAGTTTGGGGTCTCATGCAGATTAGAAAAGGTCCAAATGTTGTTGGTCC
>DBHM01000014.1:39302-63691 GCA_002296185.1 Alphaproteobacteria bacterium UBA828
TGTTGTTGGTCCTTTTGGTTTACTTCAACCCTTTGCAGACGGCCTAAAGATGTTAATGAAGGAGACAATTATACCTTCTGGAGCTAATCGTACCTTATTTTTAATGGCTCCAATGTTAACATTTACTTTAGGAATGATTGGTTGGGCTGTCATACCATTTGATGAGCATCTAGTTTTAGCTGATATTAATGTAGGCATATTATATCTTTTTGCAGTTTCTTCTTTGGGTGTATATGGGATTATAGTTGCTGGATGGGCGTCTAACTCAAAATATGCTTTTCTTGGTGCTTTAAGATCAGCAGCGCAAATGGTATCTTATGAGGTTTCAATTGGATTTGTTTTAGTTACAGTTCTTTTGTGTGCCGGTTCACTGAATTTAAATGAAATAGTTATGGCTCAAGAGAATCTCTGGTTTTTCATTCCTCTTGCTCCAATGTTCATAATTTATTTCATTTCAGCTTTAGCTGAAACAAATAGGACCCCCTTTGATCTACCTGAAGCGGAAGGTGAGCTCGTGGCAGGATATCAAGTCGAGTATTCCTCCCTTGCCTTCACATTATTTATGCTTGGAGAGTATGCGAATATCGTTTTAATGAGCGGTCTCTGCGTCATTTTGTTTTTAGGTGGTTGGTTAGCACCTTTTGACGTAGAGCCCTTTACTTGGTTACCAGGAGTTGTTTGGTTTTTATTAAAAACAGCATTTGTAATATTCTTATTTACCTGGACAAAGGCAACATTTCCTAGATATCGATATGATCAACTAATGCGCTTAGGGTGGAAGGTCTTTTTACCTATCTCTCTTGCCTGGGTAGTTATAACTGCTGGAGCCTTACATTTATTTGGCTGGATACCTGAATGAGGATATGGGGTTGAGATGGATACTTTTAATCAAAGCATAAGGTCATGGTTTCTGACTGAACTTGCATCTGGGATGATGATAATTCTTAAACATATGTTTCGCCGAAAGGCGACTCTGAATTACCCCCATGAAAAAGGCTCTATAAGTCCAAGGTTTCGTGGTGAGCATGCACTTAGACGTTATCCAAACGGTGAAGAAAGATGTATTGCATGTAAGCTTTGTGAGGCTGTTTGCCCTGCCTTGGCTATAACTATAGAGGCGGAGCCAAGGGATGATGGGAGCCGAAGGACAACTCGCTACGATATAGATATGGTTAAGTGTATATATTGTGGATTTTGTCAGGAAGCATGTCCAGTAGATGCTATTGTTGAGGGGCCAAATTTTGAATTTGCTACTGAGACAAGAGAAGAGCTTCTCTATAATAAGGAAAAGCTCCTAGCTAATGGTGATAGATGGGAGCAAGAGATCGCTGCTAATCTTTCTCGAGAGACTTCATATCGATAAATGATAGTATTTTAAGGTTTAATGCAAACTTTTATGTGTAAAAATATTTTTTAAGTAGTGGTTCCATGGTTATAGAACAAATAACATTTTATATATTTGCTGTAGTCACAGTTGTATCTGGAATAATGGTCATAGGCTCCAAAAACCCTGTCCATTCAGTTCTTTTTCTAATACTTGCATTTTTTAATTCTGCTGGCCTTTTTGTTCTTATGGGATCCGAATTTATAGCTATGATATTAATTATTGTGTATGTGGGAGCCGTTGCTGTTCTCTTTCTTTTTGTAGTTATGATGCTTGATGTAGATTTTTCAAAGTTTAGGGCTGGTTTCACAAAATATCTTCCTATTGGAGGCGTTGTTGGTGTAATCCTTCTTGCTGAATTAATTTTAGTTTTGACAGCTGGTTCTGGCAGTTTTGAACTACCCTCAAAAACAAGTTCTCCTACCCCAGATCCTAGCATTGTTGAGAATACCGAAGCTCTTGGTAATATTCTATATACTGACTATGCCTACTTATTCCAAATATCTGGATTCATACTATTAATAGCTATGGTGGGTGCAATTGTGCTCACGCATAGGAAGAGGGATGAGGTGAAGAAACAACGTATTAGTGACCAAGTTAATCGAGATCCAAAGGAAGCTGTCACCTTAAAAAAAGTTGGACCTGGGGAGGATGGAACATGGAAATCGGACTAATGCATTATCTCACTGTTGCGGCTATTCTCTTTACACTGGGTGTTTTTGGCATCTTTATTAATAGAAAAAATGTAATTGTTATTCTAATGGCTGTTGAGTTAATGCTCCTCGCTGTGAATATCAATCTAGTTGCTTTTTCAACATACCTTAACGATATGGTGGGCCAGGTCTTTGCTATGCTTGTTTTAACAGTAGCAGCAGCTGAAGCCGCAATTGGCCTAGCTATACTTGTAATATATTTCAGAAATCGTGGCACAATTGCTGTCGAAGATATAAACGTTATGAAGGGTTAATCTTAAGTTGCTCCTCTATATACTTCCAATATTTTTACCATTAATTGGATCAGCTGTAGCAGGGTTGTTCGGTCGTTTTTTAAGCGATCGTCAGGCCCAGTTGATTACATGTATTTTGATGGGAGCAAGTGCTGTTCTTGCTATTGTAATTTTTCATAATGTTATTATTGATGGTGAGGTTCAAAGAATCCAGTTATTTGAGTGGATTGAGTCTGGAAGTTTCCAGGTAGATTGGTTCATCAGGGTTGATGAATTAACAGCAGTAATGATGTTTGTAGTAACATCAGTTTCTTTTTTAGTGCATGTCTATTCTATTGGGTATATGTCCCACGATCCTCATATTCCTAGATTCTTTAGCTACCTTTCACTTTTTACATTCTTTATGCTCTCTTTAGTAACCTCAGATAATTTTTTGCAATTATTTTTTGGTTGGGAAGGTGTCGGTCTTGCATCATATCTCCTAATCGGTTTTTGGTTCAAAAAACCAACAGCTAATGCTGCTGCTATTAAGGCTTTCGTAGTTAATCGTGTCGGAGATTTTGGATTTGCATTAGGAATCCTAGCAATTTTTCTGACTTTTAATTCTGTTTCTTACGAAACTGTGTTTTCTGCAGCCCCAGATTTAGCTGGCAGCGATTTTGAGTTTCTTGGCCATCAATTTGATATTCTTACAGTTGTATGTATTCTGTTATTTGTTGGTGCGATGGGTAAATCAGCGCAGTTTCTTTTGCATACTTGGCTGCCTGATGCTATGGAAGGACCAACGCCGGTGTCTGCCCTAATACACGCAGCAACTATGGTAACTGCTGGTGTATTTATGGTAGCAAGATGCTCTCCAATTTTTGAATATGCGCCTATTGCACTATCGGTAGTTACTTTTTTTGGTGCCACTACAGCAATTTTTGCAGCAACGGTAGCTCTAACCCAAAACGATATTAAGCGAGTAATAGCATATTCAACCTGTAGTCAACTTGGTTATATGTTCTTTGCATGTGGTGTCTCTGCATATTCTGCTGGCATCTTTCATTTGACTACACATGCATTTTTTAAAGCGCTCCTCTTTCTTGGTTCTGGTGCAGTCATACATGCTATGTCAGATGAGCAAGATATGCGTAAAATGGGTGGTATATGGAAATCTATTCCCCTTACATACTCTATGATGTGGGTGGGGAGCTTAGCTTTAGCAGGTGTTCCTTTCTTTTCTGGATTTTTCTCAAAAGATATAATTCTTGAAAGTGCTTTTGCTGCAGATACTGGTTTAGGGCATTATGCATTTTGGCTTGGTATTCTTGCTGCAGTTTTAACTGCTCTTTATTCATGGCGTTTAATTATTTTAACCTTCCACGGAAAGCCTCGAGCAGATAAAGAGGTAATGGCACATGTGCACGAATCTCCACCTACAATGACTATACCCTTAATACTTTTAGCCATAGGTGCGATTGCCTCAGGATATTTCTTGTTACCAATGGTTAGTGAATATCATGATTTTTGGGGTGATTCGATATTGATACTTCCTCAGCATCATGCTCTCCATGATGCTCATTATGTTGATTTTTGGGTAAAGGCTCTTCCCACTATTGCGGGCGTTATTGGTATAAGTGCAGCGTATTACTTTTATATGTTACGCCCTGATTTACCATCAAAGATATCTAATAAATTTCGCCCACTATACCTTTTTTCATTAAATAAATGGTACGTCGATGAGGTCTATGAATATATCTTTATAAGACCTGCAAAATATATTGGATATGGTCTATGGAAGCAGGGAGATAATGCTTTAATTGATGGAATTGGACCTGATGGTTTGGCAAGCGCAGCAGTCGCGATTGCAAAGCGGGCAATAAAACTTCAAAGTGGTTATCTGTATCACTATGCTTTTGCTATGCTTGTTGGGCTTGCTGTAATAGTCACATGGTTCTTATTTTCGAGGACATGAGTGACATAAGATGAGTGATTGGCCAATACTTTCAATAGTTACATTCCTTCCTCTTCTTGGGGCGGTATTTATTTTATTTGTTCGTGGTGATCAAAAAACAGTAGCGCGTAATTCACGTCAATTGGCTCTCTGGACTTCCATAATAACCTTTGGTCTATCTCTAATTCTAATTTCTTACTTTGATACTACTACTGCTGATTTCCAGTACGTTGAGTATGTCCCTTGGTTATCAGATTATAACATTGGATATCATTTGGGTGTTGATGGTATCTCTATTTTCTTTCTTCTATTAACTACCTTCTTAATTCCTATTTGTATTCTGGCATCATGGGATTCTATTAAGGATAGAGTGCGAGAGTTTATGATTGCCTTTTTGATAATGGAAACTCTAGTAATAGGTGTCTTTTCATCACTAGACTTCATAATGTTTTATATATTTTTCGAAGGTATGCTAATTCCAATGTATCTAATAATTGGGATCTGGGGTGGTTCGCGGAGAGTTTACTCAGCCTTCAAATTTTTTCTTTATACCCTTGTTGGATCAGTACTTTTCCTTCTTGCCATTCTATGGATATACATTGAGGTAGGAACTACCGATATACCAACTATTATGGCCTATGATTTTTCATCTGAAGCACAAATATGGTTATGGTTAGCTATGTTTGCGTCTTTCGCAGTTAAAGTTCCAATGTGGCCTTTTCATACTTGGTTACCAGATGCACATGTTGAGGCACCAACTTCTGGGTCTGTAATCCTTGCCGGTGTATTGTTGAAAATGGGTGGCTATGGTTTTCTTAGATTCTCTCTACCAATGCTACCTGAAGCCAGTCATTTTTTTGCCCCATTAGTTTTTGCACTATCAGTTGTAGCAATAATTTACACGTCTTTGGTTGCTTTGGTTCAGCAAGATATGAAGAAATTAATAGCCTATTCATCTGTTGCTCATATGGGAATTGTAACAATAGGCATATTCAGCCTTAACCAACAGGGAATTGAAGGTGGGATTTTCCAAATGTTAAGCCACGGCATAGTCTCAGCAGCTCTTTTTCTATGTGTTGGTGTTATTTACGATCGTATTCATACACGTGAAATTGCGGCTTATGGTGGCTTAGTTCATCGCATGCCTATTTATGCTTTTACATTCCTTATCTTTACTCTAGCTTCAGTGGGATTACCTGGTACAAGTGGATTTGTAGGGGAGATGCTGGTCTTTGTTGGTATCTTTAAAGCAAATACCTGGATAGCAATGTTATCTTTGACAGGTATTATCCTTGGCGCTGCTTATATGCTGTGGTTATATCGAAGGATAATCTTTGGTGAGTTAACTAAAGATAATCTTAAGTCTATAGCGGACCTAAACTTACGAGAATTAGCTATTTTTATTCCTCTTATAGGACTCGCTTTACTTATGGGTATTTATCCCAGCCCGTTTTTATCTGTTCTTCATGTCTCTGTAGAGAACTTACTAATACAGATTGGATCTACCAACGATTTAACGTTCTTTAATGCCGATGACCATCAACTAATTACCCGAAACTTTGGGTCTAATTAGGAGGATAGGATGATGACTGAATATGATTCTCCAAACTACCTAATAGCCCTTCCAGAAATATTTTTAGCTGGAACTTCTCTTATACTTCTCATGGTTGGCGTTTTTATAGGTAATCGCTCTACCACCATCCTAACTTGGGCCACATCGGCTATTATGATGGTTGCATTAATTATGGTTTTGGTAGGAGATGAAAGTAGGTCAGTAACCTTTGGTGGCTTATTTATAAGTGATATTTTTAGTACTTATATGAAAAGTCTAGTTCTTATTGGTTCAACAATTACCTTATTAATCGGCATTAGCTACGTAAAAAGAGAGGGAATGAACCGTTTTGAGTTTCCAATATTAATATTATTTGCGACTACTGGTATGCTGTTAATGATTTCTGCCAACGACCTTATAGCACTTTATGTTGGTCTAGAGATGCAAAGCTTAGCCCTATACATTATAGCTGCATTTAAGCGAGAAAGTATTCGTTCAACTGAATCCGGACTCAAATATTTTGTTTTAGGTGCTTTGTCTTCTGGCCTGTTCCTCTATGGAGCCTCACTTGTTTATGGCTTTTCTGGTGGCACAGGGTTCACCGAGATTGGTTTTGCTGTATCAAATATTTCTGACCAGGGTAATTTGTCTTTAGGTTTATTGATTGGTCTTGTTTTCCTTGCAGCTGCCATAGCATTTAAGGTATCTGCTGTTCCTTTCCATATGTGGACCCCAGATGTTTATGAGGGTGCTCCGACTCCTGTTACAGCTTTCTTTGCTGCTGCTCCAAAAATTGCAGCTATGGCACTCCTAATAAGACTATTTATTGGTCCTTTTCTTGATGCTTTTGATCAATGGCAACAGATAATTGTTTTTATATCGATTGCATCTATGGGTTTGGGGGCATTCGCAGCAATTTTGCAAAGTAATATAAAACGTTTGTTAGCTTATAGTTCTATCGGACATGTTGGTTATGCTCTTGTGGGATTAGCAGCAGGGACTGAAGAAGGCATAAAAGGTGTCCTTATATATCTAGCAATATATATGACTATGACAATTGGAGCTTTCGCTTGCGTATTGGCAATGAAACGTAAAGGTCAGATGGTAGAAACTATAGATGACTTGTCTGGCCTATCTAGAACAAACCCATCTATGGCTTTTGTATTTTCAATTTTTATGTTTTCTATGGCGGGCATACCACCTTTAGCAGGGTTTTTTGGGAAATTCTATGTATTTATGGCAGCTATAAAAGCTGACCTTATTGGCCTTGCCATAATTGGTGTCTTAGCTAGTGTTGTGGGTGCATTTTATTATATTCGTATTGTCAAAGTTATGTATTTTGATAAACCAAAAGAAGCATTTGATAGACCAATTGGTAATGAATTAACTTTTGTTCTTGCTGTGACTGGTATAATCACTGGATTATTTTTTGCTTATCCAGACCCTGTTCTTGATGGTGCGGCTATTGCCGCTCGCTCACTATTCTATTAGTGAATAGGAGTTTTCTTTCATGTCTATGTTAGAAATCCCAAAGAGTTTTAGTGTTAAGACTCTACTTGAAGTTACTAGCACTAACGATATCGCTTGTGCCAGTGCTGTTGATGGAGCTGACGCGGGTACTGTAATAGTAAGTTTGAATCAAACATCTGGTCGTGGACGTAGAGGCAGAGTATGGGATTCAAGTCCAGGAAACCTTTTTTTTTCAATAATTCTGCGTCCAATGTGTGCACCCTTAGTTGCAGCCCAAGCGTCTTTTGTTGCTTCAATATCAGTCAATGAAACTATTCGTCATTTTATTGGCGAGCAATCAGATGTTTTATGTAAGTGGCCAAATGACGTTTTAGTTAATAAGAAGAAGATTGCAGGTATACTTTTAGAGTCACAAACAAGTGGTTCTGGTAAATCTATAGCTGTAGTTGATTGGCTTATTGTGGGTATAGGTATAAATGTATCGAGCGTTCCAATTTTACCTAATGGCGAATTAATAACTTCAATAAATAAAGAAACTAGTAGCACGATTGAAAGAGAAGATGTACTCAATGTATTTTTAGAATACTTTCATAGTTTTTTACAAGTTTGGAAAAATGAAGGTTTTTTAGTAATCCGAGATGTGTGGTTAAATAAATCTTTTCCAAAAGGTGAATCGATAAAGATAGAAATATCAGGTAGAATGGTCTCAGGTTTATTTTTAGGGATTAACAATGATGGATCCTTATTGATGCAGGATGAAAAAGGTATAGTTCATACTATATCATCTGGCGATGTTTTTTTTAATAGTTTGGAGTATACAAATGCTTCTTGCCATTGATGTTGGAAATACTAACACTGTTTTTGCTGTGTTTGTGGGTGATAAATTACAAGGTCAATGGAGGGCAGCAACAGATCCACGACGAACAGCTGATGAATACGCAGTTTGGTTAGGGCAACTTTTCGAGAGTGCTGGGCTAGATTTAAATGATATCGATGCTTCTATACTATCTACTGTTGTTCCTCAGGGGTTGTTTGCTGTTAGTGATTTATGTGAAAGATATTGTGGATGCAAACCAATAGTTGTGGGTGACGAGGGAGTCAGTCTAGGGATTGATGTTCATGTAGATAGACCAGGAGAAGTGGGTGCAGATCGCTTGGTAAACGCTGTTGGTGCATATTCCAATTATGATTCTGCACTCATTCTTATTGATTTTGGTACTGCTACTACCTTCGATATCATAGACCAGCATGGTTCTTATGAGGGGGGGGTTATAGCGCCTGGTGTAAACCTATCTCTTGAAGCTTTACATCAGGCTGCCGCACAATTACCACGTGTTGCAATAAGAAAACCAGATATGGTGATTGCTCGTTCTACAGTTCCTGCAATGGAATCAGGAATTTACTGGGGTTACCTAGGTTTGATAGAGGGTATAGTTAGTCGAATAAAGACCGATTTTCAGGAAAAAATGCAAGTTATTGCAACTGGAGGATTGGCCCCGCTTTTTGCAAATGGTACAAGCTCTATAGATTCTGTGGATGCTGATTTAACTATTCGTGGATTATTAGCAATCTATAAACTGAATAAACCTAGTGCTTGAATGGCAAATGAAGGATTATCTGTTCCCAAATAGCGAAAATTCACTTCATTTTATTCCGCTAGGTGGAGTTGGTGAAATAGGTATGAATTTGAGTGTCTATCAAAAAGGGGATTCTCTTTTGTTGGTAGATTTAGGTTTTACCTTTGCAGATGAAACTCTTCTGGGTATAGATCTTATAGTTCCTGATCCTGAATACCTCATAGAAAATAAAGAAAAGATTATAGCTTTACTTGTTACCCACGGTCATGAAGATCATATTGGTGCAATCCCATATATCTGGCCATTATTGGGTTGTCCTATCTATGCTAGACCTTTTTCTTCTGAGTTAATAAGGCAAAAATTTGATGATTTTGGCATAAACAATGATTATGCAATTAATGAAATTTCTGAATCAAGTGGAACGCTTAATCTAGATCCCTTTGAAATCAGTTTTATTAACGTGACACATTCTATTCCAGAATCTAGTGCACTAGTTATAAAAACAGATGAAGCTGTAATTTTTCATACAGGAGATTGGAAGCTAGATGATGATCCAATTATAGGCCAAGTAACTGATCACCAGGCTTTGTGCGATCTTAGAAAAAAAGATATTTTAGCAGTTGTTGGGGATTCTACTAATGCCACAAAAGAAGGGTGGTCAGGCTCAGAGTCTGTAGTTCAGAGCTGTTTAAATGAAATCTTTGAAGGAATAAAAGGAGGTATTATTGTTACGCAGTTTGCCTCTAATATTGCTCGTTTAGTCTCAGTGATTAAATCTGCTCACGCAAATAACCGCGAAGTTGTGTTGGTTGGTCGTTCTCTCTGGCGTTACTTTTCGGCTGCGCAACGTAGTCAAATTATCGATGAAGTAAGAGTATTAAATGATATAGAGGGGTCTAAACTCCATCGTGATCAGGTGGTGTTTATCTGTACAGGGTGCCAAGGAGAAAGCAAGGCAGCTATGTCTAGAGTAGCAAGTGGAGTGCATCCAAGAATATCTGTAACCGACAAAGATACAGTGATTTTTTCATCTAAGATTATACCAGGAAATGAAAAGCCTATATCTAGGGTAAAGAATTTACTTTCTGCTAAAGGTGTCAAAATTATAGATGAGACATTTCCTGGGGTTCATGTTTCAGGACACCCACATAAAGAAGAAATCATTAATCTCTATTCACTCTTAAAGCCAGAAGTAGTTGTACCTATTCATGGTGAAACTATTCATATGAAAGCACACTCTGAATTAGCTATCAGTACAGGAGTAAAGGATTCTCCAATAATTAATAATGGTGATGTTTTAAGATTATATCCTAGGTCACCAGAAATTGTAGGGAAAGTACCTAATGGAAGATTAGCTATCGATGGTGGTCGATTAATTAGTATTAAAGATTCTATATTAAGATCAAGAAAAAAATTATTAATTAATGGATCTGTTTTTATAACGTTAATTTTAGATAAAAACTGTAAATTATTCGGTGATATAAAGGTTACAGATAAAGGAGTTTTTAGAGTAGAAGACAGCAAGGAAAATATTGATATTTTAGTCAAATCTCTAAGAAAAGTTTTTAGAAGTATAAGTAATAAGAAGGTAAAAGATGATGATACTGTTATAGAAAGAATTTCAACAAGTACAAGAAAGATTATTTTTGAATCCTATGGTAAAAAACCGCAAATAGAGGTTCACCTTATAAGGGTCTAAAACAATTCTCATTACCTAAATCGGGAGAAAAAAATGATAGGCCAATTAAATCATGTTGCAATAGCTGTTCCAGATTTGGAAATAGCCACAAAATTTTATAAAAATACTTTAGGTGCAAATGTATCTGATGCACTTGAACTTCCTGATCATGGTGTAAAAACTGTCTTTGTAAAATTACAAAATACCAAAATTGAATTACTGGAGCCTATAGATAGTAGTTCACCAATATCAAAATTCTTACACGAACACCCGAATGGTGGCATACACCATATTTGTTACCAAGTGGAAGATATTAAAAGTGCTATATCAAAACTTGTTAAAGAAGGTGCCAGGGTCTTGGGAACTGGAAAACCCGATATTGGTGCTCATGGTAAACCGGTTATTTTTCTTCATCCAAAAGACTGTTTAGGTACTTTGGTAGAGTTAGAAGAAGCTTAATAGTGAGGCAATTTTGAATATATTTACTATATTACTTGTTTTTGTAATCGTCTGGTGGATTATTTGGTTTATGACCTTGCCAATAGGTGTGAAAACACCAGAAAAAGTAGAATCAGGTAATACTGAGAGTGCCCCTGATAAACCTAGGCTTTGGATTAAGGCGGGGATAACGACTATAATTACGGCAATTTTAACAGGAATTATTATATATTTAATTGAGGCAGGGGTGCTTTCTATAGGTGAATAAGCTATCCATCCATTAAATCATAATAGTAAATGTATGTATTTTCTTTTAATGGTATTACTAACCGGTTAGATATCCATAAGAAAAGGAATTCAAATGCGCCGTTCAAACTATTTTTTGCCTACACTCAAAGAAAATCCTAGTGAAGCACAAATAGTATCTCATCGCCTCATGTTACGAGCTGGAATGATACGTCAAGCTGCGGCGGGTATATATAGTTGGTTACCGCTAGGATGCAGAGTTCTTAAGAAAATTGAGGATATCGTTCGTCACGAAATGGATGCAACTGGAGCTCAGGAAATTCTTATGCCTACCATACAACCAGCAGAATTATGGCAAGAAAGTGGTAGATATGACGATTATGGAAAGGAAATGCTAAGGATAAATGATAGGCATGAAAGGCAATTACTTTATGGCCCAACTCACGAGGAAGTCGTTACTGATATTTTTCGTACTTGTGTAAAGAGTTATAGAGATCTTCCATGTAATCTTTATCAAATTCACTGGAAATTTAGAGATGAAGTTCGTCCAAGGTTCGGTGTTATGCGTGGGCGGGAATTTTTTATGAAGGATAATTACTCATTTGATTTAGATAAAGTGTCCGCTGTTCATTCATATAATAAGATGTTTGTTGCTTATTTACGTTGTTTTGCAAGGATGGGTTTAAAACCAATCCCAATGCGAGCAGAAGCTGGTGCTATAGGTGGTGATTTATCACACGAATTTATTATTTTAGCTGATACAGGAGAAAGTGAAGTTTTTTGTGATAAAAAGTGGCTTGATAATGATCCCCTGAATATAGATGTTAATTATAGATCTGATTTGCAAAGTATTGTTAATAAATGGACACAATTCTATGCGGCAACTGATGATAAACATGATCCTGATTCATGCGCATTACCAGATTCAGAGATTTTTGAGGGCCGGGGTATAGAAGTAGGACATATTTTTTATTTTGGAAAAAAGTATTCTAGAGCAATGAATGCAACTATAACTAACGCTGATGGAAAAGAAATAGAACTTGAGATGGGTTCTTATGGTATAGGTGTGTCTCGCTTAGTTGGCGCTATAATTGAGGCTAATCACGACAGCAATGGTATAATTTGGCCTGAATCTGTAGCTCCTTTTCGGGTGGGTATTATCAATCTAAGAAGCGGTGACAATCAATGTGACTCAGCGTGTGATAAACTCTATGAAGAGTTAAAAACAGTAGGTATTGAAGTTCTTTATGATGACAGGGATGAAAGGGCAGGGGTTAAATTTTCTGATATGGATCTAATTGGTGTACCATGGCAGATTTCTGTTGGTCCCCGAAACTTAAAAAATGGCGTTGTGGAACTACAGAGACGTGGTCAAAAAGAAATCAAAGAAGAAATTCCCGTTGGCTCGATTCTGTCTCGTTTCCTTTGAGAGTATGAATGTTTACAGCATTTGAAAGATTCATAGCATTTAGATATTTACGTTCGCGGCGTTCTGAGGGCTTTATTTCTATAATAGCTGCATTTTCTTTGATTGGAATTACGCTCGGCGTGGCTACTCTTATTGTTGTAATGTCTGTCATGAATGGTTTTCGTGATGAATTAATGTCCCGTATATTGGGAATAAATGGTCATATTGCAGTATATCCAACTAAACTTATAGAAACCCCTGATTTAGATAAGCTAATTATTGATTTAAAAAGTCTTCAGGGTGTGAATCAAGTAATTCCGATTGTTGAAGGACAGGTCATGGCAAGCTCAGGTAGATCAGCAACGGGGGCGCTTGTTAGGGCTTTTCATGGTCATGACCTACAAAATCTTACAATCATTAAAGAGAATATTATTGATGGATCTATAAAGGGATTCATTAATAATGAAGGTATATTAGTTGGGCAAAGGTTTGCAGAAAGACTTGGTATTGTTGTGGGGGATCGTTTGGGATTAGTTTCTCCTCAAACGACCGCGACAGCTTTTGGCTCAGTACCGAGGTCAAGAGGGTATGTTGTTGCAGGGATTTTTAATCTTGGTATGTTCCAGTATGACAACGGCTTTATTTTTATGCCTCTAAAGCTTGCCCAGCTACATTTTAATCTAGATGAGTCATTAAGTAAAATTGAGCTATCAATTTCTGAACCGAATAAGGTAAAGGAATTCCGTATTCTTGTTGCAAACAAAGTTGGTCCTCTAGGGAGTGTAATTGATTGGCAGCAACAACACTCTCACTTTGTTAATGCTTTGAAGGTAGAGAGGAATGTAATGTTTGTCATACTAGCATTAATACTTATTGTTGCTGCTTTTATTATAGTTTCGGGTCTCATTATGGTTGTAAAAGATAAGAGTCAGGATATTGCAATCTTACGTACTATGGGAGCTACACGTGGGCAAGTCATGAGAATTTTCTTTATAAATGGAGTATCAATTGGAATCTTAGGAACAGCTATAGGTACTGGTATTGGAATACTTTTTGCAAGTTATATCGATTCTATTCGTATGTGGATAGAAGGTTGGTCAGGGACAGAGTTATTTGCTCCAGAGGTTCGCTTTCTATCTGAATTACCAGTCCTTATTTCATTTCAAGACGTCCTGGTGGTTGTTCTAATGTCAATAGGTCTTTCATTTTTAGCTACTTTATATCCTGCTTGGAGAGCTGCGCGATTAGATCCAGTAGAGGCACTAAGATATGAGTGAAGAAATATTTCCATTACGAGTTTGTGATGTTGTGCAAATCTTTAAACAGGGACAAACCGATATTCCTGTATTAAATGGAGCTAATATCGAACTTAAAATGGGAGAAATAGTTGCACTTATTGGCCCATCTGGTTCTGGTAAGTCTACTTTCTTGCAAATTGCGGGGCTTTTAGAAGAACCAAATTCCGGGTCTATTTTTATTAATGGAATTAATTTATCTGGAATAAGTGATAAACAACGCAGCCTATTGAGAGCTAAAGATTTAGGATTTGTCTACCAATATCATCATCTTCTTCCAGAATTTAGTGCTTTAGAAAATATCGTATTACCACAGATGCTTAACAGGATATCTAAAGTCAATGCCTCAGCAAAAGCAGAGGAACTTTTAGAGCAGCTCGAATTGACGGATCGTGCGCAACACAGACCTGCTAACTTGTCTGGAGGAGAACAGCAAAGGGTTGCTATAGCTAGGGCTCTAGCCAATAACCCCAATGTCCTTTTAGCAGATGAGCCAACTGGCAATCTTGATTATGAAACTGCAAAAAACGTTTTTGATACCCTTTTAGACTTAGTAAGAAATAAAGGGCTTGCGGCAATAATTGCTACTCATAACAGAGATCTCATTAAGAAAATGGATAGGGCAGTCACAATATTAAATGGAAAGATTGTTCCAGTTTAATTAATCTATTAGCTTATTACTGTAAAGCACTGATATATCAATACATACCCGTCTTGTAATTATCATCAATGAACTCATCTGCTTCTTTAATATCGCTTCCAGTTGGAGGACTGTCAGTATCCGCAGTTTGTTCAAGAATCATTTTACCAAGGGTAGGCATTTCTGCTCTATCTTGTTTACTTGACTCATCCCACAATTTTGAACGTCTAAAGGCTTTTGCGCAATGAAGAAAAGCTTCTTTTACTTCAACTAAAATCCCTGCATTTGGAATTTTTCCATTTACTGAGCATGAAGCAAGCATTGTTTTATCCTGGGTAACTTTCGCTGAACCATTCACTCGAAGAGTGTCATCGTATCCGGGTATAATAAATAGAATTCCAACATTAGGATTTTCAATAATATTATTCATGGTATCTAGTCTATTGTTGCCGGGTCGATCAGGTATGAAAAGTGTATTATTGTCAATTATTTGAACAAATCCAGGAGGGTCGCCTCTTGGTGATACATCTGCTTTTCCGGATACTCCTGCAGTACCTATGCACAAGAAGGGAGATTTCTTGATAAATTCTTTGCAGTATTTATCGAGAGTTGGTAAGCATTTTTTTTCAGCGATTTCCATAGTTTCACCATAGGCTTCTCTCAATGAACCCCCTGTTTGCAGCGTAACTTGTGGATTACTTTCAGTCATTGCTTACTCCTTGGTTGGTTAGCTAAACGTCACTAAGGTAAATTGCTCTATATTATCCACAGATAGTTTTATCAAGTAATAGCCGTTTAGTCTAACCTGTGAAAAAATTTGGTCCAGGATTAATATATATATAAAAATATCACTATGGCACAGGAAAGTTTTATTCATCTCCGCACTCATTCCTCCTATTCATTGTCTGAAGGTGCGATAAAAGTCGAAAAATTAGTGGAGTTGGCTGCTGATAGAAGAATGCCAGCTTTAGCTATTACTGATAGAGGAAACCTCTTTGGAGCACTTGAATTTTCAGACCTTGCTAAAGAATCTGGTGTGCAGCCTATTTTAGGTATAGAAATTGCATTAACAGCTCCAGAAGTATTTAAAAAATCCCTATCACATAAAAATTTAAGTCATATATTTTCATCTGGTTGGTTAGTGCTACTTGCTCAGAATTCTGATGGTTGGAATAACATGATGTCGTTATCTAGTATCGCTTACTTAGAAACTCCTGAAAATGAAATTCCACAAGTTAGCTTGGATGATATTAATGATCATTCAGAAGGTATAATAGCATTTTCAGGCGGAACTGACGGTCCTATTGGTAACTTATTAAGATCAAATGAATTGGCGAGCGCCAAAGAATTATTAGCTAATCTTAACGATATATATAAAGATAGGTTTTATATAGAGATTATGAGACATGAAACTCAAGATCAGGTTGAAACTGAACCGGAGTTTTTATCTTTAGCCAGAGATTTCAACATACCCTTAGTAGCAACAAATGATGTTTATTATGCGACGTCGGAAATGTACGAAGCGCATGATGCTTTGATGTGTATTGCTCAAGGAGCACATATTGATCAGGCAGACAGAAGGAGGTTAACTCAAAATAATTATTTTAAAGATACTGAAGAAATGCGAAATCTTTTTGAAGATATCCCTGAAGCATTTAATAATACCTCCGTAATTGCTCAAAGATGTGCATTTGGAGTGCCGTCTAGAGATCCAATTCTACCTATATTCGACCTCCCAGAGGGTCAGACTGAAAAATTAGAACTTACTCAAAAGGCAACTAAAGGTTTAGAGAAGAGGTTGCAGCAGCAAGTCTTTGTTGAATCAATGGATGAAGCTGAACGTGAAGTTGCATCAAAACCATACCGCAAGAGATTAGAAAATGAACTAAATATAATTAGTAGTATGAATTTCCCAGGTTACTTTTTAATAGTTGCTGATTTCATAGGTTGGGCCAAATCAGAAGGTATTCCTGTTGGGCCCGGGCGAGGCTCTGGTGCCGGTTCCTTGGTTGCTTGGGCTCTTAATATAACTGACTTGGACCCTTTACGTTTCGGTCTTTTGTTTGAAAGATTTTTAAATCCTGAAAGAGTATCTATGCCTGATTTTGACATAGATTTTTGCCGTAATCGCCGAGATGAGGTCATAGAATATGTATGTTCACGTTATGGAAAAGATAAAGTTGCACAGATAATTACTTTTGGAAAATTGGAAGCTCGAGCAGTGATAAGAGATGTAGGTCGTGTGCTCGGTCTTCCATATGGTCAGGTTGACCGAATAAGCAAACTAATTCCCTTTAATCCGGCTAACCCTGTCAAATTAAGTGATGCAATTTTAGCGGAGCCATTACTTAAAAGTATGCAAGAAGATGATCCAGCTGTTGAAAGATTGATAGCAATTGCTTTAAAGCTTGAGGGCCTTCATAGACATGCTTCTACCCACGCAGCAGGCTTGGTGATAAGTGATAGGCCGCTTAATGAGCTCGTGCCGCTTTATAGAGACCCGCGTTCTAATATGCCAGTTACACAATTTTCAATGAAATTTTCGGAACAGTCAGGACTAGTGAAATTTGACTTTTTGGGGCTAAAAACGCTTACAGTCATTGAGGAGGCATGCCAAAACATACGTCGCTCTGGTATTGAGGTAATCCTTTCTGAAATACCATTTAATGATAAAAAAACATTCGATTTACTATCTTCGGGTCATACTGCAGGTGTCTTTCAATTAGAGAGCGCCGGTATGAGAGATGTATTGCGTGGACTTAAGCCTGATACCTTTGAAGATATAATTGCCTTGGTTGCACTTTATAGGCCTGGCCCTATGGACAATATTCCGAAATACGTAGCTCGTAAACATGGTAAGGAAAAACCAGATTATCTTCATGAAAAACTAGTTGAGACATTACGTGAAACATATGGTGTGATTATCTATCAAGAGCAGGTTATGGAAATAGCGAGATTATTATCAGGCTATAGTCTTGGAGCGGCAGATTTACTTCGAAGGGCAATGGGGAAAAAAATACAATCTGAAATGGATTCCCAGAGGGAGGTATTTGTTAATGGTGCAGTAGAAAATGATGTAGACAAAGATCAGGCGAACGAAATATTTGACCTCGTTTCTAGGTTTGCAGGCTATGGATTCAATAAATCCCATGCTGCGGCATATGCACTAGTTGCATATCAAACAGCTTTTTTGAAAGCAAACTATCCCGTAGAATTTATGGCAGCAACTATGACATTAGAATTAAATAACACTGATAAATTAGGTGCTTTAAAACAGGAATTGGATAGATTAGGAATACACCTTCTTCCTCCCGATATAAATTTATCAAGCTCAAATTTTACTGTTGAAAAAACTTCTGAAGGGTCTTCTGCAGTAAGGTATGCTCTTGGAGCAATTAAAAATGTTGGTGAACAAGCGATGAACGGTGTTGAGAGTGAGCGAAATGAAAATGGAAAATTTAGAGATATTTTTGATCTTGCTACTCGTTTAGACCCACAGTCAATAAATAAAAGACAATTAGAAAATTTAGCAAAGGCTGGTGCTTTTGATGACCTTTGTAATAATCGGCGACAAGTTTTTAATGCAGCTGATTTATTGATGAGACATTCTGAGACTTCAAGACGGGATGTAAATCAAGCCTCCTTATTTGATAATGCTGATTCTAGTACCATTCCAAATCTTGAACTTCCAAGTTCCTCTGAATGGAGAACAATTGAAAAATTACAATTTGAGCAAGAGGCTATTGGGTTTTTCTTATCTGCTCATCCTCTTGATGATTCTAAAGAAGTGCTAAAAAAAATTGGTGTTACTCCTTTTTCATCACTAGTCGATGATGCTCTTAGAGAATCAACAAAGCGTATAGCTGGGGTAGTTCTTGCGGTTCAGGAGAGGTCTAATGCTGATAGTAAATTTGCTTTTGTCAGATTATCAGATCCTACTGCTAGCTTTGAAATTGCCTTTTTTCGAGAAGTATATAATTCGTCTCGAGAACTCTTATTACCGGGTAAGACATTAATGGTTAATGTGAATGTAAGAAAAGATGGAGAACAATTAAGAATAACAGCTGAAAAAGCCGTTGATTTTGCTGATATTATATCAAAACAGAAAATGAGCTTAATTATAGAGATAGCTTCAAGTGAAGCAATTGAGCAGCTTTTTAGTGTTCTTGAGAGAGAGGGAAAGGGTAATACCTGTGTTTCTATAATTGTAAATCTACCATCTCAGGATATAGAAATTGAGCTACCCGGTATTTATTCGTTGCCACCCAATGTACAAAAGGAAATTGTTAATTTTCCAGGGGTAACAAATGTTGTATCCAGCTAGACCAAAAGGAAAAAAGCACATTATTCTTGATTTGCATATCTAAAAGCTATATCAAGCTTAAACGCATTATAGCGTAATTCACACGTGGGCAAAAAGTTTGCGAGATATCGCATCTTTTATCCGGTGCCAATAGAATGGCCAGAGCCCACGGAGGTATAACCGGAGAAGGATTAGAAAAATGGCTTTGCCAGATTTTACTATGCGCGAGCTTTTAGAAGCAGGCGTACATTTTGGTCACCAAACTCGTCGTTGGAATCCAAAAATGACAAGATATATATTTGGTGATCGTAATGGTGTTCATATACTAGATCTACAACAGACTGTACCTCTGTTACATCAGGCGCTAGTTGCTCTCAATCAAACAGCAGCTAGTGGCGGCAGAGTTTTGTTTGTTGGGACAAAAAGACAAGCCCAACAGCCTGTAGCCGACTCTGCTTCTCGTACTGGTCAGTACTACGTTAATCATCGTTGGTTAGGTGGTATGATGACAAACTGGAAAGCTGTTTCTGGTTCGATAAAAACTTTAAATGAACTCAACGAAACCTTATCCCAAGAAGAAATTGGACTTACTAAGAAAGAAACACTGCAATTAACACGCAGGAGAGATAAGCTAGAAAGAGCGCTGGGTGGAATTAAAGAGATGGGTGGTTTGCCTAACATTCTTGTCGTAATCGATACTAACAAAGAGGAAATTGCAATTCACGAGGCTCGTAAATTGGGCATACCAGTAATAGCTATTCTTGATAGCAATTCAAATCCTGATTTAATTAATTTTCCAATACCAGGTAACGATGATGCCATAAGGGCTATCAATTTATATTGTGATTTGTTTGCACGAGCAATTCTAGATGGACTTCAACAGGAAATTGTTTCTTCGGGTGAGGATATAGGTGCATCTGCTACTGGACTAGAAGAAGAGTTGCCTGAGTCTCCTGAGACTAAAGAAAATATAGTAGAGAATTCAGAATTAGAATCTACAATCCCAACAGAATCTGGTTCCACTATTGAAGAAGAAAGCTCTAAATTAGACGATACTTCAAAGAATTAGTGATCTCTTTATTAATGACATTAGACTCGCTTAAAAATAATTTAAGTCTTTTGGTATAATAATAGTCAAATAAATAGGAATAATTATGGCAAATATAACGGCGTCACTTGTAAAGGAGTTAAGGGAAAAAACAGGTGCTGGAATGATGGATTGTAAGCGTGCTTTAGGCGAGACAGGTGGCAATATCCAGGAATCGATTGACTGGTTGAGAATGAAGGGCCTCGCGGCAGCTGCAAAGAAGTCAGGACGCGTAGCCGCTGAGGGATTAGTTGGTTTAGCTACTAGTAAGCATACAGGTGCATTAGTAGAAATAAATTCTGAGACTGATTTTGTTGCTAGAAATGAAGATTTCCAAAATACCGTAAAAACTGTTGCAGAGTTAGCTCTTGTAAACAATGGAAAAATTGACCAATTACTCAGCGCAAAAATTCCAGATAAAGGAAGAGATGTTAGTGAAGAGATGACTCATTTAATAGCAACAATTGGAGAGAACATAAGTTTACGACGCACTACATCAATAAGTATTAACGATGGTGTGGTTGCTAGTTATATGCATGCGGCAAGTTCTCCAGGATTGGGAAGGATTGGTGTAATTGTTGGTTTGGAATCAGAAGGTGACTCTGAGAAGTTAGAACAATTTGGACACCAATTAGCTATGCATATTGCTGCGGCAAACCCTCTTTCAGTTTCAGTTAATGATTTGGATGTGGAGTTAGTTGAGAAAGAGAAAGTGGTTTTAGCTGAGCAAGCTAAAGATTCTGGAAAGCCTGATAACATTATCGAAAAAATGGTTGAAGGTCGAATCAGGAAATATTTTGAGGAGATTGTACTTCTAAATCAGACTTGGGTAATAGATGGTGAGTCTAAAGTATCTAATATTATTGAAGGTTTTGAGAAAGAAATAGATTCTAAGATAAAGATTACAGAATTTGCTAGGTATAGTCTGGGCGAGGGTATAGAACGTGAAGATATTGATTTTGCAGATGAGGTTGCTGAGACATTAAATTCTTAGTAGTGTTTTCTTTATAATTTTGCCTAGAATTTAAGATTGAAATTAAGGAAGTTATTCTTTTTGTTTGGAAAAACTCTTATTTTAGAAAACCATACATATAGCCCAGTATTAATAAATCTAATTCCAGGTAGGGTCCATGGCAGAAAAAAATAAATTTCGCCGAATACTGGTTAAAGTCTCAGGCGAGTCTCTAATGGGGCCCACTCCTTATGGAATTGATAGTGGTACAGTTAATAGGATCGCTAATGATATTTCGCAAATACATAATTCTGGCATTCAAGTATCAATGGTTGTTGGGGGTGGAAATATATTTCGCGGAGTATCTGGAGCAGCGGCAGGCATGGAACGCGCTAGTGCAGACTATATAGGTATGTTGGCTACTGTGATGAATGCACTGGCTATTCAACATGCTTTAGAGGAGGTTGGGGTTTCTACAAGGGTTTTATCGGCTATACCTATGGAAACTGTCTGTGAGCCATACATTCGTAGGCGAGCTATAAGGCATATGGAAAAGTCTAGATTAGTAATTTTTGCTGCTGGAACTGGCAATCCTTATTTTACAACAGATACTGCTGCTGCGCTTAGAGCGGCCGAAATGGGTTGTGATGCCTTATTTAAAGCAACTCGTGTAGATGGGGTTTATTCTGCTGACCCCGAGGATAATCCAGATGCTGAACGTTATACATCTCTAAGTTATTTAGATGTATTATCCAAGGATCTTAAGGTTATGGATGCTTCTGCAATATCTCTAGCCAGAGAAAATAATATTCCAATCGTAGTTTTCTCTATTTTAGAAAGCGGAGGCCTTACACGTGCAGTTAGTGGAGAGGGAGCATTTACTATAATTAGTGAGGGTTAATAGCTATGGATGATGAAGCGCTTTTAGATCTAGAAAGAAGAATGAATGCGACAATAGATGTCCTAAGGAAGGAATTTCAAGGACTACGAACAGGTAGGGCCTCAGTAAATCTTTTGGATCCTGTTATTGTAGAAGCCTATGGTTCGGAAATGCCACTTAACCAGGTAGGAACTGTTAGCGCACCAGAACCAAGAATGCTTACAGTGCAGATTTGGGATCAATCTCAGGTTCAAGCGGCAGAAAAAGCAATACAGAATTCAGGGCTTGGTTTGAATCCAATAGTAGAAGGTCAGACTCTAAGAATACCAATCCCAGAGCTGAATGAAGAAAGAAGAACCGAGCTTGCTAAAGTTGCAGCTAAATATGCTGAAGATTCACGTGTAGCAGTTCGTAACGTTCGTAGGGATGGAATTGATAAAATAAAACGTCAGGAAAAAGACGGGGAGTTAAGTGAAGACCAAAGCCGTTCTCTATCCGATAAAATACAAAAGTTAACAGACGTATCTGTAAAAGAAATCAATAACCTTCTTAATCAGAAAGAATCCGAGATCAAACAGGTTTAGAAATGATTTTGGCTCCTTCAATAGAAAGCTATCAATCCCGTCTTCCAATACACGTAGCTATTATTATGGATGGAAATCGAAGGTGGGCAAAAGCTCGTGGATTACCAAATATTCATGGGCATAAAAAAGGAGCTGAAGCGGTCAAGGTCGCTACTGAAACATGTATTGAGTTAGGTATTAAGTATTTAACTATTTATGCTTTCTCATCTGAAAATTGGAAAAGACCTAATGATGAAGTTCTGTATTTAATGAATCTTCTCCAACGTTATGTTAGTAAGGAGCTTAATGAAATTAATGAAAAAGGTATAAAATTAAAGTTCATAGGTGATCTTAAGGGATTAAGCTCAAGAGTGCAGAAAACACTAGCTAATGCAGAAAAAAAGACAGTTAATAACCAACTTCTAACTCTTACAGTTGCTGTTAACTATGGTAGTAAGCAAGAAATTATTAAAGCAGCACAAAAACTTGCTACAGATGCGACTGCAGGGATTATTAACCCAAATAATATAAGTGAATCTGAATTTGAAGAATACTTGCACACTTTTGGGACTCCTAATCCAGATTTACTAATCAGAACTAGTGGTGAGCAAAGATTGTCAAACTTTCTATTATGGCAATCTGCCTATGCTGAGTTAGCTTTTGTGGAAACTCTTTGGCCTGATTTTTCAAAAAATTGCTTAGTAAATATTATAACTGAATATCAAAAGAGAGAACGTAGGTATGGTGGGGCAGGGTGATAATACTTATGCTCGGATACTTTCCAGTATACCATTAATAACTCTTGTAGTTGCTTGCTTGTATTATGGTAATATCTACTTTCTTATTTTATGTAGTATTATCGGTGCCCTGATAGCTTATGAGGCGACTGTCTTATTATTAAACAAAAATAAGAAAATAATCGCATTTTCTACTAGCCTTACTATTTTCTCTATAACTATTACCCTTAGTCTAAATGTAGATTTATTGTTTCCATTAATTCTCGGTATCATTGGATTGATATCTATATCATTGTTACTCTTAATTCATAGAAATGGTTATAGTCTAAGTAGATTTATTACTTTGTTAATTTTGTTATCTGTATCTTTACTATTTTCAATATCTGCTATCTGGCTCCGCGATGAACCATTTGGTTTGGCTATTATAATATGGTTGTGTGCAGTTGTTTGGGGCACAGATATAGGTGCCTATTTTTTTGGTCGTACATTGAAGGGGCCAAGGTTAGCTCCGTATATTAGCCCATCAAAAACTTTGAGCGGTGCTTTTGGTGGAATATTTACTGCCATCATATTATCTATAGTATGTGGTGTCATAGGTAGAGAAACTAATATAATTTCTTCAGAAATATCCTTTTTCTATTTTATTTTTGCAGGCTTGGGGTTTTCAATAATTGCTCAAATTGGTGATTTATTAGAATCCTCTTTAAAACGTTACGTAGGCGTGAAAGATACGGGTAATATAATACCTGGACATGGAGGGGTCATGGATAGAGCAGATAGTTTGGTTTTCAGCACTCTTTGCTTATCCCTAATAGCGGTTGTAGCAGGTTCTGAATTAATTGAATGGCTTATTCCTTAAAAACAATATATCTCTAAAATTATATAAATTGATTTTATTACTGGATTATAAATATAAAAAACACTAATTAGTTACAATTAGTTACAATTAGTTACATTATATTCACTATCCTTGCATTGCAGATGTATCGGACTTAATATCAAAAAATGTTTTTGCAGAAACTCTCTAAGATTAAGACCAATTGGTCTAGAATAATATTTGTTGTCTGAATATATGGAAACCATTGCAAACATTTGGGATTACGTATGGCCATTCTTGGTAATTTTGGCCGTAATAGTATTCGTACATGAATTGGGACATTATCTTATTGCCAGATTGAATAAAGTTAGAGTTGAGGTTTTCTCTGTTGGTTTTGGCCCTGAACTACTTGGAATAAACGATAGACATGGGACTCGTTGGAAAATTAGTCTCTTGCCACTTGGTGGATATGTAAAATTT
>DBHM01000014.1:64001-80598 GCA_002296185.1 Alphaproteobacteria bacterium UBA828
GGTGGATATGTAAAATTTTTTGGAGATTCCAATGTAGCCAGTACTCCTGGTGAGGGGGTAAATGAACTAAGTTCCGAAGAGAAAAATTACTCTTTTCACCATAAAAAAGTTTGGCAGAGAATTGCTGTAGTGACAGGTGGGCCTGCAGCAAATTTCCTTTTTGCTATAATCATATTTGCAATTCTTTTTGGTACCGTAGGACAGCGATTTACACCTGCAGAAGTAAGTCAAATTGCTGCAAATAGTCCAGCTGAAATAGCAGGCTTGCAAGCTGGTGATAAGATCATTGGGATTGATGGTAGTGATATAGAGAGATTTGAAGAGCTTCAATTTATTGTTCAACAAAACCCCAAGAAAGATATGGTCTTTGAGATACTACGAGATGGTAGCTCTAAATTTATAGAAATTACTCCTAATTTAGTAGAAAGAGAAGATCAGTTTGGTACTACTCACCGTATTGGTCAGATAGGAATTATAAAAGCAGGAATTGACTACAAGAAACATAATACTGGTGGTGCAGTTTTAGCGGCTATTAAAGAGACTGCTTTTATGACCTGGGAGACACTTAAGGCAATTGGTCAAATGATAGGAGGAAGCCGCTCCACGGATGAACTTGGAGGGCCTATACGTATTGCAGAAATGAGTGGCCAGGTTGCTCAACAAGGATTTGTAACAGTTTTATTTTTTATGGCAGTTTTATCAATCAATCTTGGTTTAATTAACTTGTTCCCAATTCCTATGTTGGATGGAGGACATTTAGTCTTTTACTTTATAGAAGCTATAAGAGGTCGACCAGTTCGTCAAAAAATCCAAGAGGTAGGTCTCAGGATAGGTTTTTTACTTGTTATAGCACTTATGATATGGGTAACAAGCAAGGATGTAATACGTCTTGGGTGGTAGCAAATAATAATATTATGGTTAGTAGATATGACTAATTATCCTAATAATTTAAAGAATATTAGCCCTTTGATAGCGCTATTAATCATTTTTGCTATCTGTTTAATTTATCCAAATCCATTGATCGCAAATTGGTCTGTAAAAGATGTTGTTATAAAAGGTAATGAGAGAATAGAGGCTGATACTATCAAAGCCTATATGGCAATAGAGACTGGGAGGATGATCACCCCAGAATCTCTTAACAGGGCATTAAAGGAATTATTTGCAACTGGTCTTTTTGCCGATATAACTATTAGCCATAAAGATCTCGATCTTATAGTAAATGTCGTTGAGAATCCTATAATCAATAGAGTTGCTTTTGAAGGCAATCAAAGAATAGAGGACGATCAATTATCCACAGAAATACAACTAAGACCTAGAGTTGTGTATACCCGTACAAGAGTACAGGATGATACCCAAAGAATTTTGGATTTATATAGAGGAAGCGGAAGGTTTGGAGCCACTGTAGAGCCAAAAGTAATAAAGCTTTCGCAAAATAGAGTTGATCTAGTTTTTGAAATAGATGAGGGTCCTAGTACAGGAATTAGGTCAATAAATTTTATTGGAAATAAACGTTTCTCTGATTCAGCTCTTCGGGATGAAATCGTTACTAAGGAATCAGCCTGGTATAAATTTTTTACTAGCACTGACACTTATGACCCAGATCGATTAACATTTGATCGTGAATTATTAAGAAAATTCTACTTACGGAACGGTTTTGCTGATTTTAGAGTTTTATCCTCTGTTGCTGAACTTGCATCTGATAAAGAAAGTTTTTTCATAACTTTTAGTATAGATGAGGGAAAACGTTATAAGTTTGGATCAGTCAAAATTAGTAGCAATCTTAGTGACCTAAAAGAAGATGCCCTTGATAGTCTTATAAAGACTGAAAGGGGACAATGGTATGATTCAGATAAAGTTGAAAAAACTATTCAAGAGATTACTAATGCTGCTGGAGATAGTGGTTATGCGTTTGTAGACGTTCGTCCAGAAATAGTAAGAGATGGCGAATCACTAACTATTGATATTGTTTATAGTATAAACGAAGGGCCCAAAGTATATATTCAACGAATTGATGTAGTTGGTAATATGCGGACCTTAGATAGAGTTGTAAGGAGAGAATTCAAATTAGTAGAAGGGGATGCATTTAATGCAGCAAAAATTAGAAAATCTAAACAGAGTATACAAAACCTAGGATATTTTAGTAAAGTTGATGTAGAAAATTCCCAAGGAAATAGAGCTGATCAATCTATATTAACTGTATCTGTTGAAGAACAATCAACAGGTGAACTTAGTTTCGGGGCTGGAGTGTCCTCTAATGAGGGGCTTCTGGGAGATATAGGAATTGTTGAAAGAAATCTTTTAGGGCGTGGGCAGATACTGCGCTTAAATACTACTCTTTCAACAAAATCTCAGGAGATAGATCTAAGTTTTACTGAACCTTACTTTCTAGGTAGAAACCTATTAGGTGGTATTGATTTTTTTAGAAAAACTTCAGATCAACAAGATATTAGTTCATATGATGAAAAGAATTTAGGCGGCAAAATTCGTATAGGTTATTCTTTATCTGATGAATTTAGACACAATGTTCGCTACACACTAAGGCGCGATGAGATAAAGAATATTGAAACTAATGCATCTAGATTTATTCGTGATCAAGAGGGAACTAGAACGACGTCTTCTATTGGTCATACTCTCTCATATGACATAAGAGATAGCAAAAGAGAACCAACTGAAGGTTATATTGTGAGATTTAATCAAGAGCTAGCTGGTATAGGTGGAAGTGTTAAACATTTAAAACAAACTATAGATTATTCTTACCATTATCCACTGGGTGGTGGCTGGGTGGCAAATGCGCAGGTAAGAAACGGTCATATTGTTGGGCTTAACCAAGATGTTCGTATTAACAATCGCTTTTTACTAGGTGGTGGTAGTTTGCGTGGTTTTGAACCTGGAGGTGTAGGTCCGAGAGATTTATCCACTCAAGATTCACTAGGTGGCAACTTTTTTTATACAGGTACGGCCGAGTTATCCTTTCCTCTGGAAATAAGTAAACAATTCCCTCTGAGTGGTTCCTTCTTTTCTGACGTTGGGGCTTTAACTACAATTGATGAGTCTGGTTCCGGTATAGGTGATTCGGGAGATCCAAGAATGTCCATAGGTGTTGGTTTCGGTTATCGTTCACCATTGGGGCCAATTCGTCTAGATTTTGCCTCAGCACTTATGAAAAAGAATTATGATAGAACAGAAGGTTTTCGTTTTAGTTTTGGCACGAGGTTTTAGATATGTTTAGAATAACTCTCATTTTATTTGTATTAATGACTTTAGGCCTTTTTACTTTTGAAAAGAGTAAGGCTGAAGATATTAATATAGGTTTAGTAGAAGTTCAGCTTATAATGCGAGACTCATTAGCTGCTCGATCTATTCAAGAGCAAGTTGAAAGTCAAAGGAGTATTTACGAAAGCTCTCTTCTCACTGAGGAGAATAGACTTAGAGAATTGGAGCAAGAAATTATACGACAAAGGTCAGTATTATCTCCTGAAGCTTTTGCAAAAAAGAAGCAAGACTTTGATAGTCAAGTTACAGCTCACAAACGCAATGTTAGAGAACGGCGCCGCATCCTAGACCAGGCTTATGGTTCTGGATTAAGAGAAATCCAGTCTATACTTGCTGAGATTATTGCAGAAACTGCAAGGGAAAAGAATATTGTTATAGTCTTTCCTGTTTCACAGGTATTATTTGGTGAAAGAACATTATTATTAACAGATCAGGTTCTTTCTAAACTTGATGATAAATTGCCCCAGGTTATTCTTAATTTTTCTACCAACTAGGTAAATAATGGCTGATAATCGTTTTTTTAAAATTTCAGGACCATTTATACTCAGTGAATTAGCTGATCGTATAGGGGCAGAAATTCATGACCCTAAAGATGCTGACAGAAGTTTTGTTGATGTATCTCCATTAAATACAGCAGGTCCAGAAGAATTAAGTTTTTTAGATAATTCAAAATATGTAAAAGATTTTATTGGAACTAAGGCAGGAGGTTGTATAATTCATCCTTCCAATATTCATCGTGCACGACCTGGGTTGGCGCTTCTAGTTACTGATAATCCATATAAATCTTACGCTTTAGCCGCACAGGCTTTTTATCCGTTGCAAAAGCCTAAACCACAAATATCTGAACATGCTTTGATTCAAAGTAATTCATCTATAGGAAATGAATGTAGAATAGAAGCTGGAGCAATTATTTCTGAGGGTGTCAAAATCGGCGATAGATGTCATATTGAGAGTAATGCGGTTATTTCAGCTTATGTAGAAGTGGGAGATGATTGCTTCGTTGGGTCATGTGCAACACTTTCATATTGTATGATAGGTAATCGAGTGAGGATATATCAAGGTGCTAGGATAGGTCAGGACGGATTTGGTTTTTCTCCAGCGCCTGATGGACATACGAAAGTCCCTCAGTTAGGTCGCGTAATAATAGAAGATGATTGTGAAATTGGAGCAAATACATGCGTTGATCGCGGGTCTGGTCCAGATACAGTAATAGGTCAAGGAACCTGGTTGGATAATCTGATTCAGATAGGACACAATGTTAAAATAGGTCGAGGATGCGTAATGGCTGGACAATCTGGAATATCTGGTAGTTCTGAGATTGGAGACTTTGTATTTATTGGAGGTCAAGCAGCTATTTCTGGTCATATTAAAATTGGTGATGGCGCAAAAATTGTTGGAAAATCTGGTATAATACGTGATATCCCACCAGGCTTAACATTTGGTGGAATTCCAGGGGTTCCAGTTCGTGAATGGCATAGGCAAACAACTATGCTTTCACATTTGATTAAGGATGGAAAAAAAATAAAATAGGTAAGGATATGATAAGCAAAGAATATGATACATATGATATTGAGAGGGTTTTATCTGCGATTCCTCATCGTTATCCATTCCTTCTTGTAGACCGTGTCATTGAAGTTGAATCAGATAGATCTGCGACAGGTATTAAGAATGTAACAATTAATGAATCGCACTTTCAGGGACATTTTCCAAAACGCCCAGTAATGCCTGGTGTTTTGATTGTTGAATCTATGGCTCAGACAGCTGCTGTTTTGGTTGTTGCTACATTAGGTCCGGAAATGGCTGGTAAATTAGTTTACTTTATGAGTATTGAAAATTGCCGTTTTAGAAAACCAGTATTCCCAGGAGATCAAATCTTTGTAAAGGTGGAAAAGAAACATCAACGTCAAAATGTATGGAAATTTTATGCTGAAGCACATGTTGATCAAATAGTTGTGGCTGAGGCAACTTATTCAGCAATGATTTTGGAAGATACATGACAAATATACATCACACAGCAGTAGTTTCCGAAAAAGCAAGGCTTGGCTCTAATGTCACTGTTGGACCTTATTGTGTAATCGGTGACAATGTTGAGCTTGGAGACGATGTGGAGTTAGTTGCGCAAATATTCATTGATGGGCATACAAAAATTGGTAATACAACAAAAATATTTCCTTTTGCATCTATAGGAACACCTCCTCAGGACCTTAAATACAAAGGAGAGATCTCTCGTCTCGAAATAGGAGAAAATAATATTATACGTGAACACGTTACAATGAATCCGGGTACTGATGGAGGGGGGTTGCTTACAAAAGTAGGTAATAATTGTTTGTTTATGGTCGCAACCCATGTAGCCCATGATTGTTTAATTGGTAACCACGTTATAATGGCAAATAATGCAACATTAGCCGGCCACGTAGAAATAGATGATTGGGCCATTCTTGGAGGTTTATCAGCGGTTCATCAATTTGTCCGTATTGGTAGGCACGCAATAGTAGGAGGTGTTACTGGAGTAAGAGACGATGTAATACCATATGGTTCTGTCGTTGGTGATCAAGGTAAGCTTGCTGGATTAAATTTGGTAGGTCTAAAGCGGCGAGGCTTTGACCGTCAAACTATTCATGATCTGAGACGTGCCTTTCGTCTTTTATTTGCTAATGAGGGTACTATGGCAGAAAGAATTTCTGATGTTGCTGAACTTTACGGTAATAATGAGCCAGTTATGGATATTGTAAACTTTATTCAGGAAGATAGTAGTCGTGCTATTTGCCAGCCGCGCGGGGAAAGTGGAGAATAAAATAGGAATAATAGCTGGTAGTGGAGAGTTGCCAGCAAAAATAGTGGCTGCTTGCAAAGATATTGGTCGCCCCTATTTTATAGTTGCATTTATCAATGAAACAGATCCGCAATGTTATCTTGGTGAAGATCATATCCTATTACCTTTGGCAAAGGTTGGTAAAGTTTTTACTGCCTTAAAGAATTCTGGATCTACTGAAGTTGTTATGGCAGGACCTATCAATCGGCCGTCTCTTCAAGGTTTGCAATTTGATCTAAGGGCACTAAAATTAATAACTAAATTTGCTGCTTCCAAAAACCAGGGTGATGATGCCCTCTTAAGACTAATCGTTGAAGAATTAGAAAGTGAAGGATTTTCTGTTGTGGGAGCGGATGAGATTCTTGGAAAACAATCTACAGCCCAAGAAGGTGTTATGGGATCATTTAAGCCATCCAAAGCATCTCAAGATGATATAATGCTTGGTATTAATGTTGTTAGACAGTTAGGTATATTAGATATCGGTCAGGCAGCAATAGTTCAGCAAAAACGTGTAATTGGTTTAGAGGCTGCGGAGGGAACGGACGAGCTGCTCAAGCGCTGTGAAAGTCTGATTTTATCAGGTGATCCTGGAGTTCTCGTGAAATTTAAAAAACCAAACCAGGATCGTAGAGCAGACCTCCCAACTATTGGTCCTAGAACCGTTGAGCTAGCCTCATCTATTGGTTTAGCGGGTATAGCCGTTGAGGCTCAGCAGACTTTAATAATGGACTATAATAAAGTTATATCTCTTGCAAATGAACGATGCATATTTATTCTTGGAGTCAGGTAAAAATTGACACAGCATCAATCAGAAATAAAAGAACCCACTATATATTTAATTGCCGGAGAACCATCTGGTGATGCACTAGGTGCGTCTTTAATGAATTCCTTGAATATTCATTTTGGAGGTAAGGTGAGGTTTTGTGGTGTAGGCGGAGATAAGATGACTAAAGAGGGCTTGCGAAGTTTATTTCCTATGAAAGATATTACTTTAATGGGATTTATTGAAATATTACCTCATATACCCCGTATTTTGATTAAAATTAGGATGGTAATTAGAGATATCAAAAAAAAGAGACCTGATTGCCTAGTCACTATAGATTCTCCTGAGTTTAATTTTAGAGTTGGTAGAGTCATTAAAAGAAAAGTCAATATTCCGATAATTCATTACGTTGCACCATCTGTCTGGGCATACAGGCCCAATAGGGCAAAGAAAATTTCAAAATTTTTAGACCATATCTTAGTACTATTCCCTTTTGAGGTTCCATATTTTGCGGATGTAGGAATCCCTACAACATTTGTAGGACATCCATTATATGAAAAGATAAAATCTTTCGAACAAAGAGATCATAAAAATTTTATTACATCTATAAAAGCAGATAATGATGACATACTTATCAGCGTTCTACCTGGGAGTAGGGTGGGAGAAATTAAGAAACATATAGAACTATTCCGTGAGGTTATAGAAAATCTATCTTTGAAGTATCCTAAATTAAAGGTATTGATGCCAGTAGCTGAAGGTCTAGAGGAAGAAATTAAGAGTTTAACAATTTCATGGCCTGTTCCAGTATATTTAATTAATGGAGAAAATGATAAGTATACTGCTTTTCATTCTAGCAAAGTTGCTTTAGCTGTCTCTGGTACAGTTACCCTTGAACTTGGTCTATGTAATGTGCCGATGGTAGTAGCTTATAGGGCAAACTTTATAACTGCTGCGATTGCAAAAAAAATTGTTAATATTGAGAGTATTTCTCTTAGTAATATTATTATCGGAAAGGCTATAGCTCCTGAATTTTTGCAAGAGGATGCTAATGTATATAATATATCTAAAGCTATAGAGAAATTGTTAGACTCCGAATTGGAAAGAGAAAATCAGCTAAAGCATTGGAGACTTCTTCATAGAAAATTAACAGCAGGGGATGAGCGTGCCAGTAAATATGCTACAAATGCTATTCTTAGGTTTATAAACTAAATATGGGAAACATTTTATATATTAAATAGTTTTGGGAGATTATTAATGAATAATGAGACTGATTCAGCATTAACTGGCTCTCGGTTACTGCATACAATGATTAGAGTGCGAGACCTGGAACGCTCAATAGATTTCTATACAAAGCTTTTAGGAATGAGACTATTACGCCAGAACGATTATCCTACAGGTAAATTTTCTTTAGCATTCTTGGGTTATGGGAATGAAGAAGATACTTCAGTCATAGAACTTACCTATAATTGGGACCAAGAAGAAGACTATGATATTGGTAATGGATTTGGGCATCTAGCTATAAGTGTAGCAGATGCGTATACTGCTTGTGAAAAACTTGTAGATGCTGGAGCAAATGTACCTCGGCCGGCCGGTCCCATGAAGGGTGGAACTACAGTTATAGCTTTCGTAGAAGATCCAGATGGTTATAAAATTGAATTAATACAAAGGAGTTAATACTAACTCCTTTTTTCAATCGGTATATATGGCCTAGAAGACGGTCCTGTGTAGAGCTGTCTGGGTCTTCCGATTTTTTGTTCTGGGTCTTCAATCATCTCTTTCCACTGAGCGACCCAACCTACTGTTCTAGCTATGGCAAATATAACTGTAAATAGATGTGTCGGAATTCCCATAGCACTTAAAATTAATCCTGAGTAAAAATCTACATTAGGATAGAGTTTGCGATTTACAAAATATTCATCTTCTAAGGCTATTTTTTCTAACTCCATTGCTATATCAAGCATAGTATTATCTATACCTAGATCCTCCAGAACCTCATGACATGTTTGTCGCATAACCTTAGCGCGAGGATCATAATTTTTATAGACCCTATGACCAAAACCCATAAGTCTAAAGGGGTCATCCTTATCCTTAGCCTTTTTAACAAATTCAGAAATATTTTCTTTTGATCCAATTTGTTCCAGCATTTGAACTACTGCTTCATTTGCGCCTCCATGGGCTGGGCCCCATAAGGTTGCAATGCCTGCGGCTATACATGCATAAGGGTTTGCTCCTGATGATCCAGCTAGTCTAACTGTTGATGTAGAAGCATTTTGTTCATGATCCGCATGTAATATTAGGATTCTATCCATCGCTCTAGCTTGTACGGGACTAATTTCATAGTCTTCACATGGAACAGCGAACATCATGTGCAAAAAATTTTCTGCGTAGGTAAGGTCATTACGCGGATATACAAATGGTTGTCCTACGTTGTACTTATATGCCATTGCGGCAATAGTTGGCATCTTCGCAAGTAAACGATGTGATGCAATCATCCTATGATATGGATCTTGTATATCAGTAGCGTCATGATAAAAAGCGGCAAGAGCTCCAACTACACCAATCATTACAGCCATAGGATGAGCATCTCTCCTAAACCCTCTGTATAGATAGTTAATCTGCTCATGGACCATTGTGTGGTGTGTAATAGTATATTCAAACTTTTCTTTTTCGGACGATGTGGGAAGCTCTCCATTAAGAAGGAGATATGAGACCTCTAAGAAATCGCTTTTCTCGGCTAATTCTTCTATTGGGTAACCTCTATGTAATAAAACACCTTCTTCTCCATCTATATAAGTTATGGATGATGCACAAGAACCCGTAGCTGTGAATCCAGGATCATAAGTAAAGTGTCCAGTCTGAGCATATAGATTTCTTACATCTATGACCGATGGGCCTAATGTACCACTTAAAACTGGTAGTTCGATATTTTCACCTGATTTATTGCCTGATAAAGAAAATTTAGTCATAAACAAACGGTCTCCGAAACCCTATTTATATAAAATGTAACCTTAATTTTTTAAATAAAATTAAGGATTTTAGCTTCAATGAAATAAACCTTTGGTTAAAGTGATTAACCAGTTTGTATAGAAGCTAACTATATACGTGCTATCTTCGCCACTAGTTGGGCGATGAATAGTTCTTTGCAATTAGTATTTTACACTAAAAGTACCTTAAAAACTATTATAATAACTATATTTTTGATGCATCATTAACTCTTACTATAACTTCTTCACGTCCGAGAGCCTCCATTACAGCAAAAATACTTGGTGAAACATTACTTCCAGTCAGTGATAAACGAAGCGGTTTGGCAATTTGACTAAGTTTTTGGCCATTTTTTAAAGCAAACTCTCTTATAGTATTCTCAATACTCTCTTGGTTCCATGGTATATCAATCAAGGAATTTTGAATGTTTTTTAGCATTTCTTTTGAATCTTGAATAATAGAAGAATAATCTTTTAAATTTTCTAAAATTGGTTCTTTTGTAAATAAAAATGACGTATTTTCAATTAGTTCTATAATATTATTAGTACGTTTTGTTAGCTCGGGGAGTATAATTTTTAAACCTTTATGATTGTGCTCCAAGGTTTTTAAATCATAACGCTCGAGCATTAGAGGCCAGCAGATTTCTAGTAAGTCGTCTATTTCATAAGATCTTAAGTAATGGGCATTCAGATTCATTAGCTTTGCTGAATCAAAGCGTGAAGGAGATTTACCGATACCACCCAAGGTGAACAAATTAATTGCTTGAGATTGAGAAATTATTTCCTCATCTCCATGTGCCCATCCAAGTCTAAGTAGATAATTATTCATTGCGTCAGGTAAAACACCAATATTTTTATAGTAATCAATTGCAACAGCACCATGTCTTTTCGAAAGTTTTGCCCCATCAGAACCATGGATTAAAGGTATATGTGAAAATTTTGGATGCTCCCAATCCATAGCTTTAAAAAGTTGTATTTGACGTGCCGCATTAGTGAGATGGTCATCCCCCCGTATAGCATCTGTAATTCCCATATCGTGGTCGTCTACTACTACTGATAATGTATATGTTGGGGTCCCGTCAGCTCTCAGGATGATCATATCATCAATTTGATCATTAGAGATCCTAATTTTTCCCTGAACACCATCATTAATAATGGTTTCTCCATCTTGAATCGCTTTAAATCTTATAACTGGCTTTATATTTGCAGGTGCCTCAGAATCATCTTTATCACGCCATGTTCCATCATATCTTATCGGTTTGCCGTCTTTTGCGGCTTTATCCCTCATGGTTTTAAGTTCTTCAGTAGAGCAGTAACACCGATAAGCACGACCAATATTTAATAGTTTGTCAGCTACTTCTTTGTGTCTTTCAATTCTTTGGAATTGAAAAATGATTTCATCGTCCCATTTAATATTAAGCCAGTCTAATCCATCGATAATCTGTTGTATTGCTTTATCTGTAGATCGAGATCGGTCTGTATCTTCAATCCGTAAAAAGAACTTTCCATTATGGTGTTTTGCATACAACCAATTAAACAAGGCAGTTCTGGCGCCACCGAGATGGAGGTATCCTGAGGGAGATGGTGCAAATCGTGTTACTACACTCATTTTTTTTCCAAACTAAATATATCTTGATAGAGAAATAAGGGAGATAAATTCTATAGTCAATCCAGATATAGTTGAGAACATTCTCTTTTCTAGAATAATGGTCAATAAAAACTATTAAGTTTTTTTGCGAAACTTATGAGATAATTATGTGAGAAACTTTTATTCGTAGCTGCGTATAATTCCAGAGAGCCTTCCTTGGATACGAACCCTACCGGGCCCAAATATTCGTGTCTCGTAATTTATATTTTCCGGCTCTAAGGCAATAGATTCGCCTTTTCTACGTATTCTTTTTAATGTAACTTCATTGTCATCAACTAGAGCTACGACTATTGTTCCATTTTCAGCTTCTTCACAACGTTCTATTAAAGCAACATCTCCATCTAAAATTCCAGCATTGATCATTGAATCCCCATCAATTTCAAGTGCATAATATTCACCTTTTTTTATTAAACTCCCGGGAATGTCGATAGTTTGACTTTCATCTCTAAGTGCTTCAATTGGCAGGCCAGCCGCAATACGTCCGTAGAGTGGCACAGCTTGGTTTTCACTAGTTGTTGAAACTTTATTCTGACTATCGTTAATATTATCGGTATCTTCTCCAAAGTGTCCTTCAATTACGTTGTGGGGTAGAGTTAAATCTGCTGGTTCTATTTTTTGACTCATAGAATTAGGCATTTTAATGATTTCCAATGCGCGAGCTCGATGCGGTAAACGTCTAAGAAATCCCCTTTCTTCTAAGGCTGATACAAGACGATGGATGCCAGATTTTGACTTAAGATTGACAGCTTTCTTCATTTCTTCAAAAGATGGAGCAGTACCATTATTATTTAAATATGAGTCTATATAAGTTAGCAATTCCAATTGCTTACGAGTTAGCACATTTACCTCCATCATATCTAATGAAAAATAGCATATTTGTTTGTTCTACTTTAGTTCGCATAGCTAGTCAACCCAGCTCTCATAATTATCATTTAATTTTATATGGAATTTAATAAATATAAGAATTAGCTTAGATAGATTCCCATGAATTAGGTAACCGCAAAATTGTTACAAATTTACCTGCCGCTATTGCTGGAGCATTTGGTTTGCGTATAACTAGGCAATTGGCTTTTGCTAGTAAAGAGCCCATTGAACTATCCTGTTTTTTGAAAACATTAACCTGAATTTGTCCACTTTCACTGACTGAATATATACCCCTCAGATAATCTTCACGTTCATCATTCTTAGGCAGATCAAGTGTTAGCTTTGCTTGTATATAGTCTTTAGAATGGATATATTTGCTTCCAAGCATTTTTTCTATAGCAGGTTTAATAAAAATTTGGGCACATATAAGTGCTGAAACTGGGTTCCCTGGTAAACCTATAACATTAGTATTTTCTATAGAACCAAACATTAATGGTTTTCCAGGGCGCATGGCTATTTTCCAGAATTCTAAATCAAGGCCTAATTTTTCTAATACTTTTTTGACTAAGTCATGATCTCCCACTGATGCGCCGCCCGTTGTCACAAGTAGATCAAAAGATAAAGCCTTTTCAATTGATTTATAAAGTGAATCTGTTGTGTCTTTAGCTATACCAATTTGTATTGGTAATGCCCCAAAACTTTTAATTGCCGCTGATAAAGCGACTCCATTAGAACTAACTATTTGATTTTCCCCTATGCGTTCTCCTGGGAGTACGATTTCATCACCGTTGGAAAGTATTGCAACTCTTGGAAGTTGCACAACATTTATCCAAGGAATATTCATTGCGGCTACTAAACCTAGACTTCGTGCATTTAAACGAGTGCCTGCTTTAATTAGGGTTTCTCCTTCCGTAAAGTCTAGGCCAGCATTTCTTATGAAGTCACCTGTTTGAGGAATAGCCTTTATAATGACATTTTTTTTATTTGGTGAAAGTTCAGTATTTTCTTGGATAATAACACTGTCTGCTCCTTCTGGTATTCTGGCTCCAGTAAAGATACGAACCGCCTGTCCTTCCTCTAATTTATCATCGAGTTTAGTCCCTGCTGGAACAGAACCTATTATTAGTAGACTCTGAGGAATATTTTTTATATCAGATGCCTTTACTGCAAAACCATCCATTGCTGATACAGAAAAAGGAGGCTGTGTGCGTCTTGCAATTAGGTCGTCGCAAATTACCCTTCCAAGTCCATTTTCAAGGCTAATAGTTTCACTTGGTAGGGCAGTAAATGATTGGGTTATTTTGCTTATCGCTTCGGCAACTGAAATCATGAAGGATGCACCTTTGAAACCATGGAAACGTCATAATCTCCAGAATTCCCTCCAGACTTATGTGTTAAAAATAATTTATTTATTGTCATTTCTCTATCTACGGACTTACACATATCATAAATGGTTAAAGCTGCTGTTGAGGCGGCAACTAAAGCCTCCATTTCAACTCCTGTTTTACCGCTTACCAAGCAGGTTGCCTCTATAATAATAATATTGCGAATATTATCCGTAGAAAATTTAATTTCTACTGATGAGAGAGGGATAGGATGGCATAGAGGTATGAGTGATGCAGTTTTTTTTGCGGCCATTATCCCAGCTATCCTAGACACAGCAAATACATCACCTTTTGGAATTTGAGAATCTAAAATTAATTTAAGTGTCTCAGGTTTTAGAGATATTTCAGATTGCGCTGAGGCCTTTCTTTGGGTAATTTTTTTTTCACTTATATCAACCATCTTTGCTTTGCCTTGCTTATCAAGATGGCTTAGCTGTTTATTCATAAATTTAACCTCCTCATGATCAGAGTCAATTGACTATTCCAAGAAGTTCTTCAGTCGCATTTTTAACATCATTATTACGCATTAGTGATTCTCCAACTAGAAAACAGTTTACGCCGTGCTTCGATATTTTCATTAGATCTGAGTGATTTTTTATTCCACTTTCGCATACCAATTCTATGTTCTTAGGCACTTTAGGGGCTAGCTGTATAGTTGTATTTATATCAACATCTAAAGTTTTGAGATTACGGTTATTTATACCTATTAAATCGGGGGATAGTAAGATTGCTCTTTCTAATTCAGACTCTTCATGAATTTCTGCTAGAATATCCATTCCTAGAATTTTGGACTCAATAGCTATATCTTTTGCTATTGATTGTTCTAAAGCTGCTAAAATTATTAAAATACAATCAGCTCCCAAATTTCTAGATTCAAATACTTGATATGGATCAACTATAAAATCTTTTCTCAGAATTGGGAGTGAGGTTTTACTTCGGGCTTCTATTAGGTGTTCAGGTTTTCCTTTAAAATATTTTTCCTCAGTTAATACAGATAAGCAAGCTGCTCCCCCTGCCTCATAAGATTCTGCTAGATCAGAGGGTTTAAAGTCACTCCTAATTATTCCTTTACTAGGTGAAGCCTTTTTAATTTCAGCTATTAAGGCAAATTCTTTACTATTAACTTTTCTTTTTAAGGCATCGCAGAAGCCCCTTGTTTTAGATGCATTTTCAGCGTTACTACGGGCTATTTTTTCAGGTATAGCTTGTTTTGTTTTATTAACCTGAATAAGTCGGTTTTCACATATCTTAGACAAAACATTAGACATATTTAATAGTTTTCCTAACTATTTGAAATTTTAATAAGGAGCTCAAGCGTTTCTTTTGCTTTACCATTTTTGATATTTTCTGATACAATTTTTGCTCCTTCTTTCAAATTTTCAGCTCGACCTGAGATGAGAATCATTGCCGCAGCATTAAGTATAACAATATCTCTAATTGGACCAGTTTGACCTGAAAGAAGATCTTTCATAATTCGAGCATTGTATTCACCATCACCACCACGAAGTTGAGAAATTGATGAATATTCTAGCCCGGCTTCTTCTGGGGATATTTTGAATTTTTTTATATATCCATTATGCATTTCCACAACATCAGTAGTGCCGGTAGTTGTTATTTCATCGATTCCGTCTGAGCCATGAACAACCCATACTCTTTTTGAACCAAGATTATCTAATACCCTAGCCATTGGTTCGGCCCATGAACGATCAAAGACACCTATCAATTGTAGAGATGCATTTGCGGGGTTTGATAGGGGGCCAAGGAGATTAAAAATAGTACGAGTCCCAAGCTCAAGACGGGTAGGCCCAACGTGACGCATAGCACCATGATGTTTGGGAGCCATCATAAAACCAATATTTGCCTTATTAAGGCACTTTTCAATTATATCTACTTCTGCCTCAATATTAACTCCAAGCGCAGAGAGCATGTCTGCTGATCCAGATTTTGATGTGAGAGCACGATTCCCGTGTTTGGCTACTGGGATTCCTGAGGCAGCAACTAATATTGCAGCTGCAGTGGAAATATTAAATGTTCCGGTTCCATCACCTCCTGTGCCAGCGGTATCAACAGCGTTCTTGGGTGCATTTACTTGCAAAGCCCGGGCTCGCATTGCTTTAGCTCCTCCGGTAAGCTCCTCAACAGTCTCTCCGCGTACCCTTAGGCCCATAAGAAATGCGCCCATTTGTGAAGGAGTGGCATTGCCCGACATCATATATTCAAAAGACTTAACTGACTCACTTGTATTAAGTGTCTGTCCTATTGCGACTTTGTCGATAAGAGACTTAAATTTTTCTGAACTAATCAAGGTACCCTAGCTCCCTCAGATATAAGATTCAAAAAGTTTTTAAGTAGATCATAACCATGTTCTGATGCAATACTCTCAGGATGAAATTGGACACCATAGGTCTGCATACTTTCATGAGTAATTCCCATAATTGAACCATCAGCAGTTTCGGCTACAATTTTTAATTCTTTTGGGAGAGTTCTTTTTTCTATAACTAGAGAATGATAACGTGTTGCAGCAAAGGGGGAGGGTAGATCCTTAAAAACACCACTACCATCATGCGCTATTTTACTTATTTTGCCGTGTACAGGAGACTCGGCGCGTACTATTTTTCCTCCCAAAGCTTCACCTATTGCTTGATGACCAAGACAGACGCCCAAAATAGGTATAAGTCCACTCACCTTTTTCACTAACTCAACACAAATTCCTGCATTGCATGGTTCAGAAGGCCCTGGGGAAAGAACTATACCTACCGGATCAAGTGAAATCGCCTTATCCACTGAAAGTTGATCATTGCGATAAACTGATACTTCTGCACCAAGTTCACCAAAGTAATGTACTAGGTTATATGTAAAACTATCATAATT
>DBHM01000014.1:80923-88099 GCA_002296185.1 Alphaproteobacteria bacterium UBA828
ACTATCATAATTATCTATTAATAGCAGCATGAACTAGAACCATTTATAAGTATTAAGGGTTAATTTAAAGGTAAATAAACCTATTATAGCCAGGTAAAGTCAAAGATTTTTTCTTACTCTTATGCAACTCAGGCTTAATTTATTATATTCCCAGGAGTTATATAGTGCCTAAATCACATTATCAGAGTATCGCATGTATATATGATATACTTGATTATCCTTTTGAAATTCTTCGCTATCAGCAAATTAGAAGGCTAGTTTTTGAAGGTTTGACCGGTCATTTAATTGACGTTGGTGTTGGAACAGGCCGTAATATTAGATTTTATCCTAGAAACACTCAAGTTATTGGCATTGATAATAGTATCAATATGTTAAGGCATGCTGTGCGTCGAAAAAAATATGCCAAAAATAATCTATCTTTGGTTGAAATGGATGCACAGGAATTAGGATTTAATGATAAATCATTTGATTTTGCTGTTCTAACTTTTATTTGTTGCACAATGGATCCAGAACATCAAATGGCGGTTTTAAATGAAGTTTACAGGATATTAAAGCCAGGTGGTAAAGTTCTTATTTTAGACTATACATATTCCTCAGCTATTATTCGCCGGCTTATTATGAAAATCTGGGCACCTTGGGTGAATTTTGCTTATGGAGCACGTTTTGATCGTAAGGTTAATAAAGAGCTTATAAGTAGAATAGGATTCCGAAATATTAATTTAGAGTATGTCTATAGTGACTCAATTATTTTAACTAAAGCAGAAAAATAAGGCCGCTATATTAGTAAAAATAATATATATGTTTTTTAGTTTACTTGCATGAAATATTTTTTAATTTAGGTTTTGCATGGATAAATTACTTTATAATTTTTTCCTAATTATTTTTACTTTAATTTTTTTCACCATACTTCCTTTAATGTATGGTGACTTTTCTTATGCTAATGATAATTTAAATCATTCTTCTGATATTCAAATTGGAAAATCTGATAAAAATATCCATAACATAGATCAAGGATCATCTATTATAGCTATTGTAATAGACGATTTGGGGCACTCAGATATAAAATTATTACCTTTTTTAGAGCTAGATGTTCCTTTAACTTTAGCTTTTTTACCTTATCCAAAAAAATCAAGAGATTTAGCAAAACTTGCAAAAAAAAAGGGTTACGAAATTTTAGTCCATATGCCAATGGAGCCACTTGACAAAAATATTGACCCTGGCCCTGATGCTCTTACTTCTGTCCTTAACATAAAGGATATGAAAGATATTTTTAGAAGAAACTTTAAAAAAATTGATGGAGCTAAGGGTATAAATAACCACATGGGTAGTAAGCTCTCACTAAACAAATCCGCTATGGAAATTATTATAGAAGAAGTAGCCAGCCGTAATCTTCTTTATTTTGATTCTGTAACAGTATCAGGAACATATGGTTGGCGCATAGCGGAAAAGAGAAACATACCCTTTGCTAAACGTGATATATTTATTGATAATGTTAAAGATATTGAGTTTATAAGTCAGCAATTGAAGGCTCTTGAGACCAAGGCTATAGAAAACGGTTTTTCAGTTGGTATAGGCCACCCTTATTCAGTTACTCATAAAGCTTTATCGAATTGGTTGCACAGAATAGAAGATAAAGGGATAAAAATTGTTCCATTAAGTGAAATTGCAATTAAGCTTTGTAGATGTAAGAATATAATTGTTAACGATTAAGGGTTCTGAATATTTTATTAAATATTAATTTTATTTTTTTGAGGAAAAACGTATAGCTTCTTCTGCTGCTCTAAAAAGGGCACGAGCTTTGTTAATCGTTTCATTGTACTCTGCCTCTGGTTCACTATCTAATACTACACCACCTCCAGCTTGTACATACATGATTTTGTCTTTAATGACAGCTGTTCTTAAAGCGATACATGTATCCATTGACCCATCTGCTGAAAAATAGCCAATTGCTCCTGCGTATACTCCTCGTTTAGAATTTTCTAGCTCATCAATAATTTCCATGGCCCTGACTTTTGGTGCCCCTGTAACTGTTCCGGCTGGAAAACCTGCGATTAATGCGTCTAGTGAAGTTAGGTTTTTTCTTATACGGCCAATAATATTTGAGACGATATGCATTACATGAGAATAATATTCGACAACCATCTTGTCTGTAATTTTGATTGATCCAACTTCAGAAACTCTACCAATATCATTTCGTCCAAGATCTAATAACATCAAGTGCTCTGCAAGTTCTTTTTTATCATTAATTAACTCATCTTCTAATTGTTTATCTTCTTTACGGTTTTGGCCACGTTTTCTAGTTCCAGCTATTGGTCTTATAGTAATATTTCCATCACGTAATCGGACTAAAATTTCTGGACTTGAGCCAACTACGGAAAATTCACCAAAGTTTAGATAATATAAAAAGGGTGACGGATTAAGTCTTCTAAGGGAGCGATAAAGCGCAAAAGGGTGGAGTGGAAATGGAACAGAAAATCTTTGTGAGGGGACAACTTGAAATATATCTCCAGAACGTATGTAATCTTTTGCTATATTTACCATTTCAAAATATTTTTCTCGTGTAGTATTAGAACGTGGTTCCTCAAGCTCTAAAATATCACTCTCAGGTTTATCTGGTGTTTTTATTGAGCATTCTAGGTCAGCAATAGTATTTTTTAATTTCTCTAAAGCAATATTGTAGGCTTTCTCGGCATCAATTTCCGGCTTATGTCTTACCGGAGTAATTACCGTAATAGTGTCACTTACTGAATCAAAAATAGCCATAATAGTTGGGCGAATTAAGATAGCTTCAGGGACTGACAATTCATCTGAATTAATATTTGGTAATTTCTCCATATACCGGACCATGTCATACCCAATATAACCAACTAGACCAGAGGCCATTGGCGGTAAGAATTCAGGTATGTTTATAAATGATTCGTCAAGGAGGGACCTAAGAGAATCTATAGGTGAATCGTTACAGCGATTAAAAGAATTATTATCAATAAGCGCATTACGATTCAACTCAGCCTTACCGTTACAGCATCGCCAAATTAGATCAGGTAGCATGCCAATGATCGAATAGCGTCCTTTGGTCTCTCCACCTTCAACTGACTCTAAAAGGAAGGCATTAGAATTATCTTCTGCAATTTTTAGAAAAGCAGAAACTGGAGTTTCTAGATCAGCTACGAGTTCCTTCCAGGCAACCTGAGGTTTCCCTGTATTATAAATACTAGTAAATTCTTTTTTATTAATTTTTGGCATTATTCTGAAGCAAAAAGTTTTTCAAAAATATTACCATTAACTTCTATATTATGTTTTTTTTGTAGTGCAAATCTATATAAAATAAGTAAGTCATTTTGTCTTGAATAATCAATTTGTTTTAAAAACATTTTTTCTGTGTCTTCTGAAAACGAAGAGGATTCAGAGTAAAATTTTTCTAAGACAATTCCAACAACATGACCATTATTAATTTTAGAAAATACAGGATCTATAGAATCTACTCTAGAATCAAAAAGTTTATTCATAAAGTCTTGAGAATATAATTCTGTAAACCCCATATCATTTCGAGATAAAGAATCCTCGGTCTTAATATTAAGATCTTTTTCTTTTGCAATAATTTTAATATTTTTTCCTGCTTTTATTGCTTCAACTATAGATTTAGCTTCGTTATATGTTGCATCTGACCTTAATATATTAAGGGTATTATTCATAATTTCTTCTTTTACTTCCTCAAATTCTTTAGGCTTTCTTTCCTCGATTGAGTCTATTCTCAAAATGAAATATGTCCCATTAGGAGTTTCTTGTAAATTTGAAGTAGAGTTATCAGAAAGTCTAAAGGCGGTATCTAAAATTTCTTTTTTTGCAGGATTACCTGATAAAAACTTTTTTCCAGACTCAGAATTACCAAAGCTATCAATGGGAGGTATTTTTATTAAATCCAAAGCAATTGCCTCTGCAGCATTTTCAATAGACCCACCTGAGCCTAAAATGTCCTCAACTGTTCCAGAAAGACCGTAGAGAATATCAAGTGATAAATCTTTGATCATTTCCTTTTTTAAGTCATCTTTGACATTTTCAAAGGGGATGAGACCAGGTTGATTAATTTGACTAATAAAAAAAACATTCCATCCGAATGGAGTTTGTATAGGGGTAGTAATCGACTTTTCTTTTGTAGAAAATATTATATCTTCAGCTTCTTTTGGAAGAGTACCTCTTTCTAAGCTATTAAAATTTGTTACTGTTGCATTTTTTGATGAAGCTTCATTAGAAGCTTGTATCATTTCTGATTTGTTTGTAACTGATTTAGATATCTTTTCTATCATAAACTTATCATTAGAAAGAATTTGTATTACTTCACGACTTTCAGGCTTTTGAAATTCTGAGGAACGATAGTCGTATTCTGCAAATATGTCTTCATCTGTTAAATCTATATTTTCTTCAACAGCATCTATATTCAGTTCTAAGAGACTAAGACCTCGATATTCAGGTGAGCTATATACTTCAATATTTTCCTGATAATTATTACGAAGCAAATCATCAGACAGGAAATCAATAATCATTTTTGAATCTGGAATTTCTAGAGTTATTACTTTTCTTCTCTCTTTGTCATATACTTTAAGCATATTAGCTAGAGTCTGTGGCACTTCCCCGGTTGATGATATTGATTCTAAAATTTGTTTGCTCAATATCGAATCTCTTACTTTATTTTCAAATGTCTCAAGATCTTGACCAGTTCGTTGTAATGATCGCTCGTAGCGACTTTTGTCGAAAACTCCATCTTTTATAAGTCCTGGATTCTCAGAGATAATTATATTTGCCAAGTAATTATCTGATATTAGCATGCCATTTGTTCTTGCCTCTTCTACAACAAGAGCTTGTTCTAATAATCGCTTTAATGTTTGCGTAGGTATACCAAGTTTTATTGCCTCTTCATTCGTAAAGTCTTTGTATCTAGACTGTATTCTTCTAAATTCAGCATTAAATTCTCTTGCTAGAGTCTGAGTGGATATATCAGTGCTACCGACTGTGGCAACTACATCAGAACTGCTCGGGCGAAATACATCACTAATGCCCCACATAGCAAAACTTAGGGCAAGCAGTATTATGATGATCTTTGTAGACCAAGATTTTGTGTATCCTTTAACAGTATTAAGCATAATTCTGGTATCACTTTTTTATATATATATATGATCTTGATTTTTCAGCATAATAATAATGTTTTCTGATGTGCAACGGCAACAATGAACTCAACTTTCTTTTAAAGGTCAGTAAAATCAATAACGAGCAATATGGGCCTATACTACCTAAAAAAAATATGAGAAGTATACTTACTTTAAGTGTTATAGCTTAGAGATCAATTTTTGCTAGAGGATACAATGCTTATAGTAGCTAACTGGAAAATGAATAGTTTACGACGTGAGGGTATTGATAGAGCCCGAAAACTTAGACTATTATCTTCTGAAAAAGAACTTAGTTGTAATATAATTGTTTGTCCTCCAGCACATATTATTCATGAAGTTCGTCAGGCTTTAGATGGCTCAGATATTGGAGTGGGTGCCCAAGACTGCCATTTTGATGATGGAGGAGCTCATACAGGTGATATTTCTGTAAAAATGTTAGCGGATTTAGGGTGTACTCATATCATTGTTGGTCATTCTGAGAGAAGGCAAGAGCATTTTGAAAATGATGAAATAGTCAAAATGAAGGCTAAAAAGGTCCATTCTGAGGGTCTGATTTCTATTATTTGCATCGGCGAAACAAAAGAGGAGAAGGAATCTGGTAAGGCGTTAGATCGTCTCCACGATCAATTATCGAATTCTCTACCTGAAACTATTAATTCTATAAATACAGTAGTAGCCTATGAGCCGTGTTGGGCAATTGGGTCTGGATTAACGCCTAATCATAAAGAAATTGAAGATGCTCACACCGTTATTAGAGATTTTCTAAAAAGAACTATTCCAAAAACCAAGCCGTTACCTTATGTATTATATGGTGGTTCAGTAAATGGAAATAATGCGGAAGGACTTTTACAGATTCAAGGGGTCTCTGGTGCTCTTGTTGGAGGGGCGAGTTTGGACCCGACTGATTTTTGGAAAATTTGTCAATATGCTGAAACAGCTGTTAATTTAAAAAACTCATAGGAGGTCACTCTTTGGAGACAATACTTCTTGTTATATTGGTTATAGTTGCAATAGCTATGATAGCAGCTGTTCTTATTCAGCGTAGTGAGGGAGGGGCCCTTGGTATTGGTGGCCCTGGAGCGATGTTCTCTGCGCGTGGCTCTGCAAATTTTTTAACCAGATTCACAGCCGTTTTGGCAGCAGCATTTATGATCTTAAGTTTGGTATTGGCCGTTTTGACTACTAGAAGTGATAATTCAGAATCTGTTCTGGAATCCGTTGAAGTATCCCCACCTCTAGATACAACCATAGAACTCAAGGGTGGTGAACTAGAACCTTCAACTATTGAAACTGTTGATACAGTTATCGATTCGGGTTCTAAAGCCACTGAACCAGCTGCTCCAATAGATAATTAGAAAAAACCGCTATTTTTCGGGCCTTTTTTTTAAACAAAAAAATTTACTTGGGTCATCGCCAATGCTCTGATAGATATTAAGCCCGTCATGGCAAGATTCATATTTATCACAGGCGGGGTTGTTTCTTCCTTAGGAAAAGGACTTTCCTCTGCTGCTCTTGGAGCTCTTTTGCAAGCTAGAGGATATACCGTCCGTCTTAGAAAATTTGATCCTTATTTAAACGTTGACCCTGGAACTATGAGTCCATACCAACATGGTGAAGTTTATGTGACGGATGATGGAGCTGAAACAGATTTAGATCTAGGCCATTATGAGCGTTTTACAGGAGTCCCAGCTAGAAAAACTGATAGCATCACAGCAGGAAAAATATATTCCTCAGTTATATCTAAAGAAAGAAAGGGAGACTATCTGGGAGGGACAGTTCAAGTTATTCCTCATGTAACAGATGCTATAAAAAATTCAATTACCGAAGATCTTGACCAAACAGATTTTGCGCTCATAGAAATAGGTGGTACCGTTGGTGATATTGAAGGCCTTCCGTTTTTTGAGGCTATTAGACAAATGGGTTATGAGCTAGGTAAAGAAAAAGTGATGTTTGTTCACTTAACTCTATTGCCATATATTCCTGCTGCTGGTGAATTAAAAACAAAACCAACACA
>DBHM01000014.1:88415-112680 GCA_002296185.1 Alphaproteobacteria bacterium UBA828
AAAACAAAACCAACACAACACTCAGTTAAAGAATTACGAAGTATAGGTATCCAGCCAGATTTACTCCTTTGTAGAAGTGATAGGCCAATTCCGGATGGAGAACGAAAAAAAATTGCTCAATTTTGTAATGTGCCTGAACAGAGAGTTATACCTGCATTAGACGTAAAAAGTATTTATGAAGTTCCAATTAGTTATCACGAGGAAGGTTTTGATGAACAAGTTTTAAAGCATTTTAGTATTAGTAAAACAAATAAACCTAATTTTGAGTCGTGGAATAGAATTGTAACTCGCGCAAAGATCCCAGAAGGAGAGGTAAATATTGGAGTAGTTGGAAAATATATAGGTTTACAAGATGCTTACAAATCCCTGGCAGAGGCTTTAATTCATGGAGGAATTGCTAATAACGTTCGTGTAAATCTACACTGGATAGATGCGGATATTTTTGAAACTGATACTTCTAGTGAAGAACTTGAACTTGTAAACGGAATTTTAGTACCTGGTGGTTTCGGGGAGCGGGGTGCAGAAGGAAAAATATCAGCTGTTACATATGCTCGCACAAAAAGAGTTCCCTACTTTGGAATATGTCTAGGTATGCAGTTGGCCGTTATTGAAACTGCTAGAAATGTTGCGGGTATTGCAAATGCTTCATCAACAGAATTTGGTCCCTGTGAGGACCCTATAGTTGGACTTTTGACAGAATGGGATTCTGAAGAAGGTAAGGAGAGAAGGTCTAAGGATGGTGACCTTGGGGGAACAATGCGTTTAGGCGCTTACGATGCTGTCCTTGAACCAAGCAGTAGGGCATACAATATCTATAAGTCGGATACAATTTCTGAGCGTCACAGACATCGCTACGAAGTAAATATTAACTACCGTCAAAAACTAAAGGATGCTGGAATGAATTTTGCTGGTTTTTCACCTGGTGGAGATCTGCCGGAAATAGTAGAGAGAGGAGATCATCCTTGGTTTTTAGGCGTTCAATTCCATCCTGAATTGAAGTCTAAGCCCTTCGATCCGCATCCTCTCTTTGCAAGTTTTATCAAAGCGGCTGTTGATCAGTCACGATTGGTATAAGTGGGCTTATGTCAATGAAGCAAAAACAATATGAAGTAAAGGTTGGCTCAGTCACTTTTTGTAACCGCTCACCCTTTGTTTTAATTGCTGGGCCATGTGTTATAGAGAGTAAACAACAGGCTTTAGAGGTAGCGGAATACATTGATAGAATTACGAAGAAGCTGGATATCCCATTCATATACAAAAGTTCATTTGATAAAGCCAATAGAAGCAGCTCATCTAGCCCCCGAGGAGTAGGTATGGTTGAGGGGTTAGAAATTTTATCAGAAATAAAGGAAAAATATTGCTGTCCAGTAACAACAGATATTCATGATATTAGTCACTGTGCTCCAGTTTCTGAACATGTAGATATTTTGCAGATCCCAGCTTTTTTATGTAGGCAAACTGATTTATTAGTATCCGCTGCTAAAACTGGAAAGGCTATTAATGTAAAAAAAGGACAATTTCTAGCTCCTTGGGATATGCAGAATATTATAGATAAAATCATTAGTGCTGGTAACTATAATATCCTCTTGTGCGAGCGTGGTACAAGTTTTGGTTATAACAACTTAATATCAGATATGCGTTCTTTACCCATACTTGCAGAAAGTGGTTTTCCAGTAATCTACGATGCTACTCACTCAGTCCAGCAACCTGGTGGTATGGGTTTAACGTCAGGTGGGCAAAGAGAATTTGTCCCATTTCTTGCTCGCGCAGCAGTATCTATTGGAGTTGCAGGTATATTTATAGAGACACATCCTGATCCTGATAGGGCGCTATCTGATGGACCAAATATGGTACCACTTTGTGAGCTGGATAGCCTATTAGACAATCTTTTAGCTTTTGATGGGTTGGTGAAAGTAAACAAATAAATCTTTAGAAGTCTTTCTTAGGACTTGCAGAGAACCAACCACAGGCTATATACCGATAATTACTCCCTATCGAGTGAGGAAATTGCAATGGTTGAAATAATTGATATTAATGCCCGTGAAATAATAGATTCACGTGGTAATCCTACTGTTGAGGTAGATGTATATCTTTCTGAGGGAGGGTTCGGGAGAGCATCAGTTCCTTCAGGCGCTTCAACAGGTGCTCACGAAGCGGTTGAAAAGAGAGATAATGATCTAGAAAGATATTATGGAAAAGGTGTTAGAGATTCTATATCGGTTATAAACCATAATATTTTCCCTGCAATCCGTGGCATGGATGCTAATGAACAGAGACATATTGATAGTATTTTAATTGATTTAGATGGAACTGCTAATAAGAGTAATCTTGGAGCTAATTCAATTCTAGGTGTAAGTCTAGCTATCGCTCATGCTGCTGCTAATCAACAGGGAATGCCGCTTTACAGGCATATCGGAGGTTTAAAAGCACATGTTTTGCCTGTGCCAATGATGAATATTATAAATGGTGGAGTTCACGCTAATAATTCGCTTGATATTCAAGAATTCATGATAATGCCAATATCAGCCGATAATATTCATGATGCAGTGAGAACAGGGGCAGAAATATTTCATAAATTAAAAGAACTTTTATCCAACTCTCAATTCAGCACTAATGTTGGCGATGAAGGAGGGTTCGCGCCTGAATTCAAAAGCATTGAAGAAGCTCTTGATTTTATAATGAAAGCAATTGAAGAGTCTGGATATCAGCCAGGTAGTGATATTTTTATTGCTTTAGATGCAGCTTCTTCAGAGTTTTATGATGGAAATAATTATAACTTGAGTGGTTTGGGTAAAAAACTCGATTCATATGAAATGATTGAGCTTTATTCAAATTTAGTTTCAAAATATCCTATTTGTTCTATTGAAGATGGTTTGGCTGAAGATGATTGGGATGGATGGGTTGAACTAACAGGTAAGCTTGGTAATGAAATTCAACTTGTTGGTGATGATCTTTTTGTTACTAATGTTGAGAGATTAAACCGTGGAATAGTTAATGAAGCTGCAAATTCAATTCTAATCAAGCCTAATCAAGTTGGTTCTTTAACTGAAACCTTGGATGCCATTGATAGGGCGCATAACGCTAATTTTTCTGCGGTAATGTCCCACCGTTCTGGGGAAACAGAAGATACAACTATAGCTGATTTAGCTGTTGCAACGAATTGTGGGCAGATAAAAACGGGGTCATTAGCTAGATCTGATAGGACTGCCAAATATAATCAGCTGCTTAGGATAGAGGAAGTCCTTTCGTCTGACGCAAAATATGCAGGCATTAATATATTAAAGAATTCAAATCGTTAATTAATACTTCATAGATAAATTAATAAAACTATATAAATGACTGTTTTAATTTATAAAAAAATCTTTCTTTCCAAATCTTAGTGTTGAAATGTTGACATAAACGAATCGGTTGTGATTCGCTGACTAAATGTCGACAGCGATTCGCGAAATAAATGTGCGTGCACGTTATATAATTGGACCCTTACTAGGAGCGTTAGCTTTAGTATATTTTGGGTATCATGTGATTCAAGGCGATCGTGGGCTTATAACTTGGGTCCAACGAGCTCAACAAATAGAACAAGTTTCTGAGGAGTTGGCATTACTTAAATTCTCACATGAAGAGTTAGAGCACAGAACTAACCTATTAAGGTCAGATAGTTTAGATCTTGATTTATTAGAAGAACGTGCACGTGTAGTTTTAAACTTCATTGGAAAAGATGAAGTTATTATTTTTAATAAATAAATATAACTCCATAAAAAACAATAACTTACATGTAATACTTAGCAAGCTATGTGAATTTTAAGTGTTAGCTTGTAAGTTTGACATTCAATCACTACTTTCTTCTTATAAGTATTTATTGAGGACTAGCTTTTTATATAACCCTCATATCTGAAAATTTAATCGTAAAGTCCTTTCATAGTTCATTATTAATTCTATCTGAAAACTTAATTTTAAAGAGGTAACTCTTGCCGCAAAAAAAGAATAAAAAACTTCAACCAATACAGAAGCAATTATTGCCTGCTGATATATCTGAAGAAACTTTGCATACTTTCTATCGAGAAATGCTTCTAATAAGGCGTTTTGAAGAAAAGGCGGGTCAATTATACGGTATGGGAAAGATAGGTGGTTTTTGCCATCTATATATTGGACAAGAAGCTGTAATCACTGGTGTGCAATCATCTCTTTCTGATGGTGACTCAGTAATTACAGGTTATAGATGTCATGGTCATATGTTGTCCGCAGGTGCATCTCCAAAAGAAGTTATGGCTGAACTAACAGGAAAGGTTGCGGGAGTCTCTCAGGGCAAGGGAGGGTCAATGCATATGTTTGTCAGAGGAAAATTTTATGGTGGTCACGGAATTGTGGGTGCGCAAGTCCCACTGGGTACTGGTTTAGCCTTTGCCAATAAATATAATGGTAATGATAGGGTAACAGTTACATTTTTTGGTGATGGTGCAGCAAATCAAGGACAGGTTTTTGAGGCATTTAATATGGCGGCTCTATGGAAGCTTCCTGTTATATATGTAATAGAAAATAACCAATATGCTATGGGGACTGCATTAAGTCGCTCTACGGCTATTGAAGAATTATATCGTAGGGGTGCGGCTTTTGGAATAGATGGTCAAAGAGTTGATGGCATGGATGTCCTTGAGGTCAAACGTGTAACTGAAGCAGCTGTGAGTAAATGTCGCTTGGGAGAAGGTCCAATTCTTCTTGAATTAATGACTTATCGATATCGTGGACATTCTATGTCTGACCCAGCAAAATATCGTAGTAAGGAAGAAGTTCATAAAGTACGTGACGAACGTGATCCCATAGAAAACCTAAAAAAACTAATCGTAGATTCTGGATATAAGACAGAAGAAGATTTGAAGAAAGAGGATAAGTCCATTCGTTCTATGATAAGCGAAGCTGCTGAGTTCGCTCAGATGAGTCCAGAGCCCGACCCTTCAGCACTTACTACAGATATTTATATGGATGATCGATGGGTGGATAGAAAAAATGTCTGAAATATCTGTTCGTGAAGCTCTCAGAGATGCTATGGCAGAAGAAATGCGCCTAGACAAGAATGTATTTTTAATGGGAGAGGAAGTTGCTCAATATCAAGGTGCCTATAAGGTAAGTCAGGGGTTATTGGAAGAATTTGGAGAAAGACGTGTTGTAGATACGCCTATAACAGAATCTGGTTTTACTGGAATAGGGGTGGGTGCATCCATGGGCGGTCTTAAGCCCATTGTGGAATTTATGACTTTTAATTTTGCAATGCAGGCGATAGATCATATTATTAATTCTGCAGCAAAAACTTTATATATGTCAGGCGGTTTAATACCAATACCTATAGTATTTCGCGGACCTAATGGACCAGCATCAAGGGTTGGCGCTCAACATTCACAGTGTTTTGCAAGCTGGTATGCGCATGTTCCAGGACTAAAAGTTGTAAGTCCTTGGTCTGCTCAAGATGCAAAGGGACTATTAAAGGCATCAATTAGGGACCCTAATCCAGTTGTGTTCTTAGAAAATGAATTATTATACGGAGAAGTTTTTGAAATTCCTGAAACTGAAGAGGATATTATTCCCATAGGAAAGGGTAATATAGTTCGGGCTGGTTGTGATATTACAGTTACCGCTTTTTCAGCTATGGTTCCCAAGGCAATTCAAGCGGCTGATATGGTTGCTCATGAGGGAATATCTGTAGAAATTATTGATTTAAGAACAATAAAGCCATTAGACTCAGATATTATATTAGACTCAGTAAAAAAGACTAATCGTTTACTCACACTTGAGGAAGGTTGGCAAAGTTCTGGAATCGGAGCAGAAATAGCTGCAATAGTTGTCTCATCAGCTTTTGATTACCTTGATGCTCCAATAGAGAGGATAACTGGCGTTGATGTTCCAATGCCATATGCTGCAAATCTTGAAAATATTGCTTTACCACAAGTTAATACCATTGCTGAGTCAATTTGTAGGTTATGTCACAAAAGAATTTAAGAAGATTGCCAAGGAATAGTAGTATAATTTTTTGTAATAGAAGGAATTAGCAATGCCAATCAACATTCTTATGCCAGCACTTTCACCTACAATGACAGAAGGTAATGTGGCTAACTGGCTAAAAAAAGAGGGTGATCCAATTTCTCCGGGGGATCTTCTTTGTGAAATTGAAACAGATAAAGCGACTATGGAAGTCGAATCAGTTGATGAAGGTGTTCTCGCTAAGATTGTGGTTCCCGATGGAACTGAAGGTGTAGAAGTCAATACTGTTATTGGTATTATTCTTGAATCCGGTGAAGATAAATCTAATTTATCAGTTGATGACAATAATATAACTAAACAAGAAACAAAGAATTCAAATGGAGAAGAATCTCAGAAAATCTCTTCAGATATTTTGAAAAAAGAACTTAATAAACAATCTCAAGTAAATATTTCTTCAAAAACCTCGGAAAGAATATTTGCAAGTCCTCTTGCTCGTAGAATGGCTGAACAGGCTGGAATAGATATTTCAAAAATTATTGGTACTGGTCCTGGAGGAAGAATTGTAAAGGTTGATATTGAGACAGCAATACCAGGTAACAACAATGATGTAAATATAGACTCTTCATTAGGAGAAAATGATTCCACAGCTACTAAAAATACTACCTCAATCCCTTCGATTGGTGGTGAGGGTAGTCATTTCGAAGATATTAAAATTAGTAATATGCGAAAAACTATTGCTAGTCGTCTTCAGGAATCAAAGCAGCAGATTCCTCATTTCTATTTATCAGTAGATTGTGAGGTTGATGCACTCTTGCATTTACGTAAAGATCTTAATAAACGCACAGAGTCTGGTAAAATTACTATAAATGATTTTGTCATTAAAGCATCTGCACTAGCTTTACGAAAATTACCTGATTGTAATACATCGTGGATAGGTGATGGAAAAATACGTCGTTATAGCCAGGTTGATATTTCAGTTGCTGTGTCAATTAATGATGGTTTAGTTACTCCAGTTATTAAAAATGCAGATAGCCTTGGACTAATAGAAATTTCAAACACCATCAATGATTTATCAGATAGAGCTCGCGCAACCCCAATGGGTTTATTACCTGAAGAATATCAGGGTGGTAGCTTTAGTATATCTAATCTAGGAATGTACAATATCAATGAATTTTTAGCTGTAATAAATCCCCCTCAAGGAATGATACTATCGGTTGGTACAGCTGAACAAAGACCCGTTGTAAGAGATGGTGCTCTTGCGGTTGCAAATGTTATGACCTGCAACCTTTCTGTAGATCACAGAGTAATAGATGGAGCAAAAGCTGCGGAATTTATAAACTTATATAAATCTTTAATTGAAGATCCGATTTCAATGCTTTTATAGATATTAAAAATTTTTTTGGAGAAATTCTAAAGTGTCTAGTATTGATTATGATTTATTAATTGTTGGTGGTGGTCCTGGAGGTTATGTTGCCGCTATTCGTGCTAAACAGCTTGGCATGAAAGTAGCTGTGATTGAGTCTGAGCACATGGGTGGTATTTGTTTAAACTGGGGTTGTATTCCAACAAAGTCATTACTTCGCTCCTCAGAAATTGCTAGTTATATAAAACATGCAGAAGATTATGGTTTCACCTCAAGTGAGTTAAAAGTTGATATAAAGAAAGTTGTAGATAGAAGCCGTGGTGTAGCAAAAAAATTAAGTTCAGGCGTTGATTATCTAATGCAAAAGAATTCTATTGAGGTTATTGAGGGCTTTGGCAGTTTACTTGGTAGTGGCATAGTTAATGTTACGGATAAGAATGGTGTTGAGACAAAAAAGAGTGCTGAAAATATTATATTAGCTACTGGAGCAACGGCAAAAATTATACCAGGTTTTGAGCCTGATGGAAAGATAGTCAATACTTATAAGGATGCTATGATTCCTTCGTCTATACCTCAAACTATTCTAATAGTAGGCTCAGGTGCAATAGGTATGGAATTTGCAAGTTTTTATCATGATCTAGGTTCTAAAGTAACAGTAATCGAAATGTTGGATAGAATTTTACCTAATGAAGATGAGGATATATCAATTTTTGCAAAAAGGAGATTTGAGGAAGAGGGAATAAATATTCTTACTAATACTGTGTTGAATGAACTTAAGAAAAATAAAACGGATGTGACTGTAAAACTTCAAAAAGATAAGTTTGAAAATTTAGAAATAAGTATAGATAAAGTTATATTAGCTGTTGGAATACAAGCAAATGTAAATAATATAGGTCTTGAAAATACATCAATAAAATTAAAAGAAGGTCATATTAATACTAATGAATGGCTTGAAACAGAAGAATCTGGAGTCTATGCCATCGGAGATGTTGTGGGTCCCCCTTGGTTAGCCCATAAAGCTTCACATGAAGGTATTATTTGTGTCGAAAAGATAGCAGGGGTGAAGGGTGTTAAGCCTTTAAATAAAAATAGAATTCCTAACTGTACTTACTGTAGACCTCAAATTGCATCTATAGGCATTACAGAGATGCAAGCAAAAGAGAGAAGTCTAAATATAAGAGTTGGTAGATTCAATTTTTCTGGTAATGGTAAGGCTTTAGCACTCGGGGAGCCTAAAGGTATGGTCAAAACTATATTTGATAATGATACAGGTGAGTTATTAGGCGCACATTTGATAGGTGCAGAAGTGACAGAATTAATACAGGGATTCGTTATAGCTATGAACTTAGAAACTACTGAACATGAATTAATGGAATGTATCTTTCCTCATCCAACTTTATCTGAAATGATACATGAATCAGTTTTAGATGCCCATGATAGGGCAATCCACTCCTGATGCTTATTTTTGAGAAGAATATGAAAAATTCAACAGTTACCCCTATAAAGAAGCAAGGTCAAATTAAGTCCAAGCCCGAATGGCTTCGCGTTCGAGCTCCCACTTCCCCTGAATATCATGCTACTAGGAAGCTAATGAGGCATCATAAGCTTAATACTGTTTGTGAAGAGGCCGCATGTCCTAATATTGGAGAATGCTGGTCTAAGAACCATGCTACAGTAATGATATTAGGTAGCGTTTGTACGCGCGCTTGTGCTTTTTGTAATGTAAAGACCGGTAAGCCTGATCTACTTAATCCTCATGAACCTGAAGAACTTGCAAGAGCAGTTGGCGGATTAGGTCTGAAGCATATGGTTATTACTTCTGTTGATCGTGATGATTTGTCTGATGGGGGTGCAGGACATTTTGCAAAATGTATTCAAAAAGTCCGTGCAACTTCCCCTGACACAACTATAGAGGTTCTTACTCCAGACTTTAGAAATAAGGTTAATGCTTTAGAAAAGGTTATTGATGCTAAACCAGATGTATATAATCATAATTTAGAGACAGTACCAAGATTGTATACTTCTGTAAGGCCGGGCGCTAGATACTTTCATAGTCTAAAACTCCTAAACAATGTTAAACAAAAAGATCAAAGCATTTTTACAAAGTCAGGAATTATGGTTGGGCTTGGTGAGGAGAAATCTGAGATATACCAGGTTATGGATGACCTTAGGTCAGCTGACGTGGATTTCATTACTATAGGTCAGTATTTGCAACCTACTTCTCGACACCATCCAATTATACGTTTTATGCCCCCTGATGAATTTAATGAATTAGAGAGGATGGCGTATGCTAAGGGATTTTTAATGGTTTCAGCTTCGCCCCTTACAAGGTCATCTCACCATGCAGGTGAAGATTTTGCAAAATTAAAAGTAGCACGTGCTAAAAGACTTAATTCTCCCAGGTAATTTTCTATGTTTACTCAATAGTAATAAAATGTTTCCACTAAAATTTTAATGCCAAAGTTTTCTCAAAAAAAATTCATGCCATATTCATGTGACGAGTTTTATGAACTTGTAGCGGATATAAAATTGTATTCTGAATTTTTACCTTGGTGTATTAGCTCCAGAGTTAATAAAACTGAGAAAAACCAGGTAAATGCAAGTTTATTAGTGGGTTTTCAATTAATAAGAGAAAAATTTGAATGTAGTGTTTCTCTGGATAAATCTAATAATATAATTCACGCAGAACACATTGATGGACCGTTTAAATATTTAGTTAACCATTGGGAATTCAAACCTGCGGAAGGCGGTTGTGTAGTCAATTTTTTTGTAGAATTCGAATTTAAATCTCCAATTCTTAATAAAATTATGGGATCACTATTTGAGGAAGCAGTAAAAAAAATGGTTTCTTCATTTGAAGAAAGAGCACGTAATTTATACCCAAAAGAAAATTAGTTTTAAATATATAGATAGAAAATTATGATTTTAATATACTTAGAAGAAGTTCCAGACCTTTTATGGTTGTAGTATTTCTAATGTAATCCCTAACCAAAAAAGAACTACCATCAGAGTTTTTTGATTCATTAAGATCCTTAACATCTTTAGGTTTTATAAATATATATTCTTTATGTGTTGTTCTTCCTTTAGCTTTTGAAGATGCTATATAAACAAGACCTACCGGTTTTTCAGTTGTACCTCCTTTAGGCCCTGCAATTCCGGTAACAGCAAGGGATAGAGTTGAATTTGAATTTAATAGCGCCCCTTCCGCCATTGCTACTGCCACTTCTGAACTCACTGACCCAAAATTTTGAATAAGTGACTCTTGCACGCCTAAACATTCAATTTTTGATCTATTAGAATAAGTTATATATCCACGTTCAAAAGCTGAGGAAGATCCTGGAATGTCGGTAATGGCCATGCTTATCATTCCTCCAGTGCAGCTTTCTGCAGTAGTAAGAATTATATTATTTCTTATACATAGTGAGATCACTTCTTTTGCAAGGGACCGGATATCCGAAGTGGAAGGCTGCATAATTGTTTCTATCATATATCTAACCATATCCAAATATTCCAAAGAATAAGAGCAGAGATAATTCCTGCAATGATATCGTCAAGCATTACACCAATACTACCCTTCATCCTTGAGTCGATGACATTAATAGGCCATGGTTTGGTTACATCTAGTAAACGGAAAAGAACAAAACCAATTAAATAATAGATAGGGTCAGGGGGTATTAATACTAGTGTTAGCCATTGTCCTCCAACTTCATCGATAATAATAGTTGGAGAGTCTTTAGTATCTGATGACTTAGAGTAATAATGGGTTGCGCATAATCCAAATAAAATGACTAAAATGGAGGCTATAAATAAACCTAATGAACCTAAATAAAAAGATATAGGCCAGGCAAGAATTGTTGCTACAATAGAGCCTATTGTTCCGGGTGCAAATGGAAAAAACCCTAGACCAAAACATGTTGCAATAAGTAAACTTGGTCTATTAAAAAATTTTTTTTCTTTAAAAATTTTAGATTCCATTTAGTTCTATATTAACTAAAAGGATATGAATGATGAAGAGTAGTTGTATGCTCTTCTTGTTTTGGTAATTCAATGGAAACAGATGCCATGGCTGCAATACCTTCTGATCTTCCTGTAAAACCTAAACCTTCTGTTGTTGTAGCTTTAATATTAAAACAATGATTAGGGAATCCAGTTACTTCTGATAGTTTTTTACTCATCACATCTCGGTAAGGACCAAGTTTGGGACGTTCTCCTATAATTGTTATATCAGCATTTACTAATCTACCATTTTTTGTTTTTAATAATTCAATAGCATAGTTTAGAAATGTTTCAGATGAGGCCCCAGCCCAAGCTGTATCAGTAGGTGGGAAGTGTTTCCCAATATCACCAGAAGATAGGGCCCCGAGAATAGCATCTACTAATGCGTGTAATCCAACATCTCCATCAGAATGTGCAATTACTCCTTTATCAAAAGGAATTTTTATCCCACATATCATAATACTGTTACCTGGCCCAAACTTGTGAACATCAAATCCATTACCTATACGATATTCCATAATTTAAGATTCCTCATTGATTCCTTGTTCATTAGAATTTAGAGACAATTCAAACTTTAACTGTATTCTAGCAAGTTCTAGGTCTTTTTGTGTGGTAATTTTAAAATTACTAGATTCACTCTCTATAATGGCAACTTTTAATCCAGCTCTTTCTGCCAAAGCTGAATCATCAGTAAAATTTTTATTTTTATATTTCTGATGAGCGTCTAGAATCTCCGAGAAAATGAAGGCTTGTGGAGTTTGAGCTAACCATAGATTATTACGATCAAGGGTATTATTTATTATTAAGTTACTATTAATATTAGCATCTTCTAAATCATGAGCTTTTTTAATTGTATCTATACATTGAGTCGCTAGTAAGGCTCCTGAATTTTTTTTAAGACTTAATATTAATTCATTGATAGCGGATTTAGGAACGAAAGGCCTAGCAGCATCGTGTATAAAGACGAGATCTGGGGGAGGCTCTAGTTTATTTAAATGTTTTAACCCGTTAAAAGAAGACTCTTGTCTAGTTAATCCACCATATGTATGTGAAGTGAATTTTTCAGAGATTTTTAGTGGAAGTTTACTTTTAGTATCTTCAAACAAATTTTTATCACTTTTATCAATAACTACACATATAGTGTTTATTTTATTATTAGACCCAATACGCAAAAGTGAATGCCAAAGAACAGTATTCTGATCTATAGACATATATTGTTTTGGTTTTACGGGACTAAAACGTTTCCCTTTTCCAGCCGCTAAAAATAATGCTGCACAGTTTGTCAATCTTTAATCTCCATAAAAAATTCTAATTTTTATATGCTATACTTATATTTAGTATATTTTTACTCAATTATTGCTATATGGGTTATTACTCGTTAAATTTCTTTTTTTAGGCTAAAAGTATAACTTTTACCAAGAAACAAGCCAATTCTACTTTTAATTGTTTATTTCTCTTTTTTTCTTGCGATTATTAAGGAGAATCGTGGCAATTACCGATATGGTGGAAAAAAAATTGCAAAACAGACCAGCAAAAGAGATTGTTATAAGTAATAAGCCTGATGAAGATATAAATATTGGTTATAAAGGTTTATCATTTATAGTGGAAAAACAATTGGAGGAATATTTTAGAGCCCATGGGGCCGATCTACCTCCACCAAACCTATACGCAAGAATTTTGAAAGAAATAGAGAGACCTTTATTTAAACTTGCTTTAATTGCTACTGACGGAAATCAGGTTAAAGCGGCTACTCTTCTAGGGTTAAATAGAAATACCCTGAGAAAAAAACTTAATGAACATAAAATAAGAATATTTCGAAAGAAATAGTAGGCTGACATTGGTAGGTTCAGAAAAAAGTTTTATAGAGGTTGAAAACAACCATATTCACAAAGCATCACAGCGATTCAGTAGCCGAATTATGTTTTGGCTTACAAGCAGGTCTCTGGGAAGGAAGCTAGCTATTGCATTAGCGGTAGCATCTGTCTTGTCAGGTATTGCAACTTATTTGGCAATGACCGGTGCAGTACACTTCGGTGGTCCGAATAATAAAGTAATCCTACTTTTGAATATTGATTTAGTGCTATTACTATTATTAGGGGCAAGTGTAGCAGTTCCTGTTGTAAGACTGTGGATGGCAAGGAGAAGAGGTTCTGCTGGTTCACGCCTACATATAAGAATGGTAACACTATTTAGTTTAGTTGCAATTGCCCCATCAATAGTTGTAGTGATTTTTTCAGTTTTATTTCTTAATTTCGGACTTCAAGCATGGTTTAGTAAACAAGTTTCTACTGCTTTAGAACAATCATTAGTGGTAGCCGAGGCTTATGTGGAAGAGCATCGCGAAGGTATTCGTGCAGATGCTCTTGCTATGGCTGTAGATATAAATAGGCAAATATCTTATATCTCAGGAAGCTCTTCTCGATTTAATCAGGTTGTTGAAAGACTTTCAGAATTAAGATCATTAACTGAGGCAGTGGTTGTTACAAGAAACGGTAGAGTTATTGCTCGTGATTCTTTAAGTGTAGCATTTGAATTGCAAAGAGTGCCAGAATCTGCCCTTCAATCAGCAGCAAATGGTGAAACAGTTATATTAAGTGATAAAGATTCAAACCGAGTGAGAGCCTTAGTTCGCTTAGATGGTTTCGTTGATGCATACTTGCTTATTGGAAGGTTTATTGAAAGTCGAGTAATCAATCACATGCAAAGAGTTCAGGGTGCTGTCGGTGGTTATAGAGATCTTGAGCAAAAAAACTCTGGAATACAGATTACATTTGTTCTTATATTTATAGTTGTTGCTCTTCTTGTTTTACTTGTATCAGTATGGATGGGTTTATATTTTGCTGATCGTTTAGTAGGGCCAATAAGAGAATTAATATATGCAGCAGAGAGAGTAAGAAAGGGTGATTCGGATGTTCGTGTTATAGAAGGTGATGAGGTAGACGAACTGGGAAAACTATCAATAACTTTTAATAAAATGACTCTCCAATTAGACAATCAACGTCAAGAGATTCTTTATGCAAGTGAACAAATTGATGAAAGGCGTCGATTTACTGAGGCTGTCTTATCCGGTGTTTCTGCAGGGGTTCTTGGTTTGGATATGGAAGGTAAAATTACATTACCCAATCCATCTGCTTTAAGGTTATTGGAGACAAAAAAGGAAGAATTAATTGGTATGGATATTATTGATGTTATTCCAGAAATGTCGGTAATAGTCTCAGATGCTCGATCACAACCAAAAAGAGCAATAGAAAAACAACTGGATATTTTAAGAGGTGATCGCATAAAAACACTTATAGTTAGAGCAGTAGCTGAAAGCTCACAAGGTGATATCATTGGATATGTTTTAACTTTTGATGATATAACTCCTTTGGTATCCGCACAAAGAACTGCTGCTTGGGCTGACGTTGCAAGGAGAATAGCACATGAGATTAAGAACCCACTTACTCCTATTCAACTTGCGGCAGAACGTTTAAAGCGCCGTTATATGAAAGAAATAATTACCGATCCTGAAATTTTTTCAACATGTACTGATACTATTATTAAGCATGTTGGAGATATCCGGGAAATGGTAGATGAATTTTCATCATTTGCTAGAATGCCTGCTCCTAATATGAAAAAATGTATCCTAAATGACTTAGTAAATCAGGTCATTAACCTACAAAAATTAGCAAGACCTGACTTAGAAATATTAATAGAAATGACTGATAAACAGTTGACTGTATTCTGTGATAAATCCCAAATAAGACAAGCACTTACTAATCTTTTAACAAACGCAGTTGAGGCAATAGATGGAAGAAATGATACACATTTTGATAGTCCATTAGCTCAAGGTTGTATAGAAGTAAAAATTAACAAAAATAACGAGGGATTAGTTAATGTTATAATCCAGGATAATGGCAGAGGACTCCCGCCGGAAAATAGAGAAAGACTTACCGAGCCATACGTTACAACTAGAGCCCGAGGAACGGGTCTTGGTTTGGCTATAGTTGCAAAAATTATCGAAGACCATGGTGGGGAACTGGCACTAAAAGACTCTCCAAGTGGGGGGGCAATTATAACATTTACAATTCCACAAACTAAGTCTAGCCATTAACAAAAATAATTAAATAAAATAATAATAAGCAATAATCGATTAACGGAAACGACTTAATGACAACTGATATTTTAATTGTCGATGATGAATCAGATATCAGAAATTTGATTGCTGGTATACTTGAAGATGAAGGTTACAAGACCCATCTCTGTGATAATAGTCAAGAGGCATTACTATCATTTGATAATAATCCCCCACCTGCACTTGCAATATTTGATATTTGGTTAAGGGGGAGTAATTTAGATGGAATAGATTTATTAGAGGCTTTCAAAAAAAGATATCCGATTGTTCCAGTTCTAATGATAAGTGGACATGGAAACATTGAAACGGCTGTTAGTACAATAAAAAAAGGTGCATATGATTTTATAGAAAAGCCTTTTAAAAGTGACCGATTGCTCCTTTTAGTTGAGAGGGCATTAGAGGCATCAAGATTAAAACGTGAGAATGCAGATTTAAGATTAAGAGCCAATCCTGTAACTGAGCTTATTGGTAACTCTTCTGCCATTAATACTATAAGATTATCAATAGATCGTGTTGCTCCTACCGGTAGTCGTGTTCTAATATCTGGTAAATCTGGAGTAGGAAAAGAAATAGTCGCTCGGTTAATACATCAAAAGTCAAAGCGTTCAAAGGGGCCATTTATTAGTGTTAATGCCGCTATATTGAAGCCAGAAACTCTTGAGAGGGAACTGTTTGGAGAAGAAGATTATTCTGAGGATAATGACCTTGATCCTATAAAAAAACTTGGTCTTTTTGAGGAAGCCCATGGCGGTACTCTTTTTATTGACTCTGTTACCGATATGCCTCTTGAGACTCAAGGTAAGATTGTAAGAGTATTACAAGATCAAACATTTGAAAGAGTTGGAGGCGCAAAAAAAATAGAAGTTGATGTTCGTGTAATTGCGTCCACTATCAGTAATATAGAATCTGAAATAGATGAAGGTAATTTTAGAGAAGATCTATATTATAGGTTAAATGTAGTGCCAATAAGAATGCCATCATTAGTCGAAAGGCGTGAGGATATACCTGAGTTAGCAAAAAAATTTATGACACTTGCTGCTTCTTCTGCAGGATTACCTGCGCGTTCTTTAAGTAATGAAGCTCTATTAGCTCTTCAGGCTAGTGAGTGGCCGGGAAATGTACGCCAACTTAAAAATGTTATTGAATGGTTGCTTATTATGGCACCTGGTTCAAATAACACATCAATTAGTGCAGATTCACTGCCGCCCGAACTAATTGGCGGATCTAGAGGGATTTCAACTTTGGAGCGTGACACTGAGATAATGTCCTTATCTTTAAGAGAGGCAAGAGACGTATTCGAAAGGGAATATCTAACAGTACAAATCGATAGATTTGGTGGAAATATTTCTCGTACCGCGCAATTCGTAGGTATGGATAGGACGGCTCTCCATCGAAAACTTAAATCTTTAGGAGTTGTTGAGGGTATAAAACGAAAGGGTAGCTTGGCTTCCTAAGTTCTTATAAATATAAAACTTTATAACTGAGTATAATAATATGCGTGTGATAATTTGTGGGGCAGGACAAGTTGGGTCAAATATTGCTCGTCAACTGGCGGGTGAGGCAAATGATGTCACATTAATAGATAGTGACCCTAATATTGTTCGCAAGAGATCTGATAATCTAGACGTAAGATGTATTGTTGGTAATGCATCACACCCTGATGTGTTAGCTAATGCTGGTGCCAAAAGTGCTGATATGCTGATTGCTGTAACATATTCAGATGAAGTAAATATGGTTGCTTGCCAGATTGGTCACTCTATATTCGAAATACCTGAGAAAATTGCTCGAGTCAGGCATCAGAGTTATTTAGATCGTGCTTGGGTAGATCTTTATAGAGAAGATCATCTCCCCATAGATTTAATTATATCGCCTGAAATAGAAGTTGCCCAAGCAATTGAGCGGCGCTTAGAAGTTCCTGGTGCACTTGATATGTTCAGGTTTGGTGATGATAAGCTTAGGGTTATATCCGTCAGGTGTGAGGATAACTGCCCTATAATTAATACTCCTCTGAGGCAGCTGACAGAAATTTTTCCTGACCTGAATATAATTGTTCTAGGTATAAAAAGGGGGGAAAAATTGTTAGTTCCGCGTTCTGAAGATCATATGTTAATTAATGACGAGGTGTATTTTGTTTGTGACGCTAACCATACTGATAGAGCACTAGCTGTATTTGGTCACGAAGAGACAGGTGCACGCCGTATGGTTATTACTGGTGGGGGAAATATTGGATACTTTCTAGCTCGAGATCTTGAGAGAAATCATCCTGAGTTACAGTTAAAGGTCATAGAAGTAAATAAAGAACGTGCAAGGTATTTAGCTGATCAACTATCGAGAACTACCGTTATTCATGGAAGTGCTCTGGATATGGATATACTTAATGAAGTAAATATTGGCTTATCTGAAGCTATGATAGCAGTATCTAATGATGATGAGGTCAATATCTTAGCCTCTTTATTGGCAAAACGTGCTGGTTGTAAGGTTGTCATGACTCTTGTTAATAACCCAACCTATGCGCCTCTTCTGGGTGGTCTTGGTGTTGATGTAGCTGTAAGCCCTCGTGAGTCAACAGTATCAACCATACTAAGGAGAATTCGTAGAGGAAGGATAATCGCAATACATTCAGTACAAGATGGTATGGCTGAAATAGTTGAAGCTGAAGCATTAGAAACATCCCCATTAGTAGGAACGCCTATTTCCCAAATTAAATTACCAACTGGTATTCTAATAGGTGCAATTTTACGTAATGATCAAGTTATTATCCCTCGTGGTGATACTATCATTGAGGCACACGATAGAGTCGTAACATTTGTAGCTGCTGACTCTGTAAGAAAATTAGAAAAAATGTTTTCTGTTAGCCTGGATTATTTTTAGTTTAATGGTATTAGCCTAATGTCTCGTTTTATCTTTATAAATGGTGAATATAAGAATCATGTAAATGCAAATGTACATGTAGAGGATAGAGGCTATCAATTTTCTGATGGAGTTTATGAGGTTTCAGCAATATGGGGTAAGTCTATTATTGATGAAGATCTTCATTATGAAAGGCTGGAAAGGTCATTGTCAGGTTTATCTATTGAACTTCCAATGCCTATAGAATCACTCAAAGTAATATCAAGAGAAATCATAAGAAAAAATCTCATTATAGATGGAATTATATACCTCCAAATTTCTAGAGGAGTTGCACCAAGAAACCATGTGTTCCCAAAGAAAAGTCAATGTAGTGTTGTGCTAACTGCGCAGGCTATGAATTGGCCTACAAAAATAGATGATAATGGTATTAATATAATTACTACAAATGATCTGCGATGGCAGAGAAGGGATCTTAAGTCGATCTCGTTGTTACCAAATATCTTAGCAAAACAAGAAGCATTTATTCTTGACGCCTATGAATCCTGGTTAGTTGATGAAAGAGGTTTCATTACTGAAGGTGCTTCATCAAATGCATGGATTGTTGATCATGATGATGTGCTTATTACTCGAGAACTAAGTAATTCTATATTGGGGGGTGTGACTCGTCATACACTTATAAAAATTGCAAGAGAAAATGGTATGACAGTATTAGAAAGACCTTTCTTAGTTGATGAAGCTAAAAAATCAAAAGAAGTTTTTTTGACTAGCACCACATCAGGTGTTAAGGGGGTCACCAAAATAGATGGTGAGAAAATAGGAATGGGAAAAGCAGGTAAAATTACAGAAAGGTTACATAAATTATATACTACATATTGTATTAACTATGGAAAATAAAATGATTCCTAATGCGGTTATTTTTGATTGGGATATCACGCTAGTTAATAGCGTCGATGCCATACATGGGGCACTTGAAGATACTTTTATTAAATATTCTAACCAAGAGGAAGCTTGGTCACGTGAGGAAGTTTTGCATTGGTTGAGTCGTTCTATGAGAGTAAGTTTTAAAGATATATTTGGAGATAAGGCATCCTCAGCTGCTAGTTATTTTTATCAAGAATATAAAAATAGACATTTAAAAAATATTACTCTGGCAGAAGGAGCATCCTATACATTAGAAATATTATTAGATTTAGGAGTTTATTTAGCAGTTGTTAGTAGCAAAAGAGGGGATTTGGTTCGTGAGGAAGCAGGCATACTAGATTTAAAGTCTTATTTTAAAAAAATAATAGGTTCAGCAGATGCGGCTGAAGACAAACCTGAAATGGCCCCTATGAAACTAGCAATAGAAAATGCAAACTTTAATTTGGACAATAATGTGTGGTATGTTGGTGATTGTGGAATTGACGTGGTTTGTGCAAGGAAATCTAGTTGTTATTCTATAATTCTAGGCTCTTCTCCAGCGTATGTTGGTGAAACTGTTCATAATCCTGATATATATTTTAGTAACCACAAAGAATTTCATGAGTTTATAAAAAAAACATGTAAATATACTTAAATTATAATTAAAGCTTACCCCGTATAATAACTAAAAAGTCTGAGAATGAAGGGGGCATAAAAATGGCAAATGTGAAAACAAACAATTTACAGGATGTTTTCCTTAATACCATAAGGAAGACAAAAGACCCTGTTACTATATTTTTGATAAACGGAGTAAAATTACAAGGCGTTGTAACATGGTTTGATAGTTTTTCTATACTTTTGATAAGAGATGGTCAGTCTCAATTAGTATATAAACATGCTATATCCACTATTATGCCAAGTTCCAACATAAGGTTTTTTGATGATGAATTATCAGAAGAAGAATAAAGTTGAACTCTCTTTTTAATAATAGAGAAAAACAATCTATTAAATTAAGGGTGTTAATTCTTCTGCCCTTATTAGGTGGTAATGATTCTATCACTCCGCAAACAAGAAGTTGCCAATCAAGACTATCAGAGGCCTCGGGTCTTGCCTCTGCAATTAGTTTGGAAGTTATAAAGGCGGATTTTATTCGTATTAGGTCTCCAAATCCTGCAACTCTAGTGGGAACTGGTAAGTTGTCCCAAATTAAGGATCAAATTAGTGAGAATAATATACAACTACTTATCTTAGATGGTTCATTAACACCAATACAACAAAGGAACCTTGAAAGAACCTTAGAGATAAAGGTAATTGATAGGACAGCATTAATTCTTGAAATTTTTGGTGCTAGAGCTCGCACACGTGAGGGGACACTCCAGGTTGAACTCGCTTCTTTAACTTATCAAAGAAGCCGTTTAGTTCGGTCATGGACGCATTTAGAAAGACAGAGAGGAGGAGGTGGCTTCTTAGGGGGGCCTGGGGAAACTCAAATTGAGGCAGACAGAAGACAGATCGATGATCGTATAAAAAAAATAAAAAAACTTTTACATCATGTAACTAAAACTAGAAAACTTCAAAGAGATTCACGTAGGCGTGTACCATATCCAATTGTTGCTTTTGTTGGTTATACAAATGCCGGAAAATCAACTTTATTTAATTTATTAACTGGAGCTAATGTCTCAGTAGAAGATCAGGTTTTTGCAACACTAGACCCAACAATGAGGGCTATAAATTTACCCTCAGGACAAAAAGTTATACTTTCAGATACTGTAGGTTTTATTTCAGATTTACCGCATGATCTTATTTCAGCTTTTCACGCAACTCTTGAAGAGGTTCTCGAAGCTGATCTGCTCTTACATGTACGTGACATTTCCCATGTTGATTTTGAATCTCAATATAATGATGTTATAGATGTTTTAGAGAGTCTTGGGGGCATAGAAAAACGATTACATTCTAATGAAATCATTGAAGTTTATAATAAAGTAGATGTTTTATTTTCAGATGAATCCAAAAACCTAAATAGAATTTCTCCTAATCAAAATAAGAGTGAACCTCTTATGATTTCTGCAAAAACTGGAGAAGGTATACGCTCTCTTATAAATGAGATTGAGCTTAGGCTTCAGCCAAATACCAAGATAATTACTATCAAGGCTTCAAGAAGTGATGGAGCAACACAAGCTTGGTTATATAGGCATGGTGATGTTCTGGACACTCATAATGATGATGAATTTACGTTAATGAAGGTCCGACTTTCTAATATATATGCTGCAAGGGCAAAGATGGAGATCAACGCTCAAATTATCTCATCTGAGCAGAGTATATTGAGAAATACTGATAAAGATGGAACTTTTGAAAAAAAATCATTATCTTAGCAGGTTGACAGCTAGATTTTATCATCCATATATATCGTTTAGCACTCATTGTTATTGAGTGCTAAAAAGACATTTTTTACGTAAGTAATTGTAATTAAACTATTTTTGTCCTGGAGGGCGTCTTATGAAGTTAAAGCCTATGCATGATCGGGTAGTAATCCGTCGTATTGAAGAAGAAACAAAAACTGCTGGCGGAATAATAATTCCTGAGAGCGCTCAAGAAAAACCAGCACAAGGTGTTGTGGTGGCTGTAGGCCCAGGTGCTCGTAGCGAAGACGGAAAAAAGCAATCCCTAGATGTAAAAAAGGGAGATAATGTGCTTTTTGGTAAATTCTCAGGTAACGAAATTAAGGTAGATGGTGAGGACCTCCTCATTATGAAAGAAAGCGATATAATGGGAGTAATCGGCTAATTTTAGCTAAATATAGAAAGAAACGAGAAAAAAATGACCGCAAAACTTATCTCATTCTCTGACGAAGCACGTGAAAAAATGTTAGAAGGCGTAGCCGAGTTAACAGATGCCGTAAAAGTAACTCTTGGGCCAAGAGGTAGAAACGTTCTATTCCAAAATGATATGGGGCAGATAAGAGTTACTAAAGATGGTGTAACTGTTGCCAAAGAGATAGAGCTTAATGATAAAACTGCTAATTTAGGAGCTCAAATAGTTAAAGAAGCTGCTAACCGTACAGCTGAAATAGCTGGCGACGGTACCAGTACTGCAACGATATTAGCGCATGCTATAGCAGTCGAGGGTTCAAAAGCTGTTACTGCAGGCATGAATCCCATGGATCTAAAACGTGGGATTGATCTAGCGGTCTCTAAAGCAATAAAAAACCTTATATCCCGTGCAAAACCTGTTGCAAATCACAATCAAATAAATCGTGTTGGATCTATTGCTGCAAATAATAATCCTGAAGTTGGCGAAATGATTTCAAGTGCAATGAAAGAAGTCGGTGAGGATGGAGTTGTTACGATAGAAGAGGGCAGTGGAAGAGAAAATGAATTAGAGATAGTTGAGGGAATGCGTCTGGATAAGGGCTTTAGTTCGCCGTATTTTGTAACTGAAGATAACGGTCTCGTATCCAATTTACAAAATCCATATATATTAGTAGCAGATCAAAAAATTAATGAAACTAAAGCTATAGTCTCATTAATGGAAAAGGTTGTCGAAGAAGGAAAGGGACGTTCTCTACTTGTAATAGCTGACGATGTTGAGGGTGATTCCTTGTCAGCAATGGTTGTAAACCACATGCGTGGTGTTCTTAAATGTGCAACCGTTAAATCTCCATCTTTTGGAGATCGCCGAAAAGCAATTCTTGAAGATATTGCCATTCTAACTGGTGCCCAAGTGCTAACAGAAGAATTAGGTACAAAGCTCGAAGATTTAAGTTTGGAACATCTTGGATCTGCTAAAAGAGTTGAGATGGATAAAGATGAGACCATGATTGTCGGGGCTAAAGGCGATAAAAAGCTGGTTAATGCTAGATGTGATCAGATTCGTCGTTCTATGAGCGAAGAAAGCTCAGAATACGAAAAAGAGCGCTATCAAGAAAGACTTGCAAGATTAGTAGGTGGTGTTGCAATTTTACGCGTTGGTGGATCAACTGAAGTTGAGGTTAAGGAGAAAAAGGATTTAGTTGATGATGCTCTGCATGCTACTAGATGCGCTGTTGAAGAGGGGATAGTTCCAGGAGGTGGAGTGTCACTATTGTATGCTTCTCGTTCCCTAAAGAGACTTCGTGGCGAAAATGCTGATCAAGATCGTGGTATTGATATAGTAAGGAAATCTTTATCGGCGTCAGTGGCCGCAATTGCTTCTAATGCAGGTGAAAAGGGTGACGTGGTAGTTGGCAAACTCCTGGATCAAAAAAATGAAAATCTTGGATTTAATGCCTCAACTGGGAAATATTGTGACCTTTTAAATGCTGGTATTATAGATCCAGTAAAAGTAGTAAGAACTGCTTTGCAGGACGCTGCCTCTGTTGCTAATGCTATTATAACAGCTGAAGCAACACTAGTTGAGGATCATACACACATTGAGATAGAAGAAGATGAAGAGTCAAAATACTATGGTACTGCTTATGATGAGTATAACTGATAATTTATTCTATAAATAAGTATAAATTACTAATAATAACCTTGTAATTGTTTCTCTTTTTTATTCTGTGATATTTCATAATAATGCTTTGCTTGCGTCCAAAGCTCTTCTAATCGTGTAGGGTTAGGTTTTTAATATGCTTATTCTGTTTCTTAACTAAATAATATAAATACTTGAAACGTAGGTTAAATTTATTACTTGATTTTCTTAAGGCCTTTTCTGGATTTATGTGTAGTTTCCTAGCTAAATTGACGGATGAGCATATTAAATCGCCTATTTCTTCTTGTAATTCAGCTGAATTAAATTTTCTCCAGCCATATTTTTGGCAATTTTAACTTCATTTAGTTCTTCATGAACTTTATTAAAGGCTCCCATCCAATCAATCCAGTCAAATCCCACTTGGGTGAGCTACCTTAGCCTGTAAATTAAAAGAATTTATTAATTCATTTCTGCAGATTAATCTTCTTATTTTCATTGTATTTTCCATTTTAAAGGAGGGTATATTCTTAATATTTATACTAAATACAAAATTTATATTATTTATATTAGGCGCATAATATATATTATGTTAAATATAAGGACAATAATCAAATTAGAAATAA
>DBHM01000022.1 GCA_002296185.1 Alphaproteobacteria bacterium UBA828
CTTCTTATAACGCTAATCATTGATTTGTCCAACCCCATCAAATAATTGATAGATAATATTACGTCGCTGTGAAGACCCATATAAGATTATGACAAGTCATAAGTTTTTAAACAGATTTTAAAGTGAGAGAATATGATAAAAACCGTTAGTGTATGCTTAACAACAATATTAATTGTTCTATTTCTTGTTAATTCTAATGATTTACTAGCAGCACAGAAAAAAATAAAAATCGTTACCCCCCCAGAAGCACCCCCAATAGCGTCAGGCTATAAGAGTCGAATGGGTATCAATGGACAAATGCGCAGCCAAACACATCAAGGGATCGATATTATTGGGAAAGATGGCCAGCCGATAATCTCAGTAGCTCCAGGGATTGTACTCGAATCGACAATAGAAAAATGCTGGGGACCAACAATCGCTATAGATCATGGTAATGATTTTAATGGAGAAAAAATTATTGCTCTGTACGGTCACCTAGGCGAAATGCTCGTATCTGCTGGCGATAAAGTCCAAAGAGGACAATTAATTGGTAGGTTAGGGAATAACCAGTATGATTTTAAATGTATATTTAAAATCAGACACCTTCACTTTCAAATTGGGCGTGAATATACGACCAACAAAAATGGTTGGGGAAGTGGATATTTCCTAAAGGACTGGAATAATGGACGCAATCCACACTATTACTGGTCAGATGGGGAAGGCTTAATCACATGTTATCGTGATGGAGTAAAGTATCGTGAAGGCTCAATTACTTATCCTGTGCCATGTGAATAACGCCTGCAAGTAATGCTTGATTAAACATAATGGTGTATCACGTAAAGACTATAGATAGCTATTAAGAATAATCCAATAACTCTACCTAAACGCCAGCCGGAAAATATGATAAGTAGAACTAAAGTTGTAGCTCCCAAAACTACCCATACGTCTAAATCCCTTATCTCTGATGGTATCGGAGCAGGCTGAACAATTGCCACAGCACCTAAAATTCCTAAAATATTGAAAAGGCTAGAACCTAATATATTCCCAAGAGCCACATCTCCATGACGTTTTATTGCTGCAACTAAGGATGTCACTAACTCAGGTAAACTTGTACCAAAAGCAACAACAGTTAATCCAATTACTGCCTCAGAAATACCCGCAGCACGCGCTATCGTCGTACCACTTTCAACAAGGAAATATGCCCCTATGACTACTCCAGCTATACCAGACACTAAAAGGGCTCCACCGAACCAAAAAGACCCCTTTGTTTGCTCAACAATATTTCTTGAGTAAGTATCTTGTTTATAACCAGAACCAATTGACTGTTTACTAGACTCTGACCAATAGCTATATGCAACATATCCGGATAGCGCTAATACCATTAGAATACCAGCATAACGTGGAAGAATATCTATAAATGCTAATCCAGTAACCAAGCATGTTGCTAGGCCTAATGACAATAACTCTCGTGACACAGACCTTCGATTAACAAAAATTGGACATAAAATTACTGTAATACCTAAAATGAGTAGAAGATTAGCTAAATTTGAACCTAAAACATTACCTATTGCTATATCAACTACTCCTTGAGCAGCCGCACTAATGCTAACCACGAGTTCTGGAGCTGAAGTGCCAAAAGCAACAACTGTAGCACCAATAAGTAAAGGTGAAACACCCATCTTGCGTGCTATCATTACTGAACCACGAACAAGTATTTCACCACCAACAAACAAAAGGATTATTCCACCAAAAAATTCTCCCCATGTTAGTGCATTAATACTCATTTTTGGTCTATCCTATATTCATCATTTTTTAAAAGGGGATCGATTTGGATTGTAACATTCGCGCTAAGCCATTCGGAAAACTTCTCCTTGTCATTTACTAGCTCCTTCAAATCGGGAGAAATACTTATTGTGAATATAGATGATCCTGATCTGGTCTCTCGCTTAAGTTGTGCTGCAATATAATGTTCAATTATTTTCAATCTGAATCGTCTCACAGGCCACTGAAAGTCTCTGTTTAATTCTGTCATAGAACCCATTAAAGACTTTCCAACCCTACGACGAGTAACCTCAAGAACACCCCCATGTGTTACTCCAAGAACATCACTTGAAACAATATCTCCACTTAGAGAAAATTTCATGGAATTAACATATTCTTTAGACCTTTTTTTTCCAGATTCTAGAGGTAAATCTATTGCTATCAATCCCGCAAGATTTCTCTTGATGATTTCTTGAGCCGATACAGTTATTGCCTCTCTGCAGGCAATCTCTCTAGATCTCAACCCTGAAGCTGTTCCGGAATCAACATCAATAGTCACACAAGCAGCTGTTTCTTCAATAATTATTCTACCACCTGACGGTAACCGCACTTCTGAATTTAGCGAATCACTTAGCTGACTATACAAATCATATCTTTCAAATAAATCTTCACTTTCCTCTAACTTAATATGACTAATATATTCTGGATCATACTCCTCTATCTCTTTTCTAACTATCGCATAAACCTTTCGATCATCAACGTAAAGGGAAGTGTCACCCAGTGCAAACTCTCGGATTATACGACCTAAAAGACCATTAGCGCTCTCAAGATATTGTGATTCAGATAAGCTATGTAAAGAATCTTTCACCAATTTCGAGCGATTAAGTAACTTAGCCGCCTCTAACATTATACTCTCAGAGCTAACCTCTGAGGAATAACGGCGCGCAATAAAAGATCCATGGGGACGTTTGATATTTGATAATACACTTAGTAATCGATCATATTCTTCTGTATTATTTAATCTACGACTTATAGTATCTTTTTGACCGTGAGGTAAATATACCAAATGCCTTCCTAAGTATACCGGCTCAGACGTCACCATCGGCCCCTTAAAGGCATCTCTATCTCTGGTAATTTGAACTATAACTTTGCCCCCTGGGCGATAGCTTCCCTTTAAAATTGCCTCTGATTTTTTTCCAACTGAAACAAAAAAAGCACCATGCCCAGTAACTGGCCTTGTAAATTTACCCAACCTTATATCACCTATTTCACTAATATGACCATCTAACTCAACGAAAAATGCACGCGCTTCTCCCCGCTTATCCACCAGAGCTGCAAAGAATGCAAATGGCGTTACTGAGATAATTACTTGGTTAAAACTATCCAACCAACTTAATCCTTAATGTTTTGCATTTCATTGATTTTTATATATTTTGAAAAATGCATTTTCCATCCCAAGCCATTAAGTAGTCCCTTAGTCTGATTAAGTGGTAGACCAACTATATTTGAGTATGAACCGTTTATCCATACTACAAAACTATCAGCAAAACCCTGAATGGCATAACCTCCAGCCTTTCCTTTCCATTCACCACTAATTAAGTAACTTTCAACTTCCTTATCAGTGAGTCTTTTGAAACGAACCCGTGTTTCAACTACAGCTGTTGCTAAAACAGATTTTGGAGAAATAACAGCCACACCTGTCAAAACACGATGACGTCGACCTGATAAGCGCTGCAAACAATTCCTAGCCTGATCAGTATTTTCTGCTTTGGGCAAAACATCTCGACCACAAGAAACAACAGTATCTGCGCCTATTATAAAAAATCCAGACTTATGCGAGGATACTGAATATACTTTTTCCTTTGCTACCCTCAAAGCGTAATTACTAGGAGATTCTCTTATTGATTTCTCTTCACTTATATTAGGATGAATCACCTCGTCGGGGACTACTCCAACTTGCATGAGTAGTTCTAGACGTCTTGGAGATGCTGATGCGAGAATGAGCTTATTATTGTTCATTATTTTGGATGGAATCACCATTCTAGTTTAACCGAATTATCTACACTTAAATAATTTGATGCCTGATTAATAGTAATCACTCAGCAATCCCTATAATACCTATAAATAAATTAATATTTAGAAAATATCCTATATTACTGGGGCAGGATTTGAGAATCTTGTTAGTAACTTTTTTGATAATTCATCTCTGATCTGTCTAAACGCATCTAATCTTACCTCTCTGCTCCCCTCAATTATAGAGGGATCCATAGTATGCCAAAATTCAACTTTACACTCAGTAGTCCTAGTCATTTCCATAGCTTTATGTTGAGCTTCTGGAGATAAAGAAATCACCATATCAAAGTTAGAACTACTTAAATCCTCAAAAGTCTTTGATTGATGTAAAGATATATCTATACCTAACTCTTGCATTACTGCTATCGCAAATGGATCTATCTCTCCCATACGAACACCAACAGAGTCTATCAACACCCGTCTTCCACATAAGCTTTTCATTAGCGCTTCAGCAATAGGTGAACGCACAGCATTCCATGTGCAAGCAAATAAAATTCTATCAGGCTGAGTTACCATGGTGTGTTACACACGCATCTGAAAAACGTAAAGGACAGTAAAAAGCCGACGGGCAGTCTTATCATCAACTACTACTTTGTCCTTTAATGTTTCTCTTAGTATTTCAGAGCCTTCATCATGTAAGCCTCTTCTGCCCATATCTATTGCCTCAATCCGCGCTGGTGCAGCAGCGCGAATTGCCTCCATATAAGCTTCACAGACTCTAGCGTAATCTTTTAATAAAGATCTGAAAGGTGACATAGGTATAGAAATCGATTCCACCTTCGAGCCTGATCCATCTTCTAAATCAAATAAAAGACGATTATCTACGACTCGGAGACATACATTATATGGACCTGGTGAAGCACCCACAGGTGAAAAAAAGTTTGAATCCACGAGATCATAAATAGCCACCTTTCTTTCGTGCTCAATATCAGGGTTAGGATGCCTTCCTACCGTATTATCAAGAACTAAACTGGCAATAAATTGAGTATCTTGAATATGCTTATCCGACATTGCCTCAGTCCGAGGTTTCGTCCATTCGGAGTGAAATAGATAAAGCATGAGCCTCCAGGCCTTCAGCTTTAGCTATTTTTATTGCCGACGGTCCAATCGCTCCCAGGCTATGAGAATCACAGCTTACGGTTGTAGTTCTCTTCAAAAAATCTATTACTGATAATCCTGATGTAAACCGCGCACTTCTTGAAGTAGGCAAAACATGATTTGGTCCAGCAACATAATCTCCTATAGCCTCGGGGGTAAATCGGCCTATAAACATTGCACCCGCATTAGTAATTGTTTTAACGAGCTCATCAGGCGATTCTACAGCTAACTCCAAGTGTTCAGGGGCTATTTGATTAGCAAGGTTAGAAGCTTCTTCCATAATTGACTTGACCAATATTATAGCCCCAAACCGCTTCCAACTGTCGCTGGCTATATCAGAACGTTTTAATGATTTTAAATACCTTCCAATAGAATTCTCCACCTTCTTCGCAAATTCATCGTTGTCAGTTATAAGTATAGCCCGGGCAGTTGGATCATGCTCAGCTTGCGATAGAAGGTCCATTGCTATCCAATCTGGGTTATTTAGTTTATCAGCTATAACTAAGATCTCAGATGGACCGGCAATCATATCTATACCAACTTGTCCAAAAACTTGGCGTTTTGCAGAAGCTACCCAGGCATTTCCAGGTCCTACAATCTTATCTACTGGAGTAATTGTACTAGTCCCATAGGCTAATGCTGCTATGGCTTGCGCACCACCAATAGTCCAAATTTCATCGACTCCAGATACCTTAGCTGCTGCAATCACATATGGACTTAGATTTCCTTCAGGCGCTGGAACAGCCATTGCTATTCTGGGCACTCCAGCAACTTTAGCTGGTATGGCATTCATAAGCACTGATGATGGATACGCAGCAGTACCCCCAGGAACATAAATTCCAACAGATGAAATTGGCCTCCATAAAGCCCCTAAACCGACTCCTAAATCATCAGTAAAATTGATGTCGATGGGACTTTGCATCTCATGGAATTTCCTTATTCGTAAGGATGCAAAATTTATGGCATCTAAAGTTTCTTTGCTACAAGCATCTACAGACTGGTCTATTTTTTCTTTAGTTAAAAGCAGATTTTTAACGTCTAGACTATCAAACCTATCAAGCTTTGAGGTGAGTTCTAAAAGTGATTTATCTCCATGCATACGTACTTTATCAATTATTTCTTTTACCCCAGAGTCCACAATTGCAGTGCCGTCTGGCCTTTCATGAATTAGACTAGAAAAGGCCTCTGTAAAATTACTCTCTGAGGAATCTAAACGCCTAACCATTAACAGCCTCCCTAAAGCGTTGCACCCAATCTCCAACGCTATTTGCAAGAGTTTTCATTGCTGCTCGATTCACTACTAACCTAGAAGTCACATCTGCAATATGTTCTACTTCTACTAGTCCATTAGCTTCTAGTGTTGCTCCAGTATGAGTCAAATCAACAATTCTTCGACACAATCCTAGAGTAGGGGCTAATTCCATAGCTCCGTTTAACTTAATACATTCTGCCTGCACACCTCGAGCAGCAAAATGTCTTTCAGTAAGTCTGGGGTATTTTGTTGCCACTCTAACGTGACTCCATTGTGCCGGGTCGTCTTTCTGAGCAAGCTCCTTGAGTTCTGCCACCACTAAACGGCATGGAGCTATACCAAGATCAACAGGCGAGTAGAGCTCATCATAATCGAACTCCATCAAAACATCTGCTCCCGCCACACCAAAATGTGCTGCCCCGAAACCAACAAAAGTTGCCACATCGAATGAACGCACACGAATTATACTTAATTCCTCAATATTCGTGGCGAATCTAAGCTGCCTAGCATCCTTTTCTTGAAATGCCGGTTCAGGAACTATTCCCACATCATCCAACAGAGGCATTAACTCCTCAAGAATGCGGCCCTTTGGCAAAGCCAAAATAATACCGTCTTGACCCTTCATTTTCACTCACTTTCAATCACTACTTATCAAATAAGTATCATATTAATCAATTGGTTCATCACCATCAAAAGTAACCATTAAATTGCTTTGTACTGGCTCATCAAGATCTTCCATCCTTATATCAAAACCTTCCACATCAACTAAGATTTCACCACCACATGAGAATATTAGCCTTATACGATTTTTATCTCTAACCTTAAGCGCTGAAATAGCAATCAACTCTAGTAACCTATTCTCCTTAGTTTGGTCTACTTTCTTTAAAAGGATTTTATGCACACCCTCAATTCTCAAAGCTGCACGAACCTGTTTTAATGGCAATACATCCTTATCAAATTTATGACTCGCAGCATCCTCCCAGGTATAACGTACCATTATTGCAGCAAACCGCTCTTCAGCTTTATCATAAGCTATTTCACCATAACAAGTTACAGCTCCCTGCAAACATGCACTTATTACAGTTAAATCTTCTGACTCCTTAGCTCGAAGACGTAACCTAGATTCATTTCCTGAGAAATCATTCATCAACTTGCTGTCTCCCGGGTAATATAGGCTCCGATTTTAGATAACTTCTCCTCAATCCGTTCATATCCTCTGTCTATATGATAAACCCTATCAATCACTGTTTCACCCTCTGCAGCAAGTCCGGCTATCACTAGCGACGAAGAAGCTCTTAGGTCAGTTGCCATTAATCGAGCGCCCTTTAATTGCTCTACCCCACGCACTACAGCCACCCCTCCTTTAACGCTTATGTTAGCACCTAGGCGGGCTAATTCTGGTACATGCATGAATCTATTTTCAAATATACTCTCAGTAACCGCAGAAGTTCCTTTAGCAATTGTCATAAGGGCCATTGCCTGAGCCTGTAAATCCGTTGGGAAGCCGGGATAAATATTTGTTGATATATCAGTAGCCTCTATTGGTCTGGTTGCTGCGATGTTAATACCATCTTGTGTATTACTAACAGTAACCCCACTCCGTATAAGCATTTCTAATGGTAGTTCTAGATGATCACTATCAGCTCCAACTATATTAATGCTCCCCCCAGTGATTGCAGCCGCCATAGCATACGTCCCTGCTTCAATACGATCAGGGATAACTTGGTGTCTAGCACCATGAAGTATATTTTTACCTTCAATGATTAAATCATCGCTTCCAATACCACTAATATTGGCACCCATTTTTAATAAACACTTAGATAAATCAACAACCTCAGGCTCACGGGCTGCATTCTTGATCCTTGTTTCTCCACTTGCTAAGACCGCAGCCATCATTAAATTTTCTGTTGCACCGACGGAAGGAAAAGGCAAAGAAATATTAGCACCCCTCAATTTCGTTGGCACAGAGGCCTCTATATACCCATCTACTAGTGAGATCTCAGCCCCCATCTGAGATAGACCTGAAAGATGAATATCAATCGGCCGCGTTCCAATTGCACAACCACCAGGCAAAGAAACTCTCGCACTTCCAATACGCGCTAATAATGGGCCTAGGACTAAAATAGAAGCGCGCATCCTCGACACAAGATCATAGCCTGCAGTTGCATTATCTATTCGATCAGCTTGTAAACTTAATTCTTTTGGAAGTGTCTGGTTTAAACTATTCTTTTTTTCTAAGCTATCAATCTTACAACCATGAGTGGTTAACAAGTCCCCCATAGTCTTGATATCCGCTAAATCAGGAACATTCTCCAAAACAAGGCGATCAGCTGTTAGCATTGAAGCAACCATAAGAGGTAAAGCTGCATTTTTTGCGCCACTTATTGTGACATTACCAGAAAGCTTGCGACCTCCTATTACTCTAATCTTGTCCATCACTAGCCTCTGTAAAACACCTTAATAACTTAACGTATGTTCCTAAAGCCGAGGAAGTGTTACTCCTGTTTGACCTTGGTATTTACCAGACCTATCAGCATAACTGACTTCACAATCTTCGTCAGCTTTTAAGAAGATAAACTGACAAGCGCCCTCATTCGCATAAATTTTAGCTGGCAATGGGGTTGTATTTGAGAACTCGAGAGTTACATGTCCTTCCCATTCAGGTTCTAAAGGAGTCACGTTTACAATAATTCCGCATCGAGCATAGGTCGACTTTCCTAGACATATTACAAGAACATCTCTAGGAACACGAAAATATTCTACAGTTCTTGCCAGCGCAAAACTATTTGGAGGAATAACACAGACATCTCCAGTACGTTCAACAAAACTCTCTGAGACAAACTCTTTAGGATCAACAAGAGCCGAGTCAACATTTGTAAATATTTTGAAATCTTCGGAGACTCTTGCGTCATATCCATATGAAGAAACCCCATACGAAATACAGCCCTCTCGCTTCTGTGATTCAACAAAGGGCTCAATCATCCCTCTAGAAACCGCCATCTTACGTATCCACCTATCGGGCATTATGGCCATTAGAAATACCTTCCCTTTTTAATTTCCAGCCTATATTGCAAAAATAAACGACTTATTTACTTCTCTTAATATAGGAATCGGTCCCCTATTTCGCGTTTTTTTTTAAAATTCTTTTTTATTTGACGCTTCTCCTAAAAAAATAAGTGAGATTCTCAAATTTCCCAACATTATTAGGGTTATGCAACGAATCGGCTTATGTAAGTTATTTATTATCTTGACCAATTTTTTCAGATTCCGAAGCCTTTAGAGCACGTTTTTGCTCTTTTCTACGTCTTAGATTCGTTCTGAGCGCAGATGATAGCCGCTCTTTACGATTATGGCTCTTTATGTGTTTAGATTGATCCTGCACAAACTTCTTAGAATTATCAGTCATGGTTGCCCACTGCCATTCTAGTAGAGTATGTTGCCCCATAACAATGCCGCCGTAGCTCAGGGGTAGAGCACATCATTGGTAATGATGAGGTCGTAAGTTCGATTCTTACCGGCGGCACCAAATAAAACTAGTTAAATATTGACCGACAAACTTTTAAGAGCAGAGATACCTATTGGTTTGCCAGAAAATTCTTCCATAGCATCTAACAATGCGGACCAAAAATAATCTGCCGAAGCACAGTCTGTTAATATATCGTAAGTCAAAACCGCATCAATATCGTGCCTGACTACTATACAGTTTAGTCTAGCTATATTTGTTTGCGCCACCTGACCAATGCCAAATACCTGCGGCCTTAGATCAACAGCACATATTTTTGCGAACATACTGGGCGCATATTTTCCTGTCACTTTTAGCCAACAGTTAGTGCTAGCCCTAGGAACATGAAAAACTCCGTCTGATCTATGTGAGGACCAAGTCATATCTAGGTCATTAACTAGACTACTTTCTGCATTGAGGTCACCTAGGATTGCTACTTCACTAGGGGCCAATCTCATGGCCCTCGAATAACATGCCTGCTCGGTAGTAACGTTTGATCCATCGCCAACCTTACAACCATTGGAAACTAGCCATTTTGCGGCATCCCAACCTTTAAAGCCAGTACGTGGCAAATGACTGAGATCTACTAGGCCCATATTGGAAGATGCTTCAGTTTCACTATCGGGATTACCATAGTTTAAGGGCACAGCAAATCCACCCATCTCAGCGAAGACAGCTCCAGATTTAATATGTTGTCTATACAAAAAACTACGATTTGTTAGTGACGAGGGATCTAAAGTTTCAACCATAATTATAACTCCTGTCGCTTACCATCAGGATCATAGAATGGTAACTTCACAACAGTGGCCTGCACAATTTCTCCTTCATCAACACGAATTTCTACTTCACTCCCGGGATCAGATTGATGAGGAGCAACATAGGCTAAGGCTACAACTTTTTTTAGAACAGGTGAGTATCCAATTGATGTTATTCTTCCTGTAATATTTGACCCATCAATTACAAGGTGACACTCCTTTGGAATAGTTGAATTTGATTCACTTAGCTCAAGACCAACCAGTTTTCTTGTAAGCGGTTTACCTTCAAGAATAGATACTGACTTCAGGCCGACATAGAAAGGCTTCTTACGAGAAATTGCCCACGCCATATCGGCTTCAATCGGATGAGTAAGACCATCGGTGTCTTGAGAAATGATTATATGTCCCTTTTCTAATCTTAATAAGCGCTGAGCCTCAACACCAAAAGGCCGGATAGATTCCTCCTGACCCTCTTCCATCAAAGCATCCCAGAGCGCCTCTCCTTGGTGTGCTGGGACATGAAGTTCGTAACCAAGCTCACCTACAAAACCAACGCGCAACATTCTTGCAGGGATACCAGCCACATGCCCCTCTCGAACGCCCATATAAGGAAACCCTGCAGGTGACAAGTCAACATCACTGCAAAGCCTCTCCAAAATATCTCTACTTTTTGGACCAGCAATATTAACACCTGAGTATGAGGCAGTTACATTTGTTATATCTACTTTTAGTCTCCACTGAGCATTGAACCAGAGCATTTGCCTATAAACTGCATCAACGCCACTTGTTGTAGCCGTAACATAAAAATGCTCGTCAGAAAATCTGCAAGCCACACCATCATCAATGATTACACCAGATAGATCTGTCATTAAAACATAACGTGATTTTCCAACCGGCTGTTTAAGGTACGCAAAAGTATACATACGATTTAAAAATTCAGCTGCATCTGGACCACAAATATCAAGACCACCTAAAGTTGATACATCAACTAATCCAACGTTCTGCCTGACATTTAGTGCTTCCTCTCTTATTAGACGATCTTTCTCTTTTGAACTTCCATAATACTCAGGCCTGAGCCATGCACCTGCAGGCATCATCTTTGCCCCTAATTCTATATGACGGTGGTGTATAGATGTATATCGTACAGGCTCAAAAATCCTACCTGCTAAATGACCAAAAGTGACTAATGCATTTGGAGGCCTGGCTGTTGTCATGCCTGTACTGTCAAGTGAAAGTCCCAGATGCTTTGATGCTAAACGCATGGCTGGCAAGGATGAATGTCGGCCCTGTGATGGGCCCATACCATTTGTTGTAAAACGTTTTAAGTGCTCAATATGACTATATCCCTCTTTCAAAGCCATCTGCAGATCATGGACTTGTATATCTTCATCAAAATCAACAAAGGCTTTTCCTTTGGGGTGGTCAAAAATTGGCCAAGGATGTACTTTGGAAGCATACTGTGGAGAAACATCTATTAAGTCACTATCCGAACTTAAGCCAATTTTTTTTGCTGCAATCATACCCACATACCTACCATTAGCAGCCGCAGAATCTATGCAGCTGTGGCCAACTAAGCCACCCGCAGCAAAGACTGAATCATCAAGGCCTTCGATTGAAGTTGATCCAGAGTTTTCATCATAGTTAAGTTTTCCTCCTGCCTGACGGATAAGTGGGGCCGCAGGAAACCAGCCAGCGCTTATAACAACAAGATCACAAGAAAATGAGTCAACTTCACGGGCACATACTCCGGGATTCAAAATTTTTGCCACACGTAATTGAGAAACTCGCAAGCCGTCTGCTGAGGGGACAGCCTCCCATGGTGTTCTACCAGGAAATATTGGTATGTGGCGTCTTTGGACCTCAGCTGAAAGTTCAGTTCTATCAGGATCCTCACGCAAATCTACAATTGCTGCGACCTCAACACCTGAGTCAACTAGATCAAGAGCAACACCGTATCCATGATCATCTGATGTTGCTACTACTGCTCTCTTCCCAGGCTTAACGCCCCACATATGAATTAAGCGCTGAGCAGCAGAACCAAGCATAATACCTGGAAGGTCATTATTTCTGAAGACTATTGGTTGCTCCCAACATCCTGTCGCCACTACTAGTGACCTGGCTCTTAACTTAATAAGCCGATTACTGCTCACTACTGCTAACCAGTTATCTGGATATCGACCAATTACCGAGCTACTAGCTAATACACGAATATTTTCATTTTCCTCTACTTCATCTAGCAACTTATCCCTAACACTTTTATCACTATCAACTTCTATGCTCGCTCGCCCCCAGTTTAGTGAGCCGCCTGGAGCCTGATCTTCGTCTATTACAATTACATTTGCTCCAGATTTAGCTGCCTCTATACTAGCGGAAAGGCCTGCTGGTCCAGCACCAACAACAACTACGTCATAAAAAAGATATTCCTTATCGTAATACTTATGTGGCGCGTTGGGATTCAGCACACCTAATCCAGCAATTTTTCGAATTATGTTAGCCCATATAGGCCAAGTCCATCCAGGCTTATAAAAAGCTTTGTAGTAAAAGCCCGCTGGCAAAAATCTACCAAACCTTCCTATTATATTTAGGTTATCTTTTAGTAAAGAACCCCAATAATTCTGAGCTTTTACATCTAGTCCATCAACAATAGGGACTCTTTCCGCAAATCTGTTAGGCGAATCACCAATTTGAACAAGAGTGTTGGCGTCAAGAGAATTCAAACTCATAATTCCACGGGGCCGATGATACTTGAAAGAGCGGGAAAATACTCTCTGATCAGAAGCCATAAGTGCGCTAGCTACTGTATCTCCGTCAAAACCTTTGTAAGTCTTTCCCTCGAACTTGAAGGTAACTATTTTTTGCCTGTTTATTAAATGACCAGCAGGAGCATCCAACCGCATTACCATCAAATACTACTCCCGGTTTCTTTATTTGTGCTATTTACTTCACCAACTTTATTATTTTTAGTATCCTGGCTTTGCGCCTCAACTTCGGGACGATTGTAATCAATTCTCTCTTTATAAATTTCAGAAGGGTCGAAAGTACGTAGTATTTCATCTTTGACTGTATCACGTTCTGCTATAAACCAATATGCAGTAGGAACATGACACCACCACTCTTGGACAACGCCAGCTCGATTCTCTTCAATAAATACATAATTTGCCCACTGATCATCTGATATCAAATGAGGATTTGGGTGATTAATTACGTCACCTCCGAACACAAATTCCTGTGCATTTCTCGGACCGTTTAGTGGACACTCTATTATTTTCATTTAGTAATTTCCTAACACCTAATGACCCACAGAAGCTGCACCCTTTTCGCCAACAAGATCAAATGTTCGAAAACGATCTAATGCAAAAGGCTTTAAAATGTTTGGCGTCTTTTCAGTAGCTAGAGTTTCAGCCATCCTCTTACCTGAAACACACGTGGCCTTGAATCCCCATGTACCCCAACCTGCATCAATATAATAATTATTAACAGGAGTTTTACCCATAACGGGTGAAAAATCTGGGGTCATATCTGCCAAACCAGCCCACTGACGTAAAACTGGCATTTCTGACATAAATGGGAATAATTCAAGAAGATGGCCCATTAATCCTTCCATAAAATCTAGACTTGATGATGTCTGATAACGCGGATAGGGGTCTGTTGAACCACCCATTACGAATTCTCCCCTATCAGACTGAGAAATATAAACATGCAAGGAACCAGAGACAATTATAGGATCTAAAATTGGTTTAACTGGCGTAGAAACACATGCTTGAAGTGGAACAGAACGAATGGGCAAATCAATGCCAGCCAGTCGAGAAACTTCAGAAGAACGACCGGCAACAGCTTGGAGAACTCTACCACATGATATTCTACCCCGATTAGTTTCCACGCCAACAACAGTTCCATCCTCAACTTCTATACCAGTTACTTCAGTATTTTGATGTAACTCAACACCCATCTCTGCAGCTCTACCTGCATATCCCCATGCAACAGCATCGTGCCGTGCTATTGCTCCCGGTGGATGATATAAGGCTCCAAGAACTGGATATCTAACCTCTTCTGAGAGGTTTAGTAGGGGAACCATCCTAGCAAGGTCATCTCTATAAACCACTTCAGAGTTAACCCCAAGGTGCTTATTAACTTCTGCTCGCCATCTGGATGTACGAATAGCAGCATCGGTGTGGGCTAATGTGAAGTGGCCCCGCTCGGAATAAAGAATATTATAGTCGAGCTCCCTACTAAGTCCCTTAAAGAGCTTAAGGCTTTCATCATAGAAATCTACACCCTCTGGAGTGAGATAATTTGACCTTATTATAGCTGTATTACGTCCCGTATTACCCCCTCCAAGCCAGCCCTTTTCAAGTACTGCCACGTTAGTAATACCCCAGTCTCTAGCCAAATAGTATGCTGCGGCAAGTCCATGACCACCACCACCAATTATGACGACATCGTAAGAAGACTTAAGATCTTTGCTATCGCGAAGAAACTGCTTAGGTTGAAATCGAGGGTTGAGGCCGTATTTTAGTAGCCCGAAAGCCATTTTATCTGCCTTACTAAAGATTTAAAGATATATAAATAGGTATTAAATTATTATTAACAATCCAGTGTGTTGTCTCGCTCCCACTTAGAGAGATGCCTTGCATAATCAAGCCATTCTTGCATCTTTAGTTTGGTATAAGAATCAACAAAAGACGTTCCCAAACCCTCTTTAACAATTTTATTAGTCTTGGTAAGTCTTATTGCATCTAATAAATTTAATGGAAGCTTATCTACTCCCTTTAACTTATCTCCCTCAGCATACATATCAATATCATAACGTTTACCAGGATCTCTCTTTGATTTTACACCCTCTAAGCCAGCCATTAGAATTGCAGCCTGTGAGAGATAAGGATTAGTAGAGCCGTCCATCATTCGCAGTTCAAAGCGTCCAGGGCCAGGTATCCTCGCCATAGTTGTACGATTATTTCCACCGAACGTAATTGAGTTTGGGGACCATGTTGCACCAGATAGTGTCGTTCCAGCGTTTAGACGCTTATAACTATTTACCGTTGGGTTATATATTGAGGACAGCGCAGCAGCTGATTTTAAAATACCCCCAAGGAAGTGGTATGATAACTTTGACATTCCCAGCTCACCTTTTGAGTCTGCAAAGAGATTCTTTTTCCCACTTTTATCCCACACTGAAACATGTGTGTGACAGCCATTACCAGTTAAATGCTCGAACGGCTTTGGCATAAAAGTTGCACGTAACCCATGTTTTTCTGCAATAGACTTAACCATATACTTAAAAAACACGTGCCTATCTGCTGATATGAGCGTATCAGTATAGTCATAATTCATTTCGAATTGGCCATTGGCGTCCTCATGGTCATTTTGATAGGGACCCCAACCTAATTTTTCCATACTGTCACAAATTTCAGCAACCACTTCATATCGACGCATTAGTGCAGTTTGGTCGTAACAAGGCTTTGACTGAGTATCACGTTGATCAGAAATGTCACTTCCATCTTCATTGATTATAAAGTATTCCGCTTCCACTCCAGTTTTCATTCTGTAACCTTTTTTCGCAGCCAGGCCCACCTGTTTTTTCAAAACGAGTCTTGGAGTATCTAACATTGGCTCGCCTTCCATCCAACAATCACCAGCCAACCAGCCAACCTCAGGCTTCCACGGCAATTGTATCAAACTATCTGGATCAGGCATTACGAGCATGTCAGGATGAGCAGGTGAAGAATCTAACCATGCAGCAAAAGCTGCGAAACCTGCACCGTCTTTCTGCATACCTCCAATTGCAGAAGCAGGCACTAATTTCGCCCGCAATACTCCAAAGTAATCCACAAAGCTTATGAGAAAATATTTTATTTTCTTCTGTTTTGCGGTCTGCGCCAAGTTTACAGCCATTGGTTTTATATCTCCCAGATATTTCTACTAAGCTACCTTATCATAGCATCAAGCATAATCAATGCTATGAACATAATTTTCCCCTGGTGAAAGGGGATTTATTTCAGTTAACCTTCAAATAAACATATATATTAAGCAAGAACTATAATTCTTATATTTTGCTTTATACACCTAAAGTATGCCAGAAAAATCGATCACATATTAGTAATTAAAGCCCTATATTGGCCTTTATGGATATTTGATCCCTCTTTTCCAGTATCCTGTGTCACCAGAAAATGTGTAAACAATTCTTTCATGTAAACGATTGTCACCCGCCGTCCAAAACTCAATCTCTCTTGGCCTAAGCCTATAACCTGACCAAAAATCAGGGCGAGGAACTTTTATACCTTCAAACCGAGAAGCTATATCCTTGCATCGCTTTTCTAATTCTTTCCTATTAGTTAACGGACTTGATTGAATTGAAGCCCAGGCACTAATCTGACTATCCCTGCTCCTTGAAGAGAAGTAATTATCTGCCTCTTCATCACTTACTGGAACTGCATGCCCTTCAATTCTTACTTGCTTTTCTAATGGAATCCAGTGAAAGCAAAGTGCTGCATTTTGATTTCTCTGCAGATCTTTGCCCTTACGACTATTAAGATTTGTATAAAATACAAACCCTTGGTCGCTGAAACCCTTAAGCAACACCATGCGAACAGAAGGCCGTCCTCTAGAATCTACAGTCGCTAAGGACATTGCAGAAGGCTCTTTAATCTTGGATTCACAGGCCTCTTTATACCAAACATCAAAATGTTTTAATGGGTCATCAAAATTTTCTATAGCCAAAACAGCCCCCTAAAGTACTATAATATCAATCAGACTAGCTATATACACTTAGTAATGTATGTTCTATTAACAACGGATATTTATGAAAATTCATGTAATAGTGGCCACATTTTTGCTTTGTTTTAATAGCTATATAGTATTAGTGCAAAACCTTACACAAAAAGGAGCTTTTTATGTTTAAGACTGGAGCATTTAAGGCAGGAATCGTTTGTATTTCGCTTTTTAGCATAGTCACGATATCAGGATGCCTAGACGGACAGACCACAGGACAAAAAGAACAATTTGGCACTTTAGGAGGCGCCATAATTGGAGGACTCCTGGGAGCACAAGTTGGCGATGGAAGCGGACAGCTAGCAGCAGTTGCAGCAGGAACTCTACTAGGTGCGTTTATTGGAAATGAAATAGGCACTTCATTAGATAAAGCTGACCAGCTATATGCCGAAAGAACAGCGCAAACGGCTCTTGAGAGCGCTCCCACAGGCACAACATCATCCTGGGCTAATCCTGATAACGGACATTCAGGAACTTTTACGCCGACAGATACTTACTTTCGTGATGAATATACACCTTGCCGTGAATACCAACAAACGGTAACAATTGGCGGTAGGACAGAGCAGGCATACGGTACTGCGTGCCGCGATGCCAATGGAGACTGGAGAATACAAAGTTAAATAGAGACAAAATATGCTCTATACTGGGCAAGTTAGGGGTATCACGCAGTCTAAAAGGCTTCATCAACGCCTGAAATACTTTTATATGGATTAGTATTTTATTATAAATGAACCTAACGATTCGTTAATATGCCAAGTGAATTATAGCATTTAGAGGTTGTCAAATGGCTCAAAAATCGGAGCTAATGAATGGAAAAAAAGGCCTGATAATGGGGGTGGCTAATGATAGGTCAATCGCATGGGGAGCCGCTAATGCGCTCCATTCCCATGGAGCACAACTGGCATTTACATATCAAAGTTCAGCTTTAGAAAAACGTGTAAGACCCTTAGCTAATAAAGTTGAGAGTGATATTTTAATACCCTGCGATGTGAGTGATCCTCTACAATTAGAATCGGCATTTGCACAAATAAATAATCAATGGGCGTCCCTGGATTTTGTTATTCATGCAGTTGCATTTTCAGATAAAGAAGAATTAAAAGGAAAATATTTAGATACATCACGTGAGAATTTTCAAACTACCTTAAATATAAGCTGCTTTTCCTTTACCGAAACTTGCCGTAACGCCGCTCCTCTGATGAAAAATGGTGGAAGCCTTCTAACTATGTCATACTACGGTGCAGAAAAATGGATGCCGCATTACAATGTTATGGGCGTTGCGAAAGCTGCACTTGAAGCAAGCGTAACCTACTTAGCCGCAGATCTAGGTGACCAGAATATTCGCGTCAACGCTATTTCTGCAGGACCAATAAAAACACTAGCCGCCTCTGGGATCGGAGATTTTAGATATATATTGAAATGGAATGAGCTCAACTCCCCCTTAAGGAGAAACGTAACTATTGATGAGGTCGGAGGTGCTTCAGTTTACTTAGCATCAGATTTAGCAACCGGGGTAACTGGAGAAGTTCACCATGTAGACTGTGGCTACAACATAGTAGGCATGAAACACCCGGATGCTCCTGATATATCAATTGTCTAGAACGCAAAGATACCTGATGAAATTGCGTCGTACATTTAATTTTAGGATTAAACAAAGAACAGATGTCATATAACACATTTGGACATATATTTAGAGTAACTACTTGGGGAGAGAGTCATGGGCCAGCCCTTGGCTGCGTGATAGATGGATGCCCACCATTAATCGATCTTAATGAGTCCGATATCCAGCCTTGGCTTGACTCACGTAAGCCGGGTAAATCAAGATTTGTTACACAACGAAAAGAGAATGACAAAGTGCAAATCCTCTCAGGTACGTTTGAAGGAAAAACAACTGGCACGCCAATAAGCCTTATAATAAATAATGAAGATGCCAGATCAAAAGATTATGGGGCTATAGCCGAAAAGTATCGACCAGGGCACGCAGATATTGCATACGATATGAAATATGGAATTCGCGATTATCGTGGTGGGGGGCGGTCCTCTGCTCGTGAGACTGCATCAAGGGTAGCGGCCGGAGCAGTTGCCAGAAAGATATTAGGCAATAAATTAGAGATTAAAGGTGCTGTTGTCCAAATAGGATCAAAATCTATTGATCGTTCTAAATGGAATTGGGACCAGATAAATAAAAATGATTTCTTTGCTCCTGATAATAGCATTCTAACTGAATGGGAAACCTACCTAGATGAAATCAGAAGTCGCGGATCATCTGTTGGTGCAATTATTGAGATAACAGTTAAAGGAACACCCAAAGGACTTGGGGCGCCAGTGTATAGAAAACTTGATGCAGATATTGCTCATGCTCTTATGGGAATTAATGCCGTGAAAGCAGTTGAAATAGGCGCTGGTTTCGAAGCTGGAACCCTAGAAGGACCTGATAATGCGGATGAAATAAGAATTGGAAATAACGAAGCCAAATTTATGTCTAATAATGCGGGCGGTATACTTGGCGGTATCTCAACTGGACAAGATATTATTTGCAGAATCGCAGTCAAACCAACAAGCTCCTTTCTCACTCCCAGAAAAACTATAACAGTAGATGGAAAAGAAACCGAAATTGAAACTAAAGGAAGACATGATCCATGCGTTGGAATACGAGCCACACCTGTTGCTGAAGCAATGATTGCCTGCATTCTTGCAGACCACCTATTACTTGATCGAGCGCAGATAGGAACTCGATAATGAATAAGACGAAACGGAATAATGAATCGCCAAAACCAAAAAAAAATAATGTTTGCGCAATAAGATTGCCTTCCGAAAAAAGCTTACCTCAATCGATTAAGAGCATTTTTAAAAAATGCAAAGAAAAAATCGGCTTTGTACCCAACGTACTGCGCGCATATACCCTTAGACAAAATAAATTTGAATACTTTCGTTCTTATAACAATGAATTAATGTTAGGCGAAAGCGGCCTGTCAAAACTTGATAGAGAAATTATTGCTGTAGTTGTTTCATCAGCTAATCACTGTAACTACTGCCTTGTTGCACACGGTGCAGCAGTTCGTCATTTATCTGGTGATGCCAAACTAGGAGACGACTTAGCCTCAAACTACAGAGAAGCAAAGCTTAACAAACGCCAAAAATTGATGAGCGACTTTGCGTGGAAGCTAACAACACGACCCCACGAAGTTCATGATGCAGATAGGTCCTCACTTCGTATGGCGGGGTTTAACGACAAAGATATTTTCGATATTGTAGAAGTAACAGGATTTTACAATATGAGTAATAGGATAGCTTCTGGGCTAAGCATAAAGCCAAATGACGAATACTACGATATAGGCCGTTAGTGTTACTCAACAAACTATTAAATCATAATTATCTAAAAATTCTCATTAGCAATAGTCTGATCAAATAGAATTAAATTCTGCAGCTATAAGAAACTCAATATTTCCGTTATTACCAGTAATTGGGCTCTCCGTAAGACCCAAAACCTTCCAGCCCTTTAGACTTTCAATCCAGTTTTTTATATTCGCACAAGCATCATCTCGTGCTTTTTTATCGCGTACGATACCACCCCGACCCACAAGAGACGGACCAACTTCGAATTGTGGTTTTATCAGAGCAACCAGCCAACAACCAGAACTGGCTAGACTTAAGGATGCAGGGAGTATTGTTTTTAGCCCAATAAAACTTGCATCACAAACAATAGCACCAATCGGGTCAGATACAATTTGATTATTTATATAGCGCGCATTAGTACGCTCCATAGTTATGATACGTGGATCATTTCTTAATTTATCTGCAAGCTGGCCATATCCTACATCTATGGCATAAACTCTACTTGCCCCATTTTCCAGTAAAACATGCGTAAATCCTCCTGTAGATGCACCAACATCAATACATGTTCTGGATTCAGGTGACAGCCCAAAGTAGCTTAAACCATGGTCTAACTTTACCCCACCTCTACCAACCCATGGATACTCTGGACCACGGATATCTAGCGGATACAACTTGTCAATTAAATCTCCAGCCTTCAAAATACGCTTCTCTCCAGAAAAAACTTTTCCTGACATAATCAAAGCTCTCGCCTTAGTCCGAGATTGAACAAGGCCCCTATGAACTAATTCAGAATCAACCCGCACTTTTTTTTTGGCTGGCACAAATCTTGAAGATTTTATTTTTTTAGTTTTTTCTTTCAATTATATACCTAGCAACTTCTCGTAACAACTCAGCCTTATGGTCAAATATATCTAGTCGAGCTATTGCACTTGATACTAAATTCTCTGCTTTTTCCCGAGCAATTTCTGGGCCCAGCAATCCAACAAATGTCGCCTTTCCTGCCGCTATGTCTTTTCCGGCAGCCTTACCAAGGGTGGATTCATCACCTTCATAGTCAAGTAAGTCATCGGCAATTTGAAATGCTAAACCAATATCATCCGCATAACATCGAAGAGCCGTTCGTTTGATACCATTATCACCAGCAAGAATTGCTCCAGCCTCACAAGAAAATCTTATCAATGCGCCAGTCTTACGACTTTGTAATCGAACAATGGTATCCAAATCGAAAGATCTCTCTGAAGTTTCAGCAGCGAGATCCATAGCCTGGCCTCCAACCATCCCTGCTGCTCCGGCAGCTATAGCTAGTTCTTGTGTAATAGCAGAACGTATTTCTCCATCAGGGTGAGATTCTTTACTAGATACTATCTGAAAAGCCATAGTCAAAAGAGCATCACCAGCTAGTATAGCCGTTGCCTCATCAAACTCTTTATGGCACGTAGGCCGACCTCTTCGAAGATCATCATTATCCATTGATGGAAGATCATCATGAATAAGCGAATAAGTATGAACCATTTCAATTGCCACCGCACAAGCTAGTGCCTGATATCTAGGCACTTCAAAAATATCTGACGATAAAAAAACAAGAAAGGGCCTCAATCTCTTGCCCCCAGCTAACAAAGAATAACGCATAGCCTCGTAAACCAAGGAGTCCACGTCTTTACTTTCTGGAACGTATTTTTCAAGCGCTTCCGTTGTCTCTAGCGCACATTTTTCTAATGCATTCTTCAATCGGATCACAGTGTTAAGTCCTTAATCTTTACTTTTTTTATATAGAATAAAAACCTGAGTCTAATCACTATCTAAGTCTACAACCTTCTCAACAATGCCATCAGCTCTCGCCTCTATCTTCTTTACACGTAATTCCGCTTGCTTAAGTTTGTCTTCACAGTGCTTCTTTAATAAGATACCTCTCTCGTAAGCATCTATAGAACCATCCAAATCCGTCTCACCAGATTCAAGTTTCTCGACTATTTTTTCAAGCTCATCTAAAGCCTTTTCAAAACTCATATTCTTTAGATCTAGTTTATTCTCTGATTTACTCATATCTTTAAACCCTATTAAGCAAGTTGCTATTTAAAAAACTTATCAATTTGCCTCCATCAAGGCTCCAACATGTGCCGCGACTGAACGACCAAGAGCATCAATATTGTAGCCCCCCTCAAGGCAGGACACTATCTGACCATCACATTTTTCATTTGCCACTCGAACCAATTCCCATGTAATCCACCTATAATCATCCTCTACTAAATTTAGACTGGCAAGAGGATCTTGATAATGTGCATCAAAGCCAGCTGAAAGTATTATTATCTCAGGCTCATGCCTACGCAGAGCAGGTAATACCTTTTCAATAATAGCAAGTCTAAATGCCTCAGAATCTGTTGAATGCTTCAGCGGTACGTTCACAATATTTCCCACTCCAGTTTCGTCAATATTTCCAGTGCCAGGATAAAAGGGGAATTGATGAGTTGAAGCAAAGAAAAGGTCCCCGTCTTTCTCAAAAGCAGCTTGAGTACCATTTCCATGGTGAACATCAAAATCAACTACTGCTACACGAGTAAGACCATGAACTCTCCTTGCATGATCAGCAGCAATTGCTACGTTATTAAAAAGACAAAACCCCATTGACCTCGATGGCTCTGCGTGATGGCCAGGGGGTCTTAATGCACAAAAAGCGTTATCAACCTCCTTACTTAAAACTTTATCCACTGCCGCACAAGCAGCCCCAACAGACCTTAATGCAGCTTCACCTGACTTAGGTGATAGAACTGTATCTCCATCAACAAATTCATATCCAGAACTAGGTATAAGTTCAAAAATTTCATCCACATGCCCTGATGCATGCACGTGCTTAAGATCTGATATATTCGCTAAGGGCGAATCAAATCTTAATAATTCTTTAAAGTTTTCACTACTAAGATACTTTTCAATTGATACAAGTCTATTTGGAGATTCAGGGTGATTAACACCCGGCTCGTGACCCAAACAACTTTTATGAAAAAAAAGAGCCGTATCTGCCATAAATCGACCAAAAAATGACTATAGTCATATCCCTCATCAAGAATGTAACTTAGCTAATTTCCTCAGAAATTCTATCAATTAAAATCAAAAAAACCCACTTATTTGCTTTAACAGCGACTTAGTGTTCTAGAAATTTATAAAAACAAGCACTACTCAAGTGTATTCACACTTGCATTTATATTATCTTAGACCAAATGTAATATTGTAAAAATCTATACTTTAATGCCTAAAAATTTCCATAATACTAAGTTATTGTCCGGCATTACAGTAATATGTATTAGAAAAGTGCATGATACCGGCTATAAATCGACATAAAGTGAGGATACATCAATGCTTCGTGGGATAATTCTAGGATTATTTATAACAATTTTGGTAATTTTTATACCTCCTATTTCTGGACAAGTAGGTAATGTTTATTCCTCCAATAGTGCGCTAGCAGGAACTATTCCACCGAAAGAACTCCCCACCCTAGCTCCATTAGTTGAAGAAGTGTCCCCAGCCGTGGTTAATATTGCAACGAAGGGGCTTGTTGAGGTTAGACAGAATCCTCTTTTTAGAGACCCTTTCTTTCGCCGATTTTTTGGAGATCGTATACCACAACAACAAAGAGAAACGGCAAGTGTTGGTTCCGGAGTAATTGTTGATTCTGTGCGAGGATATATAGTGACAAACTCTCATGTTATTGCGCAAGCAAATGAAATAGTTGTCACGCTCAAAGATCGTCGTCGGTTACCTGCAAAAGTTATAGGTTCAGATCCTGAAACAGATATAGCAATATTAAAGGTTAAGCCTAAAAATTTAAAAGAGGTTCAATACGCCAATTCCGAAGAACTTCGTGTTGGTGATTATGTTATAGCTATAGGTAACCCCTTTGGACTAGGTCAAACGGTTACATCAGGTATTGTAAGCGCTCTCGGTCGAAGCGGACTTGGAATAGAAAATTATGAAGACTTTATCCAAACTGACGCATCGATCAACCCTGGAAATTCAGGCGGTGCTCTAGTTAATTTAAAAGGGGAACTGGTAGGCATTAATACAGCTATAATCGGGCCATCTGGGGGAAATGTTGGTATAGGATTTGCTATACCAATCAACATGGCCCGTCAGATTATGGATCAATTGATAGAACACGGTGAAATCCAACGCGGGCGTATAGGAGTTCAAATTCAAGACCTCACTATGGAACTAGCTGAAGCATTAGGAGTTAAGGGTGAATCTGGGGCAGTAGTTAGTCAGGTTATGCCAAATTCCTCAGCCTCCAAAGCCGGTATCCAGGCTGGTGATGTAATTGTTGAAATGAATGGCCAACCCGTAATCGGATCTTCAGATCTTAGAAACAAGGTTGGCGTACTCAGAGTTGGAGATAAGGTAACTATTATTGCAATTCGTGATGGTAAAGAACTCAAGCTAAAAATGAAAGTTGGTGCGCGCGATGAGTCGCCAAAATTATCAAGCAACAACGATATACCGAAGCTTGAAGGCGCGACTTTTGGAAAAGTGCCAGAAAATCATCCCTTATACGGAAAGGTTGCTGGAGTAGCAGTAATTCAAATCCAGCCTAACAGCCCTGCACAACAAGCAGGCCTGAGTCCAGGAGACATAATACTATCCATCAATAAAACTAGGGTGAAAGAACCGAAAACTCTCTTGGAAGAAGCTCAAAAGTCTAAAAATGGACCCTTATTGCTAAATGTTCGCCGTGGAAATGGTGCCCTTTTTCTGTTGATACAATAAGATAATAATATGCATAAAATTAATCTTTACACTTTCCTCATAGCATAACTTTGCTAATAATATGGTTAATTAGAAACTTTTGATCTATCTTAATTTGTATGGACCTAAACTTGGTTAAATGGAGGAAATTGTGGGTGAGTATTTAGTAGGAATTGATGTGGGAGGCACTTTTACTGATTTTGTTAGTTATGACAGAGAAAGTAAGACTATCAAAGTTTGGAAAAATCCCTCAACGCCTCGCGACCCTAACGATGGAATTTTAAATGGGTTAAGTAGATACGAAGATTCTAGTGAAATTAAAAATGTCCGTCTTGGAACTACGATAGCAACAAATGCCATATTAGAACGTAAAGGAGCAACCGTTGGGTATATTACCACTCAAGGGTTTAGAGATGTTCCGTTCATCCAAAGGGGTCAACGCATCAACCATTACGATATGACATGGGTTAAACCAAAGCCACTAGCTAAACGTAGACATTGTTACGAAATAAATGAGCGCATTCTCCCTGATGGTACCATTCAAACTAGTCTTGACGTTGAAGGTCTAAAAACACTAGCTCAGCAGATAAAAGAAAATCAAGAAATAGAAGCTTTAGCTGTAAACCTCCTTTTTTCTTATGTGCGTCCAGATCATGAGCGACAAGCAAAAGAAATACTAGAGAAAGAACTTCCCAATATACCAATCTCTATTTCATATGATGTTCTGCCAAAGTGGAAAGAGTATGAGAGGGCATCAACAACAATCGCAGATGCTTACATCAAACCTGTTGTTAGAAAACAGATGGATACTATCAGAGCAAGATTTAACGAAAATGGCATTACTGACCATGTGGCAATTATTAAATCTAATGGCGGAGAGATGACGACAGACGCTGCTGCACAATCTCCTATACAAATGACAGTTTCAGGACCAACTGGTGGTGTGATTGCTGGGAAACAGATAGCCCGGCTTGCAGGTGTGGACCACTTGGTAACATTTGATATGGGAGGAACATCAACTGACTGCTCAACTGTTGTTAATGGAAATGAAAGTTTTACAACTGACTTTGATATAGAGTTTGGAATCCCTATACAAATTCCGATGATAGATATACGAACCATCGGTGCAGGAGGTGGGTCTATTGCTTGGATAGATAAAGGGGGAATGCTGCGAGTAGGACCTGAAAGCGCAGGTGCAGAACCGGGACCAGCTTGTTATGGTAATGGAGGAAAAAGACCTGCAGTCACTGATGCCAATGTGGTTCTTGGCAGAATCAGCCCTGAAAACTTTTTGGGTGGTGACATGAAACTTGACAAAACAGCGGCAATAGATGCTGTAAAGTCGGTTGCAGACGAATTAGGCCGGGGCATTGAAGACACAGCCCTCGCAATAGTTCAAATAGCTAATAATAATATGGTTGGGGCACTTCGATCTGTTCTAGTTGAAAGAGGCCTAGACCCTAGAGACTTCACCTTATTAGCCTTTGGTGGAGCTGGACCACTTCATGTAAATGATCTTATGATTGATGCAGGAATACCCTCGGGTATTGTACCCAACTATCCAGGTCAATTTTCTGCATTTGGCTTTATTATGACTGATGCTCGCGTGGACGTTCAACGAACAGTCCAGATGACCTCCAAATCTTTTGATAACTCTCGTGCAAGCGAGATATTAAACGAGCTAGTGACAAGTGGAATAAGCGAACTAAAGGCCCAAGGGTATACAAAAAATATAGAAGCTCACAGGTCGGTAGAAGCTAGATACTTGGGCCAGAACTATGAACTAGAAGTAGATATTAATTTCGATGTATTTGACGAAAAGACTACCGAAGATATGTATCAGGCTTTCCATAACCTGCATAAAGCACGTTTTGGTTTTAATATCCCTGGAGAATCGATTGATATTATCACAATAAAATCGACCGTGGTATCTCTTACTGAAAAACCAGAGTTAGCTTTAATAGAAGAAAGTGATGGAAAATCAGTAAAAGAACTAAGCACCAGAGCTGTAATTTTTGAAGATGGAACTCATGATACACCAATATATGGACGTAGTAATCTAAAGTCTGGAGACAAGATAACTGGACCTGCTATAATAGAAGAAGCAGCATCTGTAACTGTAGTTCGACCAAATGAAAAAGTGAAAGTTGATCAATATGGAAATCTTCTTATTGGCAAACTGGCTAAGGGGTAAGGGCAATGACCACAGAAAATAAAGCGACCACTGATATCGATATGGTGACTATGAGCATAATCGATTCTACTATGACAGCAATTTGTCGAGAGATGGGGGTTGTTCTAATGAAAACCTCATACTCAACTATATTTAATGAAGCTCTTGACTTTACTTGTGTTCTTGGTGGAGCTAATGGGGAACTAATGGCCCAAGCAGAATACTGCCCCTCAATGATTGGTGGTGTACCCTTATTACTACGCAGTAGTATAAAAGAGATCCCAATAGACGATATTCACCCCGGAGATGTACTCCTGCATAATGACCCTTATCGAGGAGGCCTGCATTGCCCAGAACATACTTTAATTAAACCTGTTTTTGTCGATGACGAGATAATGGGGTTTGCCATGACAATCGGACATCTAACAGAGATTGGTGGCATGGTCCCCGGAGCCTTTGCGGGTGAAGCAACAGAAATCTTTCATGAAGGTATTCGTGTTCCTCCCGTTAAGATAATTAGTAAAGGTGAGGATGTTGAAGAGGTATGGAAGCTTCTATTAGCGAACGTTCGGACACCACGCTACAACTACGGAGACCTCAGAGCGCTTATCGCCGGCGTTGACGTTGGTGAAACAAGATTAGAAGCCATGGTTAAAAAATATGGCAAAGAAGTATTCAGAAAAAATGTTGCTGACTTATATGATTACTCGGAATCAAGAATGCGCGCCGAGATTGCAGCTATTCCAGATGGAAAATATAATTTCCAGGATACTATAGAGGACGATGGGATTGAGAAGAAACCCTTCACAATCAACACTACAGTATACGTTCAAAATGATGAAGTAGTAGTTGACTACACAGGCTCCAGTGATCAAGCCAAGGGGCCTATTAACGCAACTCTTGGGGTTGCATACTCTGCATCATATAACGGAATACTTCATTGCACAGATCATACTATACCAAAAAACTCTGGGTGTTTTAGACCTATCAAGGTAGTCGCCCCTCCAGGAACTATCCTGAATGTCGACTTCCCAGCACCTGAAGTCGGAGGTAATACTGAAAGCCACTGCAAAATAGCAGGAACAGTTATAGGTGCACTTTCAGCTGCTCTTCCTAATGATACAATGGCTGCAGAAGGGGCAACCCACACAAATTTTGTTTTTGGAGGTCATGACGAAGACCTTGATGAAACCTTTGTTTGCTATGCTATAGAACTCTCAGGATGGGGCGGCAGATCATTCGCAGACGGAAATGATGCTACAGATTCTATAAATGGAAACTGTCGCGTTATACCAGTTGAAGTTTTTGAGACACGCTTTCCACTTCAGTGTGAAAAGTTTGAACTAGTGCAAGACTCCGGCGGCCCTGGACTAAATCGTGGAGGACTGTCAACAACACGTGTATTAAAGAGTAAAACTGAAATTACGGGCAGTCAGATGTCTGATAGACACCATACTCGTCCCTGGGGACTACACGGTGGAGAAGGCGGAGGTACAGCAGGTACATGGTTCCGCGCATCTGGATCAGACAATTGGGAAGGAATTGATAAAGCCTTCGGTAAAACCAGTCCCTCAAAATGGTCACGCGTTATGATTAGGCCAGGAGATTCTATGCGCTTTCAAACTCCAGGAGGGGGGGGTTGGGGCAATCCGAGAGACCGCGAACGTGAAAGAGTCCTTGAAGATCTTAGAGAAGGCTATATTAGTGAAAAAGTTGCGAAAGAAATTTATGGCCTAAAAGATTCAGATATTCCAAATTAAATTTATACTAGGGATAGTAAGCAGGTGCTTTGATTCATTCTATGAAGTGAGCTAGTAATTCATTTTCTTTTCGGCTTCCAAATTTCAATAAGAATCCGAAATATCAATAAGGTTTTCATACGTGTCAGAAAAAGTTTGCGGTAATTGATCCTTTGAATGACAAAAAAAACAAAAATTTCACCACAACAAGATTGTCTCCCGGAGACCCATCTCCGTTTAAAATAAATAATGCCGGAAGTAAAAATAAAAAATGGTTACTAACGTGTGACCATGCCTCAAATAGAGTTCCATATCATATGGACAATCTTAGTCTATCGCCCAAAGAACTTTCAAGACACATTGCTTGGGATATTGGCGCCATGGGGATGGCAAATGAAATCTCGAGAATATTAGACGCGCCCTTAGTATCTGGAAATTATTCAAGGCTCATAATTGATTTAAATAGGCCGATATCTTCACCAACACTTATTGTTGATAATGCTGATGGCACTCCAATATTAGCTAATACTAATGTTAGCCACCTAGAATTCTCTGAACGAGTAGACTACTTTCATACGCCATATCACAATAAAATATCTTCAATGCTAGACCTAAGAGTAATGGACGAAAACGTTCCAATACTAGTTGCGATTCATAGCTTTACACCCTTACTAAATAATACAAATAGACCTTGGCATATTGGTCTCTTATATGAACATGACGATAGACTTGTTGAACCACTAAAAGAGGCTATTCTCTCCAAAAACCCGGAACTCATTATTGGTGATAATGAACCTTATGCAATTCGCGGTCCGTCTGATTACACAATTCCCTTTCATGGACAAGATCGTGGAATCCCCCATATCGAAATTGAGGTAAGGCAAGATCTCATTGAAACTCAAGAGAAACAGATAATTTGGGGTCAAAGGCTAGCTTCAGCACTAATATCTGTGGTTAATTCTATCCCTCCTATGAAAATTATTACTCCTAAGACTTAGATCTCCGGAATTTAAACTTACAAGACAGGCATAAGCTCTCTTGCTCAATACTATTCATCATAAACGTATCGCATTATTTGCAATAATTTTAGGCGCATGGTGCCTTGGATCTTCACCAATTTTTGTACGATTAGGCGAAGCTGGGCCATCTGCCATAGCTTTTTGGCGTGTTGCCCTTTCTCTACCCATTGCCTATGCATGGATGCGGATGGAAAATAGATTAAACTATGAGCACTTTAATAAAAATAATAATACCTATAGCTCCAATATATTTCGTGCCAACATTGCAAATAAGAAACTAATAATAATACTTATTGCTTCATTTTTTTGGGTAGGTGACCTTATTTTCTGGCATCTATCTCTTTCCAAGACAAATATTGCTAATTCAACTTTTCTTGCTACAAGCTCCCCTATTTTCATTACTATAGCCGCGTGGTTCTTATTCGGAGAGAAATATACTCGTTTATTTCTACTTGGTGCAGGAATAACAGTAGTGGGATCTATTGTATTAATGAGTGCTACATTAAACTTTGATAATGGTAGTATAGTTGGAGATGGGTTAAGTCTGATTACTGCTTTTTGTTTTGGAGCTTTTGTTTTGGCAGTACGCCAACTCCGTAAGTTCATGGGTGCAGGTACTATAATGTTTTACACCGCATTAATTAGCGCTCCATGCTTTTTAATTATTAGCATCCTCTCCGGTGAAATATTTTTTCCTAATTCACTTCAAGGATGGGGCGCCCTTTTAGGTCTTGCCATAATAACACAAATTTTAGGCCAAGGATTACTGGCCTATGGTTTAGGGCAGATAAAAGCCGGGGCAGCATCAATATTAATTTTAATTGAACCAATTGTTGCAGCATTATTAGCCTGGCTAGTTCTTTCAGAAGCCCTTAATCCTCTTCAAGCCGCTGGTTGCTTGCTGATAATATTAGGGATAATTGTGGTACAAAAACAATCGAGTGCATACGACTCACAAGCTAATTAAATGCTTTGATTCTCGCTCAACCAACTAGATATCTGATCGCTGAGCCATCGATGAGCCGAAGGTATATACACTTGAGAGTTTTTAATTTGTAATTCTACACCCTGGGAACCTGGAAGACCTTCATCAGCCAAAGGACGAGCCCCCAATAGCCACTTGTGAATTAGACTTTCATTGACTTCTGGGTGAAACTGGATCGCAATTACATTATCAGAATATATAAAGCCTTGATTGGGACAATTAGTGCCACTAGCCGAAAGTCTCGCCCCGTGTGGCAAAGAAAAAATCTCGCCATGCCTATGATAACAGACAAAATTATCCGGAATTTCTAACTCATTGTCATTAACAGGAAAAATCGGATACCAGCCAAATTCATAAATCTCTTCGGGATGTTGTGTTACACTTGCGCCAAGGGCTCTAGCTATCAACTGAGCACCTAGACAAATACCAAAAACTGGGAAGTTTGATAAAAAAGCACGCTCAAGCCATTTCAATTCATAGTGAATATAATCCACATGATCATCATTGGCACTTTGAATGCCACCAAAGCTCACAGCCCCACTGTAAATAGACAGATCTTCCGGTAAACGATCACCTTTGTTAAGCCTCAAAATTTTATATGGTATTTTTTTATTCTCTAAAATAACCGAGAATTCCCCAGTATCTGAAGCGGTCAAATGGGTTATTAGCAATACCGGACGGTCTTTTAATCTTGGGGACATTTTAATGCCTATTTAGGGTAAAATTACCAGAAATATAAAAAAATGGAACAATTATATAAAATACACATTCAATCATTGACCTTCATCACACGTAAGCTAAGTTGAGATAATATAATAGTTCAAAAAACACTTTTATAAGGGAGCAAGGGGAAAATTGTCCAATAAACGCGTCGCTGTTGATATAGGTGGCACTTTTACAGATATAGTTATTTTAGACGAGAAAACCGGTCAAATTAGAAACGCCAAAACCTCCTCAACCAATGATCCTATAGTTGGTGCACTAAGGGGAGTGGATGACGCAGGTGTAGACCTAAAAGATGTTACTCTATTCTCACACGGAACAACTGTCGCTACTAATGCTCTTTTAACTCGACGTCTACCACCTACAGCGATGATTTGCTCTAAAGGCTTTCGTGATGTCATAGAAATTCGCAGGGGCAATAAGGATGAGCTCTGGGATACTTACAAGGACCTTGCAAAGCCATATGTAAGGCGAAGAGATAGGTTAACCATTACTGAGCGAGTAGATGGTTCTGGTAAGGTCTTGGAAAAATTAGATGAGAAAGAAGCATTAAAAATAACACGTATCCTTAAAAAACGGAGCATGGAAGCTGTAGCTATATGCTTTATGAATGCCTTTCTTAACCCCACTAACGAACTCCTTATGCGTAAAATAATTGAGCGTGAGATACCCGGCATTAGAGTCATAACAAGTAGCGAGACACTTCCAGAAATCTTTGAGCATGAAAGATTCTCTACTACAGTAGTTAACGCTGTTTTAGCACCAGTTGTTGGAGAATATACTCAACGTATGAGCGACCAATTAGCTGCTAATGGTTATAAGCGCGACATGCTCTTACTTCATTCAGGTGGTGGAGTAATGACATCTAAGACCGCACAAGATTACGCCGGTCGTCTAGCTGGCTCTGGCATAGCCGCAGGAGCCATTGCCAGCAAGTATGTAGCTGGCCTATGTGGCTTCAAAAATGCTATAGGGCTAGATATGGGAGGAACATCAACAGATGTATCTCTTGCTTATGAAGGACAAAATCGCGTTACAAAAGACTGGTATATTGAGTTTGGATATCCCATCAGATTCCCTTCTATTGAAGTTTTGACAATAGGGGCAGGAGGAGGCTCATTAGCATGGATTGATGAAGGTGGGTCTCTACGTAATGGGCCGCAGTCAGCGGGGTCTAATCCAGGGCCAGCATGTTATAATCTTGGAAATAAAACCGCTACCAATACCGACGCAAATCTTGCACTCGGAAGATTGGGGGCAGAGCTTGCAGGAGGAGAAATCAACCTCAACTTAAGCCTCTCTCAAAAATCAATTCAAGAAACAGTCGCTAAGCCCCTTAGTATGACTATTCCTAATGCGGCTAAGGCAGTGCTATCAGTAGCTAACGCTAATATGGCAGACGCTGTGAGGCTAATATCTATAGCAAGGGGCTATGACCCTCGTGATTTTGCTCTCGTAGCTTTTGGTGGAGCAGGCCCACTTCATGGAGTGGCTTTAGCAAAAGAGCTCGCTATACCAACGGTCATTGTGCCTCCCAACCCAGGGACAACATCAGCAATGGGATGTCTTCTTGTAGATATTCGACATGATCTTAGCCAGAGTTTTATCGCAGATACCAGTACAGTTGATCCAAAGGAATTAAATTCTGAATTTAAAAAGATGGAAATTGAGGCTAGAGAACGCCTCCTTCATGAAGGAGTAACAGTAAAAAATATGATGCTACAGAGGTCTGTGGATATGATGTATCGTGGGCAGTGGAGGACATTATCAGTAAATATTCCCTCTAAACTTACATCGATGAAACTGGTCGTAGATCTATTTCACAAAGAACATCAACGTGAATACAACTTTAGACGCGACGAAACCCCCGTAGATCTTTTTCGGATCTCTCTTTCTGCTGTTGGATTAACACCTAAGGCAAAACTTGCAAAGTATAGAACCCAAAAACGAATTATTAAACCAAACCAGTTTCGTAAGGTTTGGTTTGACGAAAAGAAAGAATCTATTAATACACCTGTTTATTGGCGTGAGGATCTAAAAGCAGGATCAAAGATTAAAGGACCTGCAATTATCTCACAACTGGACTCAACAACTGTAGTTCCACCTGGTGAGATTGCCAGTGTAGACCAATACCTTAATTTAGTAATTAAAATTTCAGGGAGCTCGAAATGATTGAGCGCAAAAAAGCAAAAAAACGCTCTCCAATAAAGAAAAAATCTTCCAGGTCCCAAATAAAAAATAAAACCTTGAAGAAAAAGACGGCTTCAAAAGGCTTAGACCCTGTGACCTTTGAAGTTCTAAAAAACTCTTATATAACAGCTGTTGATCAAATGGGTGAACAGATACTTCGTACGTGTTATAGCTTTGTTATCTATAATCGTGATTTTTCTTCAGCTCTTAACGACGCAGAAGGAAACTCTATCGCACAAGGTAATCAGGATATTTCTGTCCATGTAGGAACTCTACATTATACATGCAAGGCCGTTATTGATCACTTTGGCTCCGATATACATCCAGGCGATGTTTTTCTTGTAAATGACCCATATCTTGGAGGCACTCATTTCAATGATGTTAGGGTTATTAGACCAATTTTTTCTGGAAAGAAGATTATATGTTTTGCTCAATCCAATGGTCATTGGGCGGATGTTGGGGGATCTGTCCCCGGATCATTTGATGTCCAAGCCCGCGATATGTTCAGAGAAGGGTTACGTATAACCCCTGTAAGAGTCTGGGATAAGGGGGAGTTCAAGTCAGATATAGCCAGGATGATTGCATCTATGACACGAGATCCTGCTACTATATATGGAGATTTAAATGCACAAGCAGAGGCAACAAGAGTTGCCGAACGGGAAATATTGAGACTCGTTGATAAATATGGTCGTGCAAAAGTAGTTTCTGGATTTCAAGAAGTTCAGGATTATGTTGAACGCGCAGCAAGGGCACGAATAAAGAAACTACCTGACGGCACCTGGGAGTCTATTGACTATGTTGATCAAGATCCTGGTTCATCAGAAGGCCTTATACCAATTAAAATTAAACTTACTATTAAAGGTGACGAAGTTACCTATGATTTCACTGGATCCCATGGCACAATCGCTACTCTTTATAATTCAGCCTACGGCGCGACATTTTCTGCTGTAGCAGCAGGTATGAAAACGTATTTTCCTGATTTACCTCTTAATTCAGGATTCTATAGACCAATTAATATTATTGCCCCTAAAAACTCAATCATTAGTGCTGAGTGGCCAGTAGCTGTAACAGGGTTTCTAATGGTCTTCGAAAAAATTATGGCAATTATATTCGAACTCTGGTCAGAAATATTACCTGATCGAGCTATTGCGGCTGCGTATCAGTTAGAATACCTGCTGACAGGCGGAAAGGATGCTAGATACGAAGGAAATCCATATTTTATGTATTATGATTGGATGCCCGGTGGTTGGGGAGGGCGAAACGGTCTAGATGGTTTAAATGTTACGAATTCCCCCTTTGGACCTGGCCTACAAAGTCAACCTGTAGAAGGCCAGGAACGTCTATGCCCTATAATGGTAAATGGCTTTGAAATGGTTACTGACTCAGCAGGTCCCGGGCGTTGGCGTGGAGGTATAGGAGCAAGAAAATCAAGTGTTCTGCGAGAGGCAGAGGAAACAGTTATATCTTATATTTGCGACAGGGAGAGATCTGTGGCCTTTGGAATACAAGGAGGCCTACCTTCAACTCCCCACGGCCTATGGTTAAAACGTAAAAATGCCAAAGCCGCAGAGTGGCTAGGCGCGGTTTTTTCTGATGTTCCTATAAATTCTGGGGACTCATTTGAAAGAGCCTCAAGCGGGGGAGGAGGACTTGGAGACCCATTATTGAGGGACCCCTTAAGCGTGATGCATGATGTCGAAGATGACTATGTTTCTATTGAGCGCGCGAAAAAAGATTATGGTGTTGTTCTAAAACTAATAGATCGTGACAAAGCGAAATACTCTATTGATGAAAAAGCAACCAAGGTAGAGAGACAAAAACAAAAGAAACAGAGACTCAAAAAAATTAAAGAAGACCCAAAAAAGATAGCTCAGAAATATAAAAATGGTGATTTAGACGAAATGGATCTTGTTCGACATTACGCTGTAATTGTTGACTGGGGTACAGGAGAGTTACTACCAAAAACCACTAAAGAGTATAGGGCCATGTTTAACCGCCGTATTGTTCCCTGGTGGTCTAAAAGGAAAACTCTTCCATCCAAAGATATATAAGGTTTAATCCTAAAAATCACTGGTTACTTATCATCAGATAATTTAAAAATTAATTGAGCAGAATCATGGTTGCCTACTTCAAAAAAAACACCAAAAAATTAATATTTCCGGGGATTTTATGCTTACTACTTTCCATATCGCACTTCAGCTATGCTCAAGAAAAATTTAATTTAGAGCCAGCATTCACCCAAGGTCAAGTTAGTATCATCGCGGCTATTCTTGGTCCACAAGGACATTTAAATAAAGATATGTATCAAGCTTTTTGGGCAGAAGTTTCTCAAACAGCGATTAATAAATCTGGGGGCATAGAATCATATTCCCGTAATTTAAAGCGTGATCTATATAGGAGAATAGCTCTAATCCACGAAATGTGGCGCAGCGCTAAGTTAAGTTGGATTGCTGGAGAAGACATTGAAACGCCTGAATTCACTCAAGCTTTGAAACTCCATCAAGAACTTGCGAAAAAAAATAATCGCCTCGCTATATTAGGAGCACGTCAAGATATAGCATCTATGATGCAAGTAATATTGATGTCTTCTTCTGGTGGGGAGATAGAACGGTCTGGTAGGGAACCAATTATGAAATATAATCAAATCGAACTTGGGCTGGAATCTCGTTTGGGCTCAGAAATACGTGCAACCACTTTATCTGAAGGTATATGGAATAATAAAAAATACTTTTTTGATTATGATAATCTTGGCATTCGCTTAAAATCAAACTGGCCATTTAACGAGAAGAATCCTGTAAAACACCAATATGGAAAACAAGAGGTTGTAGTTCACGCAATTAGCCATAACATAGATTTTAATAATACACTTCAAATTGAATGTTTTAACTGGAAAGATTCTAATAGTAACTCTTCACAACTAATTAAATTTATTATTAACAGGCATAATCTAAGATTGATTACTAAACCGAAAAATGGAAATTTTAAAGGCCATCAATCTATTTTTGTTAGAGCTATTAGTGAAGATAAGGATATGAATTATAACTTTTCTATGCGTATAGTAACACTAACCTCATCTCACAAAGCCCTAGTTTTAATTGCAAGATATAACTCTAGGAATGAGAATGCAGGCAGAGATATTCTTGATTCCTTTGAAAAACATTTAGTTATTAAAGAAACTTCATAATTAGTATATAGCTTGCTTCAATTATTTTTATCTGAAAATATTTTGCCTATAGTACGGCCAATCTCTTTAGCGGGATCTCTAGAATCTGCAATTTGACCGACTTTCTCAGCAGCTCTATCAATCTTCTTTTCTGCTTTAGAAAGTAACTCAGCAGCCGGGCCCTCCTCTACATTTCGAACAGCATGCTCTGCAGCCCTATCAATACGCTGATCAACTGATTTCACAACATCAATTGCCTTACGCTGAACGCGAGGATTAGATGCTACTTTTTTAGCGATACCCCAAGCTAGTTGTTTTAAAATTGCCATATCCCTATAATAAACGGATCCCTAAGCTATTAATAGTCGTGGCTTTCTCTTTGGACACGAATTTCCCACCTATTACGCTTAATCTCCTCGCGTAGTTCGTTCAAATTGCGATTAAGTAACTCTTTGGTTTCCTGCCTAGAACGTTTAATATTTGCTCTATTTTCGAGCTTTGTACGATATCTCTCAGCCCGAGCCTCTGCTAGTGACCTCTTTATTTCAGATTGAGCCTCCATACGATTGTGACGAGCTGCTAATTTTGTCTCTTCTCGACTAAGCTCTATTACTTTTTGAGCACCCTCTTTTGTTCGAGACTCTAAAGCCAACTCAACCTCTACCTGATTTTTCTTTACCAATTCCTTAATCTCAATAGTATTGCTTGATCTCATAGCCTCTGATGCAAGAGTGTTCCTCTCTCTTAAAGCCTGTGATTCATTTCTATCGAATATTCTCTGCTCTTTCTCGATAGCTCTATTACGCACTCGCAGTAGATTAAGCTCAGCTCTATTTATATCTCTTAGAGTTTCAGCATCTACTTTATTCCTCTCCCTCAAAAAAACTACTTTTTCCTGTAAAGAATGTCCCACTGATATTTCACTATCAGTCATATCATCTGCTATGGCAGATTGAATACAAAACCCGGAAACGAGCACAACACTGATTGCAAATATTTTACTAGTTCTTATCGATAGTAATTTTCTCATTTACAATATCCATCCTCTTTTTGCTTTTTTAGAGAAATTTAAAAAAACATGCTAATTAAAACATTCTCGCAGAAAGCATATGCGAATCGTAAGTAATCTTCTCAAATACAATAATGGTTTTTTTAATTTAGTTCAGGAAAATCGACCAGTTAAGAGTAAAAAACTAGTTATATATATGAAAAATATAGTAAAAATAGGATGATAGACGCATAAATTAAAATCAAATTTTTACCCAATTTTTCACTAAAGGCATATATGCGCGTAGTTATCTCATTGAAACCTCTATATTTGCTTTCTGGATAATTTTAATACATTACTAAACTTATTATTCGATAAATATATACAACAGCCAGTGATAAATGAGTAAAAATAACCCACTTTCACTTCTTGCAACTAACCCTCGTTTTCGTCAGTTATGGGTTATTGGGCTATTCACAAGTATAGCCCGGTGGCTGGACATGCTCGTTGTTGGTATTTTTGCATACGAGTTAACACATTCACCATTTTTTGTAGCCTTGCTCGTTCTATTAAGACTTTTACCATTAATAATTGTAGGGCCTATAATTGGCACTCTTTCAGACAGATTAAATCCAAAGAATTTATTCGGGTTTTCATTATGCTGCGCTGTAGTATCTTCACTAACCATATATATTTTATTTCTATTGGATATTGCTACCTACTGGCATATAGCAATATCTGTAATAGTTTCTGGATCAGTTTGGGCAACTGATTTTCCGCTAAGAAGAAGAATGCTTGGTGATTCTGCTCAACTATCTGATGATGTTGATATGGAGAAAAAAAAGACGAATAGTGAAAATTTAGAAGTTGGAAATAAGAAAAGAGAAAAAAATAATAACAATATAGCTATAGCAATGAGCCTTGATAGTGCCTCGAATAATGCTACACGTATGATAGGACCTTTAACTGGAGGGTTAACTTACTATTGGCTTGGACCAGAAGGGGCCTTTGGAATACATTTTTTACTTTTTCTTTTTTCAGCCGTCTTTTTTTATTTCTTACCCAACACGCAATTATCAAGTGTACAAGTCGCTCCATTGACAAAAGGGGTGAGGGAATTGTGGGAGGCAATTCAATATGCCGCTTCAAATAGAGACCTAAGGTCAGTACTCCTAATTACTATAGTATTTAATATTTGGGGGTTTCCATTTCTCTCTATGATTCCCGTCATTGGAGGTAGTGAATTAGGACTAAATGCAAGCTGGATTGGATTAATTGTGGCCATGGAGGGACTTGGCGCATTCATCGGGGCTCTAATTGTGGCAATGAAAGTTAAAACCAAATATTTCCGAATACTTTTCTTCTATAGTTCAGCCCTACATCTTATACTTATATTTATTCTAGGGTGGATAGACGAAGCAATACCTTTTGGATTAATAGTACTTTTAATAGGACTTGTTGCTGCAGGATTCACTACCATGCAAAGCACATTGATATTTACTGTATCTAAACCAGAAATGCGTGGTAGACTTTTCGGTCTTGTAGTTGCGTGTATTGGTACCGGGCTTATAGGTAATGCAAATATTGGCCTTATGGGAGAATTATTTGGTGGCTCAAAAGCTATATCAATAACTGCTTTAGAAGGAATAGTCCCTCTCATCATTATTGGTTTTTTGTGGAAAGAATTGAGAAAACCAATTACTAAAATTAATTAAAAAATATTTAGTAAACCCAATAAAAGCTTAAATTTAATTAATAAAATTTATTTTATAAAATACTTTAGATATACAAGGCTAAAAATAAAAATGTTTTCTGGATTAACTCCTTTATTTTCGTTTAGCTTCTTTGGTAAAACACGTAAAATTGATCAGCTAAATTACGCACTAAGAGAGGCTGGAATTCATCCAGCTTTAGTGCCCGATTCTGTTCTATATACAATAGTAAAGCTTTTGAGAAACTCTCAATATAATACTACTGGTGGTGATTTACATAGCATAGCAACTCTCATAGCGTACATAATGCTAAGCAAGAGAGCACAAATTTATATTGACAACCCAAAGGAAGCTAGTTCAATCGAATATAGAATTGAAAATGCTTTAAACAAGGAGAATAATTTTGATTCGCAAATAATATTACTAGCATTTCATGCAAACCTTATACATCCAGAAGTCATTAATGAATTCAATATTTCAATTTCAAAATTAGACTGACTTATAGAATACTATTTGAATGTCGAGCAAAGACGAATATCCCCTACAAGCTCTTGAAGGAGCAACTGGTCCAGGACTCAAACATGGAAGTCCGACATATGCTATAATCCGAATGATAGCAGGACTCCTACTAATGACAGTAGGAACTGCATCAATGTATGTAGGCATGGTTGGATTAAAACCTATTGCATTGGAATTTGAGGTGTCACGCTCCTTAGGGTCAGTTCCTTACGCACTATTCATGGTTGGATATGGTTTTGGTGGAATTCTTCTGGGCCGGATTGCAGATAAATTTGGTATCTTTTTTCCACTTCTCCTGGGTTCCTTATCAGTACCCTTAGGACTTTATTTAGCAAGTATTTCCAATGAATACTGGCAATATATAGCTGCCCTCTGTTTACTTACTGGACTTCTGGGATCATCAGCAACTTTCTCTCCTGTTGTAGCTGATATTTCACACTGGTTTACAAGGAAACGCGGTCTAGCACTATCTATAGTAATCTCAGGATCGTATCTCGCAGGAGCAGTTTGGCCCCCAATATTACAGTTATTTTTCGACGATCATGGTTGGCGCACATCCCTACAATTAGTTGCAATCATCTCCTTATGCCTAATGCTTCCTCTATCACTTATTTTCTTAAAAAAACCAAAACATTTAATTTCAGAAAATAAAATAGATGAGGACAATAGATTTATCAGCCCACTTGGTTTCTCGCCAAAGACATTACAAACAGTGATTTGTTGCGCAGGCATTGGTTGTTGTGTTGCAATGTCTATGCCGCAGGTACACATTGTATCTTATACTACTGACCTAGGTTTTTCTGCACAACGTGGAGCAGAAATGCTTTCCCTAATGCTTGGTTTTGGAATCATTTCTAGATTAATATCTGGTTTTATTTCAGACCATATTGGTGGGGCAAAGACTCTTCTTATTGGATCAGCTCTTCAAGGATCTGTTCTAGCTGCTTTCTTAGGATCAGATAGCCTAACTGGATTATACATCATTTCTGCCTGCTTTGGCCTCGCACAAGGTGGTGTGGTACCGTCGTATGCAATAATTATTAGAACATATTTCCCACCAGGCCAAGCAGGTTGGAGAATTGGTCTATCTCTATTTTTTACTATAATAGGTATGGCTATCGGGGGCTGGGGCGCAGGTGCACTTTATGATTTAACTGGGTCATATGAGGTAAGCTTCATTAATGCGCTAGCTTTTAATGTAATTAACTTTCTTATTGTTGGGTTTCTTGTAATACGTGCAAGAAAATATAAATAAATTATAAAAATGCTTTCTCTTATTTTTGATGATTTGATATCCTTTAAAAAAGTATTTAGGTATTCTTTTAGTAAATTTAATTAGGAGTAAACTAATGCCAACCTTTGATATTGTTTCACGTGTAGAGCTTCCCGAGGTAGACAATGCGATACAATCTGCAATGCGTGAAATTAGCCAACGTTATGATTTTAAGGGGGCAAAATGCTCTATTGAGAGATCAGATGACTCATCTATACTAATCAAAGCTGATGATGATTATAAACTGAAACAAGTGCAAGAACTTTTCAAGGGACATATGGCAAAACGAAAAGTTTCAAGCGGTTATTTTAAATTTCAAAAAGCCGAGGATGCTTCAGGAGGCACTTTACGGCAAAAAGTAAATATAGTTACTGGTATTGAAAGAGATATGGCACAAACGATTATTAAAGCTATAAAGAGCTCTAAACTCAAGGTTCAGACCGCCATACAAGGTGAAGAACTAAGAGTATCAGGGAAGAAACGCGATGATCTTCAGGATACTATTGAACTTATTAAAGAGATGAAAATATCTCAACCACTTCAATACGTTAATTTTAGAGATTAAGCCATTATACTGGGGGGTGCGGAAACCATGAAAGAGGCTCTGGTCTTATCCATCCTGGTTCCCGACTGATAAGTTCATATTGCGGTTGAGCGGGATCATCACTTTCAAAATAGGCCCAATGAACTCCATGCCAACCTCCTTCTTGAATAACAGTTTGACCATTTCTGACAAATGTCTGCACGCTCTCACTCCAGTCAGTATCAAAGTCTTCTAGCAAAAAACCAATATGATGAACCCCACCTCTACCACCTGTTTTCTCAAGAAATTCTGTATAGATATTGGGCCCAAATAAAGGCTGGATGATTTCCCAATTCATTTCGCCCGTCCATGCAAGAGCAATTCGCATTCCGTGTTCTACTTCCTCACCCCGAAAAGTTGTACTGTGCAGGTCTGGTGGGATATATTCATTTACCCACCAAGGTCCAATACCTAACGAATTTGCGTAAGATTTCAAAGTTCTTTCAAAATCTGGGGTTACAACACAAATTTGTCTTGTGGCACTTATAAAACTATTTTCCAAAACCAAATTATCGTTTACAGGTGGCTTTTTCATTTCTTTCAGAGTCCATTACTATGTAAAATAATCTAACCTGACCAGGGGGCTATTGGAGTCTCCCAATAATCTGTGTGGGCAGGCCCATTTATCTTGAGTTTGAGCTCTATATGCTTAAAACGCCATAAGCCATCATCTTCTTTAACAAAATCTGTCTCATACCAACCTGCTATTAAAGTATCTACGTTACGAGCAGAATCATTTGCAACCTTTGCAACTTCCCATAAATAGTATTCGCCATAAGCGGTCTTACCGTCATCATTCACATTTACCATGAAATTCATCATATAATGGAATGCCCACGGGATCACAGAAGTGCAAGTTTCATGGAGCCCTTGCACTACATTATCATGCCCCTTCCAGCCACCAATTCCCTCACAATTCCAACTACTATCTTTGGTAAAAATATTATCTAGCATTTCACGATTACCATTAAGATCAACAGCCTTCGCATAAGTTGCGACCAGTTGTTTGATTGATTCAATATCTTCTAACCTTTGAATTCGAGATTCAATATCCATTTTCAATCCCTCCTATAAATATTTATTAATTTAGTATTAAAATTGAATGAAAAACATAAATTTCTCTATAGTCAAGCTTTTACCTCCAAGGCCCGCAATGCTCGAAAGCTTGAGTATCTTCATAAGCATCCCAAAACTCTATAGAATCATCATGAATATAAAAAATCCATGCCCACTTTGCATGATAATCTTTTCCTGAAATCCTGCTTCTACCATGCTCAGTTCCAGTAACCGCAACGCGATTATCTTCTACAATAAAGGAGGTGACCTGATGATCAACCATTTCAAGGGCTGCAGGCATGACGGTGAAGTATTCTTCTAATTCCTTTCTACCCTTCCAAAGGCCTTTCCAAGGGAAATCATCAGTACCAGCCATGTCGATAGATCCATCATCGGTGAAACATGACACTATATCTTCCTTACTACCATTGGCTAATAATGATAAAAACCTCTCAACTACTATTCTCGGGTCTTTTTTATTCATAATCACCCCTCTAAGACTAAGAAATTTTATGATATATTATTATAACTATATTTTAACTCCATTTTAGAATCATTAAACAAATAGTATAATTGCCTTCATCAAGCCAATAAACTCATCTGATGAAATAGGGAGAGTTAATAATGTCAGAAAAAAGACCAATTGGGGTATTTATTCTAGGGGATATAGAGCCTGAAAACATTATTCCTTTGAGTAAAAAGGTAGAAGAGTATGGATTTGATGAACTTTGGTTTGCTGAAGACTATTTCATGATTTCTGGATTTGCTTCTGCCGCTATGGCATTGCAAGCAACAAAAACGATAAAGGTAGGAGTCGGCATTGTCTCTGCAGTTGTAAGACACCCTAGCGTAACTGCTATGGAAGCATCAACTATATCACGCGCCTACCCTGGTCGCTTTACTCTTGGTATCGGACATGGAGTCCCTGCATGGATTAAGCAGATGGACCTGTATCCTAAATCCGTTCTAAGCTCTATGAGAGAGAGTGTAACAAGCATTAAGCGCCTACTTGCAGGTGAAGAAATAACCCAAAAAGGGGAGTATTTTAGCTTCGATAGAGTAGCACTCACCCACCCAGATCCAAATCTTAGCGTACTTACAGGTGTTGTTGGACCCAAGTCTATTGACCTCTGCGCAGATATTGCTGATGGGATGATAGTTTCTGTTCTTGGTGGCCCAAAATATGTACAAGCTGCACACAACCAGATCTCAAAAAGACGTGGGGATAGTAAATTTAAAATGGTAACATATGCCCTATGCTCGGTTGGGGATGACATACAAAAAAAACGTGAGGATGTGAGATCAGCAACAGCATTTTATTTAAATGCCATGGGCCCAACTTATATTTCAGATATATACGGGATAAGTCATGAGACTGAATCTATGATTAAAAAAGGTGGAGCTCGTACTCTGGAGTCTGCAATGCCAGATGAATGGCTGGATTTCCTTGCAATAGCCGGGTCTCCTAAAGATTGCGAAGATAGTATAAATCAATTTTTTGAAGCTGGCTCCTCTTCTGTTGTCCTCTGTATAGTCCCCACAGAGTCTTTAGCTGAACAGCTTCAGAAAATAGGTCAAGAAGTGCTACCTAACCTTTAGGTCTATTTTATAGTTTATTTAAATGACTGTTTTTAATATATTATTTTGTGTGGGCGCATAGCTCAGTTGGCAGAGCGGGTGACTCTTAATCACTAGGTCCAAGGTTCGAATCCTTGTGCGCCCACCACTTTACACTTTATGATTAATCAATCGTGGATGATACTCGATTTTTGTGTGTAATGTTTACACCAGTGGCATGCATTGTCAGCTATCTGCCATTTTCTGTTAAAGTTTGTATGAATTGATATGTAGTTATGTTTTAAGATTTAAAAACTGACACCATCTTCTGTAAAAAAACCTCCACTAAATAATAAATACGACCTACTATAAAGTATAATATCTTCCATGAAGAACAACCTCATAGATATTTATTGTGAAAGATCCAATTTTGAGTATTGGGCTGAACCCATTAATGCGATAACTAATCTTGCATTTATTATCAGCGGCCTAATGATTGTCTATTTAATACGCAAAACAAGTAAAGCTGCAGTTAAAGATATAGTTTTATGGATTTTTTCAGGCCTGATTATAATTATCGGAATTGGTAGTTGGTTGTTTCATACTCATGCGAACAAATGGGCGATGATTGTTGATATAACCCCAATATTATTATTTGTCTTACTCTATACTTGGTTTGCTATTCGCCGTTTTGCCTCTGGCTCTATATGGGTCTGTTCCATTGCCGTTATAGCAACTTTAGTATTGTCATTCATTTTAGAAACACAAACAGGTTTTAATGGCGGAGCATACTTATCACCACTCCTAGCAATGCTAATAATGGGAGTTTTTCTTCATTACTTCAAAGGTCACCCTGCTGGAAAAGCCTTACTATTATCATGCATTATTTTTGGATTCTCATTAACTTTACGGAGCTTGGACGAGATCCTTTGCAATAATCTTCCAATTGGAACCCATTTCTTGTGGCACTTATTAAATTCGATAGTACTCTACATTGTCTCTAGAACTCTAGTGCTTAATTCGGCGCAGCGTGAGAAATAATCAAATTTATAAAATTATAGATATTCAGGATTTTCTATTTCGTTTCTTAAAAAGAGTTTATAAAACAACTATATAAGTCTATAAATTATAAATGTTTTTTATATTTTTATTGTCTATAGGCATTGATTTTATAGAATTGTCATATAAGTCTTAATCATCGGTCCTAAGATTCTAATTCTTGTGCATCCACTATAAAAATTCGAAAAGTAGAAAAAATGATACGACTTTCTCTAATATTGCTTGCAACTTCTTTATTGTCAGGATGCTCACTTTTTGGCATTCGAGATAACTATGAACATACCGCATATGTTGTCGTAGATAATTTGACAGATAAAGTTGAAATACGTCGCTATGAACGAAGATTAGCCGTTGAAACTACCGTGAATACTAAAGAATTTCGCGAAGGAAGAAATGAAGCATTCAGAGTTCTTTTCAAATATATATCTGGGGATAATGAAACAAATGAAGATATAGAAATGACTGCTCCAGTTGAATCTAAAAAAGTCTCAGAAGAAATATCCATGACCACACCGGTGGAGACATCACGCACCATTACAGGTGGAACCATTATGCGTTTTTTCTTACCCTCTGATTATACAATTGAAACCACCCCACGACCGAATAACCCTAGGGTTCGAATTATTGAGCTTGACCAACAACTGCAGGCAGTTCTTAGTTTTAGTGGCATTACGAAGGAAAATATAATCAAAAAAAATACTGATATTCTTCTAGATACAATCGTTAATTCAACATGGCAAGCTACAGGAGAGACTATGGCATATTCTTATGATCCACCGTGGACAATACCATTTTTAAGACGAAATGAGGTCGCTATTGTGGTTATTAAACCATAGGCCCACTCAACTTTTTTATTACATTATAAAGCCTCTTCGGCTCTATTAATATTTTTAGGATAATAAAACCTATTCTCAGATTAGAAATCTTAAAAGGTATTAAAATTTTGCTTAAAAAAATTCCATTAGACGATAAGGAATTTACTATCTCGCAAGTGAATAAATGCTTGAATTTATATTATGAATATAAGGATATACGCGAACGATATAGAAAAAATCTATTTCTTACTATTTCTGGTTTTTTTATATCAGTGGGACTAGCGGCACTTAGCCTTGAATGGGATACACACTGGATATTTGAATTTCTATCAGCCTTTGGCCTAGTAATTTTTCTTGCATCATGCATCGGTCTTCTGTGGTTATTTCGTTATACTTCAAGGACTATAAATACAAGAAAACAATATCTACTTTCTATAAATGATTTAGAAAATTTTGGGCTCTCTATAGGTCATAAATCAGATCTAGAAAAAAGATTAAATATAAGTCTTGATTCTTACCAAGATTCTTATAAACCAATTATAGTGGATACTAAATCAGGAGAAGAAATAGAACTGCCAAAATAAATTGTTAGGGTCTCAAGAACTATGGTTTTTGATTTAATTTTTCTACTTCAGGTAATACTTGACTAATTATCCTTTCAGTTTGATCAAAAATTTCATCATCATCATTACCTATAGGCCTCAGGACTATCTTTGAAATACCAGAATCAATAAAATCATGAATGTGTTTTATTACGTCATCTGAAGAGCCAACTATAATACGCCTTTCAGGATTTTTTATAAGCTTATTTTCAAAAAATGAGAAAGCCTCTTTAACAGATGGGTTATTATAAGACCCTAAATGATAAGAAAAGAATGCACCGTAATGATCATCATCTATTTTACGCCCCTCTTCTTTCAACGCACCCTTTATTGATCTTACAATAGGGTCCGTTTCTTCAGGGGTCTCTAGTCCACCCTGCCAACCTGTACCAAATCTTGCTGTTCTTCTAACAGCAGCCTCACTACTACCACCTATCCACATCGGAATATTTCTTTGTACAGGTTTGGGTGAGATTCGAGCATTTCTATATTGAAAATATTCACCTTCGAAATTTACACATGATTCCTCCCAGAGTAATTTTATTATCTGCAATGCTTCATTTGTTCTATTACCGCGACCTTTAGTAGGTCTATTAGTTGCTGACCATTCAGCTGCTTTCGCATTACCGATACCAAATCCAGGAAGAAGGCGACCATTACTTAGCATATCTACTGTCGCACATTGCTTGGCAAGGAGAAGCGGGTCCCGCAGCCCTACAGATAGAACATTCATACCAAATTTAATTTTTTTTGTTGCACCGGCAATAGAGGCCATAGCAACCATTGTTTCAAGGAAAGGAACTTCCGATACTAGACGATCTGTCTGCCATAAAGAGTCTATATTACCTTCTTCACACATTTTGACCCACTTCCAATATGCCTTTGCAGATGAAAATGGAAAATCCATCAAACCCATACCTACAGCTACGGTCATTTTTACCTCAAGTATATTAAGTATAAATAAATCAAATATTTTTAATTTTATATAAATGTAAGGAAATAAGATTTAACGGGATATATACATGTCATATAAAAATCATTGCAAATAGGTTTATATTAACAAGTTTTACTATAAATTTTGAACCTTAAAATAGACATCAATAGGATTTTATATAAAATCTTACATATACTTAGTCAGAAGAGAACTGATAGGATAGGGATCCAAATTTTGCAAGATACCAACTCAAGAATTTTAAGGTTTGGAGAATCAGTAACAAGATTTGAAGATGATCGTTTTTTGACTGGCGAAGGAAACTACGTTTCAGATATAATTGAACCGGATGTCGCTTATGCCAAAATCTTTCGTTCCGCTCATGCAGCTGGAAAAATTATTAAAATTAATGTCTCAGTAGCAGAAAAATTACCTGGTGTTTTGACTGTTTTGACAGGTGAAAATAGTAATAATGATGATATCGGATCGATAAAAGCTTTTCTAAAACGTCATAAACCAGATGGAACACCTAATTTTGAACCAGACTACCTTATTCTCCCCCGAACTCACATTCACCATATAGGTGAAGCCCTTGCTATAGTAGTAGCAGAAGATGAGCAAATTGCTGAAAATGCATGCGAACTTATTGAGGTAGAAATTGAACCGACTATACCAGTTACTAATCTACAAGATGCCTTAGCCCATGGAGCACCGAATGTCTGGTCTGAAGAACCTAGTAATATATGTTTCCAAGAAAACATAGGAGATAAAGATCGAGCTAAAAATTTTTTCGCTTCTGCAGATCATATTATTGAAGATGAATTTACTATATCACGTATTATTGCATCACCAATGGAAACACGCTCAGCTATAGGGTACTATGATCAATTAAATAATAAGTATTTATTGAAGACTGGAACTCAGGTTCCACATATGATGCAAAAAGAAATTGCTAAGAATGCTCTTGGCCTTGATCCTAATAATCTTCAAATTATATCTCCCGATGTCGGTGGAGGTTTTGGCTTAAAGGCCTCAGCTCAAAGAGAAATGGTTCTTGTACTCTGGGCTGCTAAACGAGTAGGTCGTCCAGTCCGATGGGTGGCTGATCGAAGAGAATCCTTCTTAGGCGATCATCATGGTAGAGATAACAGCGCAAAGGTTTCTCTAGCTCTGAATTCAAAAGGGGATTTCCTTGGTTTAAAAGTAAGAATGCTTTGTGCAATAGGTGCCTATATAGATAGTTTTGCACTTCATATTATGGTTAATAATATTGGTGGGCTATCAGGGCCATACCGTATTCCCAGTTATGATGTGGAAATTAAGGGTATTTTTACAAATACTCAACCCATTGCCCCTTATCGAGGAGCGGGAAGACCTGAGGCAACTTACTGTATAGAAAGAATTATCGATATAGCAGCTCGACGTATAGGATTTAATCCGATTGAGCTCAGAAGACGCAACATGATACCTACTGAAGAAATGCCATTCGATACTGGTTTAACTTTTACATATGATAGTGGGAAATTCGAGTCAGTAATGGATAGCGCCCTGTCTCTAGCAGATGCAGATGGATTCTGTGAGCGTAAAAAAAATGCGCGGGAAAGGGGACTCCTACTTGGTCAAGGGTTAGCTTATGCTGTAGAAATTGCGAATGGACCACAGGGCACACCAGGCCATGAAGTCGCAAAAATTTATTTTAAAGAGAATGGAGACGCAAGAATTTCTGTAGGAGCTCACAACCATGGGCAAGGGCATGAAACAATTTTTAAACAACTAGCTGGAGAATTTCTTGGTTTAAATTCCAAGAGGATAGAAATAGAATTTGGTGATACCGATAAAATAGATGATGGTGTTGGTACATTTGGCTCTCGTTCAGCAGCCACTTGTGGAGCAGCAATCCGCTCTGCTTCATTAAAAATTGTTGATCAAGGGAAGTCTATTGCATCAGAGATTTTTGAAGCAAATCCTCAAGATATTATTTTCCGTGATGGCACGTTTTCAGTGCAAGGTACAGATGTAGAAATAAATATACATGATTTAGCAAAAACTACTACTGATAAACCTTACTTTAATAAAGGTTTAGATTTTACTGCATTCTCCAAAGATTCTCCAGATGATTGTACTTTTCCTAATGCATGCCATATATGTGAAGTGGAAATTGATCCAGACACAGGTTTTATACAATTAACACGCTATTATATTGCTGATGATGTTGGAAGAGCTCTTAATCCATTGCTCCTTGCAGGTCAATTTCATGGAGGAATAGCACAGGGTATTGGTCAAGCCCTGTTAGAAGAAATAGTTTTTGACAAAAAAAATGGTCAGATACTAACTGCTTCATTCATGGATTACTGTCTTCCACGAGCTGATGACTTACCTTTTTTTGATATCGTGAATTTTGATGTACCAAGTCAAAACACTTTATTCGGAATTAAAGGCGCAGGAGAAGCGGGAACCGTTGGTAGTATAGTCGCAGTTATAAATGCCGTTGCAGATGCACTTTCATCTGCCGGGGCTGAAATGCCAAAAATGCCGCTCACCCCAGAACGAGTTTGGAAGTCACTTAAAAACGCAAAATAGATAATAATTATAAATATATAATATTAATGAACAAAGTACTATAGCGGGGAAAAAATAATGGAAAAAAGTAATCAAGATTACTCAATACATCCAGATGATGTGGCGCAATGGAGACAGGACAACGTCCCAATATTTAACAAAAATAAATTCAAGCTTGGTGTCTTCGGTAGTAACTGTTCAAATGGATGTACTATTACCCATGCTGAAACTAGTTTTGAGCCAACATATGATCATAATGTTAAGATTGCAAAGCTTGCAGATCAACTTGGTTTTGAAATGCTTGTACCAGTTGGTCGATGGAAACACTTTGGCGGGACAACGCAATTTAATGGTACAAACCTTGAAGTGTACACTTGGGCAACCGCAATGGCCTGCAATACACAAAATATTATGTGCTTTGCTACTTCACATGTTCCTACAGTCCACCCCATACTTGCGGCAAAACAAGCATCAACAATTGACCAAATATCTAATGGAAGGTTTGGACTAAACGTTGTATGTGGCTGGTTTAAACCTGAAATGGAAATGTTTGGAGTCAAACAACTTCCGCACGACGATCGCTACAAAATGGCAGATGAATGGATGAAGATTGTTAAAAGACTATGGAATGAAGATGATTTTGACCATGAAGGAGAATTTTATAAAATAAACCAAGGGTTTCTATCTCCAAAACCCGTTCAGATGCCCCATCCCGCAATAATAAATGCTGGGTCTTCACCAGCTGGTAGAGACTTTTCTGCACAGCATGCAGATTTTAATTTCCTATCAATTAATACTTTTGAGCAAGCAGCAGAAATGGTTAAAGATATTAAAAACCGTGCTAGTGACTATGGACGTAGGTGCGGAACTATGAGTTACGGGTTGATATGCTGCCGAGATACAGAAAGCGAAGCAAAGGCTCTATACAAAAATATAGTTGATAATGGCGATTGGGGCGCAACAAATACGATCATTGAATTGATGCTCGGAGAAAACTACTCTTACGGAGATAATAAAGACGCAATAAAGGCTATGGGTGAACGGTTTATTGCTGGATGGGGCTCATATCCGCTTGTTGGAACGCCTGAGCAAGTTGTTGAAGAAATGGTAGAAATATCAAATTTAGGGATAGAAGGCTATATTGTCTCCTGGTTAGACTATCACCAAGAAATGGAATATTTTGGCAAAAAGGTATTACCACTTATGAAAGAAGCTGGACTAAGAGTTTAGATAAGACTGATAGTATGCTAAAAATGTATATAGTGTCTGGTTTCCTGCGTAAATTATATTCAAAAATAGATAACGAAAGAGCTATTAATGAATGAGAGACGATACGAAAGGCTCAGAAAAGCCCTAGAGAAGGGAACTATATCTATAGGTTTTTACGATCGTGCTTTACTCCGCCCAGATTCGCCAGCATTTAGCTGGCCTGATATTCTTATACCTGGTGTCTTAATGCTGATAGCTCTTATTCTTGATTTTGCATTCGCGCCCTTAAGCGTAGCCCTACTAAGTTTAGGAGCGGCAATCGCAATCGTGATGCTCGGGTACGTAAGGTGGATAAAACGTCGCGTACGTAAAAGGGCATGGAAACTAGCACTATCTGGAGTTGATAATTGGAACGCACTTTGGGAAAGTGGTGGAGTATCGATTTGGCTTGCCCGCCGCATTGGAATAGGATGTGACTCTCCTGATGGAGACTGGAGTGAATTTGTAAGGCATCAAGTTGATAGAGCAAGGCCCTCAACAGGAGCTGCTCCAACACCTTCTGATTTTAGACAAGCGCTTTCAGTTAACCGCTCAATTAATGATGAAGAGAATAAATTTCAGGATACAAAAAGAGATACAAAGAAGAAATCAAAAGAGGCGGATGACCGGGATCGTCGAAGGTTATAAAAACACAAATACTATATTTCTAATTATTTAAAAAACATAAACGGGAATCACTAAAAATGAAATGGATCAAAGAATACCGAATGTCCAAACCCACACTCTGCGATAATTTAATTGATGGCTTTAATGCTGCAAAAAATATGGGATTTGCTAGCCCAGGGAGGAGCGCCCGGGGTGTAGACAAGGAGTGGAAAGATTCAGAAGATGTAACATTTGCATGTCTTCCTGTTAACGAATACGCTGAAACCGCTCAATCCTATAGAGAACATATGATGGAGTGCCTAAATGAATATCTTAAGTCATTTCCAATTCTTAAGTCAGCAACTGGTAGATTGGGATTTCTAGAGCCACCTCAGATTCAAAGATACTCGCCAGGAGCTGCTTTTTTTGGGGAACATTATGAAAGTAGCAGCAGAGATATTGCTCATAGAGCATTGGCTTTCATGACCTATCTTAATAGCATAAAAAAGGGAGGTGGTACAAAATTTGTAAGCCAAGATTTTATATGCAAACCTCGAAAGGGTAAAACGGTCATCTGGCCCGGGGGGTTTACACACACCCATCAAGGAGTAGTAGCACCGGATGAAGAGAAATACATAATCACTGGGTGGATAAGCCACCTCGGGGATTAATGAGAATTAGAGAATTTTTATTAACACCTATATTAGGATGTTATGCCTTCGAACTCTTCCAACGACAGTAGAGCCTCTTAATAGGATTCATGAATGGCCTAATAACCAGGGTCATACAAATCAGTGTGACGAAGTATATGAAACCAACCCCTACTCCACTCTGAAAGCTCTCGACTGGAACTAAATCTATCATCCATATAAGTGTGATGAGACATATTCCAAGTGCAATGAAATAAGCACCACGTTCGTTAGTTGCAAACATAAAATCTACAACTTTTTTTGCAGTCTCCGAAAAATCTTTGTTGGCCATAGAATTCTCTTTCACTTTAAAGTCTGTTGCCGGTATTCGGATCGAAATAATGAATTGAGCT
>DBHM01000002.1 GCA_002296185.1 Alphaproteobacteria bacterium UBA828
TTGGACACTACCTGCTCCTTTTTTTTCTTTAGCGAGATCAATTTGGTCCACCATATCTTGATTATATGTAGGCTTGTCAATTGAATAAATGACTCCAATCGGCTCGGGTAAAATTGGACTAGTGGTCCAATTGGCTATAATGTGTGCTAAATCTAAGTTTGTTTCATCATGAACTAGGATATCATCAACACTATTTTTTTCCATATCTACTACAACTGCTGTTGAGCCTTCTAGTTTGATACCTTTTGTATCTTTTGCAAAAAGCATTGGTTCACCATTACGCAACTCTATAACATTATCCATTTTCTCTGGACCGGTGTATTCTTCAAAAGCACCATCATTAAAAATATTACAATTTTGATAGATTTCGACAAATGAACCACCATCATGTTTATATGATTTCTCCATCATTTCTGCTAAATGTTTTTGCCAACGGTCAATCGTACGTGCCACGAAAGTAGCCTGTGCACCTAGTGCTAGGGACGGCGGATTCAAAGGGATATCTATTGAGCCATAAGGAGTGGCCTTAGTAACCTTCCCAACCTCAGAAGTTGGTGAATATTGACCTTTGGTCAATCCATATATTCGATTATTGAACATTAGGATATTTAAATCCATATTTCTACGCAATGCATGCATAAAATGATTTCCGCCAATGGATAATCCATCTCCATCTCCAGTAATGACCCAGACGGAAAGGTCAGGATTTGCAATCTTTACACCAGTCGCAACTGCAGGTGCTCGTCCGTGGATAGAATGAAAGCCATATGTATTCATATAATATGGGAAACGACTGGAACAACCTATACCAGATACAAATACGATATCTTCTCTCTTCCTGCCAAAAGTGGGCATCTGTTTTTGCGCTTGAGCAAGAATTGCATAATCACCACAACCCGGGCACCAACGCACTGCTTGATCTGAAACAAAATCTTTTTTAGTTAACTGCGTTTCTTGTACTTCATTCATTATTTACTCTAGAGTTTTATTAACTGTTTCTACAATTGTTGCCGCACCAATTGGCCTACCCCTAACAAGGTTTAAACCTTTTGCATCAACTAAATATTCTGAGCGAATTAATCTTAATAGTTGACCAAGATTAATCTCCGGAATTAGAATATTTTTAAAATGTATTAAAATTTCACCTAAATCTTTTGGCAAGGGACTAATCCAACGTAAATGTACATGAGATACTTTCTTCCCTTCATCTTGAAGGGTCTCTGTTGCGGATCTGCATGCGCCATAAGTACCTCCCCAACTGAGTATGAGTAGGTCACCAGCATTTTCTCCATAAATATCAGTTTTAGGCAAATCATCTTTAACTCTTTCAACTTTTTCCTGCCTTAGAGTAACCATTCTATGGTGATTCTCTGGGTCATAGCTAACATGTCCAGTATTTTCAGCGGTTTCAATACCGCCCACCCTATGCTCAAGCTCCGGTGTCCCAGGTATTGCCCAAGGTCTTGCTAATGTCTTTTCATCTCGCATGTAGGGTAAAAAATCTCCATCAGCATTAGGTTTATCTGCAAAATCAACTTTGATAGGTTCTAGTTCTTTGACTTCAGGGATGTTCCAAGGTTCAGACCCATTAGCAAGGTATCCATCAGTTAATAACATTACAGGTGTCATATGTCTAATTGCAACTTTACATGCCTCATAAGCTGCATAAAAACAATCTCCAGGCGTTGCTGCTGCTATTACAGGCATCGGGGCTTCGCCATTACGCCCATAAAGAGCTTGATTTAAATCAGATTGCTCTGTTTTAGTAGGTAAACCAGTACTTGGACCACCTCTTTGTACATTTATTACCACCAATGGCAATTCAGTCATTATTGCTAGTCCAATAGCTTCCCCTTTTAATGCAATACCAGGTCCTGATGTGGTAGTTATAGCTAGATTGCCAGAATAGGCAGCACCAATTGCTGAGGTCACACCTGCAATCTCATCTTCAGCTTGAAATGTTTTAACCCCAAAATGTTTCCAAGCTGATAAAGTATGTAAAATATCACTTGCGGGGGTTATTGGGTAGCTACCTAGAAAAATATCAAGGCCTGATTTTTCTGATGCTGCTAATAAGCCTAATGAGGTTGCTAAGTTACCATTTATATTTCGATAGGTGCCTGGTGGCAAAGATGCCTTTTCAACTTTATACCTAGTAGTAAAAAGTTCTGTAGTATCTGCATAGTTATATCCTGCATGCATAGATCTCGTATTTGCTTCTATAATTGCATCCTTACCAGCAAATTTTTTCTTTAACCAACTTTCTGTGGCATCAAGTGGCCTGTCATACATATAGAAAAGAACACCTAATGCAAAAAAGTTCTTTGTGCGCAGAACTAATTTGCCACTCAGGTCAAGACCATCACATGCCGCCGTAACCATTTTATTCATTTCAATTGGAATTACAGTAAAATAATCATCTAAGGACCCATCTTCAACTGGATTGGATTCATAGCCTGCAAAGTTTAGATTCTTCTTTACAAATGCATCCGTGTTTATGATTATTGTTCCACCAGGTATAAGATCTTTCTGATGAACCTTAAGTGCTGCAGGGTTCATTGCGACTAAAACATCAGGTTTATCTCCAGGAGTGTGTATATCCTTTGATGAAAATTTTAGTTGGAATGCACTTACACCAGCTAATGACCCAGCTGGAGCTCTTATCTCTGCTGGAAAATCAGGTAAAGTGCTTAGGTCATTTCCCACTATAGCTGTAGTTTCAGTAAAACGTCCTCCAGTCAATTGCATCCCATCACCAGAGTCACCGGCAAAACGTATTACTGCCTCATCAATTGTTTTAAATGTTTTTCCCATAAGCCTTGGTTATTATGTCAAATTTCGTTTTCGAAAAAGAGCGTAAAGTCGCGGTTGATTAACTATAAATATTATTTACTAAAATATTCCAAAATCATTATACTCAATTTAGGTAGTTGATTTGAATTCAAAAAACAAATTAATTACCCTTATTATCCAAAAGTTTTTTTAAGATTCCCAATTGTAACCAGCATAATTATAGATTATTTAGTATGAGTATTAATAAAAAATATCCATTTAA
>DBHM01000021.1:0-755 GCA_002296185.1 Alphaproteobacteria bacterium UBA828
GCTTTAGTTGTATTACCAACTGCGTCTAGTGCATCAGTAGTTTTACGAACATCCTCTGGCAGCTCTGCCATCTCAGCAATGCCACCAGCATTATCCGTTACAGGCCCGTAAGCATCAAGAGCAACAACCATACCAGACAATGCTAACATCGCTGTTACAGCAATTGCTACACCGAAGAGACCCGCCGCAAGATAAGCTAGAATAATTCCAGCTGCTATAATTATTGCAGGAACAGCACAAGCTTGCATGGAAATAGCTAGGCCTTGAATAATATTAGTTGCATCTCCTGTTTCTGAAGCCTTTGCAATAGATTTTACAGGTTTAAAATCTGTTGATGTATAGTATTCGGTGATCCAAACCATTAGACCTGTCACTACTAGACCTATGAGTCCACAAAGAAATAGATCAGATCCACTTGATGGAACCCCATTAACTGTAAATTCTGTGTTCCATCCTACCACCCAGTCCGTTATTGGCCAAAAAGCTAAAGCAGACAGTCCAGCAGAAACTATAAAACCCTTATAGAGAGCGGGCATTATTTTCTGGCTCTTTCCAAGACGTACAAAAAATGTGCCAATGACTGAGGTTACTATGCAAGCGCCACCAATAGCCAGTGGGTAGAGCATCATTGCGTCTTGAAGTGCACCAGTGAAAAATACAGCTGCCAAAAGCATTGTAGCTACAAGAGTAACCGCATATGTCTCGAATAAATCGGCTGCCATGCCAGCACAATCACCAACATTGTCACCAACATT
>DBHM01000021.1:1153-50197 GCA_002296185.1 Alphaproteobacteria bacterium UBA828
AGCACCTACATCAGCACCTTTAGTGAAAATACCACCACCTAGCCTAGCAAAGATTGAGATTAAAGACCCACCGAAACCCAGGGCAACGAGGGCTTCAATAATTTCATCGATATGGACACCAGTAGCCTTCAATATGCCGTAATAAACTACAACCCCAAGTAATCCTAATCCAACAACAAGCATTCCAGTAACAGCGCCAGAACGGAAAGCTATACCTAAAGCCTGGGGAAGACCCTGTGTGGCTGCTTGAGCAGTCCTCACATTAGCTCTTACCGATACATGCATTCCTATATACCCAGCAGCAGCAGATAAAATCGCACCTACTGCGAAACCAATACCCACTTTGTATCCTAGTAAGCCAGTTAGTATTCCGAATATGACAAGTCCAACAATACCTATTGCCGCATATTGTCTATTTAAATAAGCCCGTGCACCCTCCTGGACAGCACTAGCAATTTCTTGCATCCGTTCTGAGCCTGCACTCGCAGTAAAAACTGATCTAATTGCATAAATTCCATAGAGCAGTGACACTGCGCCACATGCTAAAGCGAACCAGTAGATGGCATCCATTGTCTGGTTTAACCCTTCATTCTAATTAAAAGTGGAAAAAAATGATATTTTTGAGTTACTATAATCAAACGCCACATCAACCACATAATATCCCGTTTCTATTCCGCGTCGTTTGAACAAAATCGCGCGGAAAATGCCAGAGAAATATAATAAACGCAAGCCGGGATATAATTATTCAACAATATTCTGTCTCCCCAAGGCCTTCTAGTTGTATATACCAAGCATCATAACAACTTAATAATATCTCTAATTTCCCTAAAAATCGTTTAAAAACAAAGGGAAAGGATTACCTGCTTACTAAAAATTAAAATGTGAATAACCGAGGGTTTCTAAATTCATAATTTTATCATCTTTACTTATAATCTGAACATCACACGAATCTGAACCTGTTATACCAATCTTCTTGATAGAAACATCTAAATTTGAAGCTAAATGGGAAACCTCTGATTCTCTTGATGCTGGCACTGTAAATAGGAGCTCAAAATCATCGCCTCCACAAAGCAAATCTGCAATTGAGACATGATTGCTAAATATAAGTTCATTTGCTCCAGCTGAAATAGGAACATCTTTTGCAAAAACTCTTGCTGATACATTAGATGCAACACATAAATTTTTTAGATCCGCAACCAAACCATCGGATATATCAGTAGCAGCTGTAGCCAGACCCCTCAAACCAACCCCCAAATTTACTCTCGGTGATGGCAACTGATATTTCTCAGAAAGACTTTTTATATATTTTTTATTTAGAAAGGGATAAATCCCTTCACAACACATCAAACCTAAATAACCATCTCCTATATTACCACTAACAAATAAGATCTCATCAGGGGATGCACCATTTCGTCGAATAACACCCTGATTAGGCGCCTCCCCAATTGCTGTTAAGGAAAGAGTTATTGGACCCTCTGTAGCAACTGTATCTCCACCTAACAGTCCAATGCCAAAAAGATTCTGGGCACGACCAAGGCCCAACACAAAATTCTCTATCCAACTATTATCTATATCTTTTGGAAGCGCTAAACCCAAAAGATAGTAACTAGGCTTTGCTCCCATAGAAGCTAAATCTGACAAATTGACTGCTAAAAGCTTCCATCCAACAGAAAACGCTGAGTCCTCTTTACGAAAATGGACTCCCTCAACTAAAATATCTTTGCTTATAACAGCCTCAGATCCATCAGAGGTTTTGATCACCGCCGCATCGTCTGTAAGAGCAAAGGCACCTTCAACAGATTCTGAAAGAGGCCTAAAAAACTCTGAAATTATATCAAATTCTTTTCCTAAGCTAATATTAGACATTATATACCTTAAAAAAATAACTAGTCATTAGATTGAATTTTAGCCATACGATCAAGAGCGGCGTTAACAAAACTTGCATCCTTTGAAGGAAAAAAATCATGCGCTAAATTTATATATTCATTTATCACAACTTTAGATGGAACATCAGGCATTTCTAGTAATTCAAAGCTACCGGCCCTAAGAATAGATAACATGAGAGTGCTAACTCTATCTATCTTCCATTCCTCTGACATAGTTTCTTGGATTAATTCATCAAGCTCTAACCTTTTGGAGCAAACACCGATAACAATTCTTTTGAAATGTGACTCATCTGCCGATGGATATACAACACCCTCAATCTCTTTTCCAATTCTGAAATTTATAAATTCTTGAATTACCACTTCTGCCTCGCTAGATGACTCAGTGATCTGGTAAAGGGCCTGTACTGCGGCCAATCGCGATGCATATCTACTAAGCGCACGTCCTTCGCTTGACTGCTTAGACATTATGACTTCTCTTTAGAGAATTGTTCCTTAACAGCAATCATTTGCATACACGCACGAGCTGCCGCTGCCCCCTTATTACCTTTTTCTCTTGAAGCCCTAACCTTAGCCTGATCAGAATTCTCGACTGTTAAAACCCCATATCCAACTGGAAGACTAAACTCTATAGCTAAGTTATTTACACCCCTAGTGCTTTCAGCACAGACATAATCATAGTGAGTAGTTTCACCTCTAATAACGCAGCCAAGCGCAACTACTCCCTTTATTTCCTCATCAGACATTGCCATTTTGATGGCTAAAGGTATCTCAAGTGCACCTGGCACAGAAATTATTTTATGATTTACTCCATGCTCATCAAGCTCCTCAACGGCACCTGCAACTAATTCACTAGTTATATCCTTGTAGAAGTTAGCCTCTACTATAAGAACATATGATGATTTATTCATTAGCCACTCCCTGAATCAAAATTGGGCAACATCTCCAAGGGTGGTAAATCTTCATACCCAACGACCTTTAGCCCATAACCATCAAGTCCAACAATTGTCCAGTGAGTATTATGAAGCAATCGCATATTACGCACACCCAAATCTAAAAGAATTTGGGCAGCCACTCCGTAATCCCTCAAACCTTCGCCCTCTTTTTCTGGATCTGCACTCAGTAAATCTCTTACTCGTGTCTGACGCGGCTCTCTAATAAGTATAATTACTCCCCTACCCTCTCTCCCAACTATATCCATAGCTGCCTGTAATCTACCGGCTTGAGATTTCTCATTACTCATCAAGACATCTTCTAAAGGATTAAAATCGTGCACTCTGACTAATACTGGATCACCCTCAGATATATCTCCCTTAACAAGTGCAATATGTTCTGCATATTGCGCGCTATTTACATAAAGATGCATTTTAAACTTTCCACCATAGAGACTTTCTAAAGTGGTCTCGTGTACGTGCTTAACAATTGTGTCGTTACTGAGTCTATAGGCTATAAGGTCTTGTATCGATCCAATTCTTATTTGGTGTTCTGCAGAAAATTTCATTAGCTCAGGCATTCGAGCCATGGTACCATCTTCACTCATTATCTCACATATAACTGCTGACGGATTCAACCCAGCAAGTCTAGCAAAATCAACACTGGCCTCAGTATGACCGGCACGAATTAAGCAACCACCCTCGCGAGCAATTAGTGGGAAAATATGGCCTGGAGAGGTTATATCAGATGGACCTTTATTTGGATCAATTGCCGTACTAATAGTCATAGCACGATCTCGAGCCGATATCCCAGTTGTAACCCCCTTACGAGCCTCAATGGAAACAGTAAAAGCTGTATCGTGGCGAGACTCATTTCTTTTAGGCATTAATTCAAGACCTAAATTTTTACACCGTTCTTGTGTTAAAGCTAAACAAATAAGTCCACGGCCAAATCGCGCCATAAAATTTATGGAATCTGGAGTAGACATCTGAGCCGGGATAACCAAATCGCCTTCATTTTCACGCTCTTCATCATCAACTATTATGACCATTCGTCCATTACGGAACTCATCAATAATTTCTTCCGTTGTTGCAAGAGACATATTATTTTTTTTCATTCCCATTATTTCTAATCGCTCCTTACTAATCTCGCAACGTAACGAGCAAGCATATCTACCTCAATATTAATAACGCTACCTACACTAACACTACCAAGAGTAGTTACTGATTGAGTATGAGGTATTATATTAATATCAAAAGATTGGCCCTGCACTTTATTTACTGTCAAGGAAACACCATCCAGCGTAACAGATCCTTTTTGTGCAATTAATAACATCAGATCCTCATCTGCTGAGATCTCCAGTCTGAGGCTTTCGTTATCAGGTATAATTTTAGTGATTGTAGCTGTTCCATCGACATGGCCACTTACCATGTGGCCACCTAATTCGTCACCCATACATAATGATTTCTCTAAATTGACTCGCTGCCCTTCTTGCCAGCTGCCGATAGTGGTAGTTATTAGTGTTTCATTCGAAACATCAACAGAAAAACCATCACTATCTAAACCCACCACAGTAAGACACACTCCCGAACAAGCTATTGATGCCCCCATCACTATATCCGAGGTAGACCATTTGGTATTAATTGTAATTCGTGTATCCTTATTGCTTTCCGAATCAATTGCGCGGATAACTCCAAGGTCAGTTATTATTCCAGTAAACATTAATTCTTATCTTCTCTATTTAAGTATATTTCTAGAGTTTCATCTCCCAAACTAATGCGTTTTTTTAAATTAAAACGCAATGCCTCACTAATACTTCGTAATCCCATGTTTCCAACTGATGGAATCCCATTACTACCAATCAAGACTGGTGCACGAAACCAGTAGATTTGATCAACTAAATTAGACTCCAGAAAACTTGCGGCCACAGATCCACCCCCTTCAATTAATAATCTAGTTATACCTTTAGAAACTAGCATAGCTAAAATATCATTTTTTTCAGGACGACCGTCATTTCCCTCCTTCAGCTGTATCAATTCATTAGTATTGTTACTTAGTTCACTAAATTTATCAGAATTATATTCATTTTCTACCGACACAAACCAAGTCGCAACACCGTCAGAACCTTCAGCAACCCTATGTTTCTTGCTCACACGGAGCCTATTATCAAGAATTACTCTAACAGGCGAAGCATCAGATAAACCAGGTAATCTAACAGTTAATGAAGGGTTATCTGAAAGAACCGTCCCTGACCCCACTAAGATAGCGTCATGCTCTACCCTCAATAAGTGCCCCCTAGCTCGAGCTAAAGACCCAGTAATCCATCTACTATCTCCGCCTTCCGCGGCTATACGGCCATCAAGGCTAGAAGCTAGCTTAAGAGTAATAAGAGGGCGCTTCAAATTTACAGCTGAGAAAAAACCAGCATTAATACTCAAAGCATCATCTTCAAAAAGACCTACCTGAACTTCAATTCCCATACTTTTTAGTTTATCTATACCCCGACCACTTACCCGTTTATCAGGGTCACTTACCGCTATAACCGCACGTTTAATTCCAGCTTCTATTAATGCATCAGCACATGGTCCTGTCTGACCATAATGCGAACAAGGTTCTAGAGTTATATATGCAGTTGCATTTCTTGCATCTTTACCGGCTTGAGCGAGAGCTATTGTTTCTGCATGAGGACGCCCGCCCTTCGCTGTCCAACCAAGACCAAGAATTCTACTTTCTTTGACAAGAACACAACCAACAGCAGGATTTGGCCACGAAGTTCCTAAAGCCCTGGTTGAAATACGAAGGGCTAGCTCCATAAAACGCTTGTCGCATTCTAAAAACGACTCACTATTCTGATTCAGGGTCCCCACTTAACTCGCCAATAAATTGCTCGAAGTCACGCGCTTCATGAAAATTCCTATAAACAGAGGCAAACCTTACATACGCAACTGAATCAAGATGACTAAGCGCCTCCATCACCATCTCTCCTATTACAGAAGATGGAATCTCTGCTTCACCCAAACTTTCTAATCGGCGAACAATGCCGTTAGCAACTCTTTCTATCCTATCAGGAGAAACTGGCCGCTTACGCATAGATATCATCATAGAGTTTACTAGCTTATCACGGTCAAATGGGCTGCGCTGCGCATTTGATTTGATTACAATTAATTCCCTTAATTGTATTCTTTCAAAGGTAGTAAACCTTGCCCCACAATTAGGACATTGACGTCTCCGACGAATAGCAGTGCTATCTTCTGTTGGACGCGAGTCCTTAACACTTGTATCGTCATTGCCGCAGAATGGGCATCGCATCTATCTACCTCCAAATTAAACCTATCAAGGATATATAGGAAAATACCTACATAACTTATTTACCTCTTCCTTAACGGCTCTTTGTTTATTATTCACTTTATCTTCAGAAGAAGCATTTGATAATAAGTTATCTAAGACCTCTGCTATCCACAAACCTATTTGAGTAAACTCTTTTGAACCGAACCCCCGACTAGTAGCCGCTGGTGTACCTAAACGCAACCCAGATGTGATTGTAGGCTTCTCAGGATCAAAAGGAATACTATTTTTATTACATGTTATTCCAGCATTTTCTAACGCAAGCTCTGCATCCTTCCCAGTAATTCCCTTAGAACGAAGATCAAGAAGGACGAGATGGGTGTCAGTGCCATTAGAAACAATATCAAAACCTCTTGAGAGTAAAGTATCCGAGAGAGTTGAAGCATTTTCTATAATTTTTTGTGTATAAACTTTAAAATCTATTTCTTGAGCTTCACCAAATGCAACAGCTTTCGCGGCAATGACATGCTCCAAAGGACCTCCTTGTAAACCTGGGAAAATTGCTGAGTCAATTCTCTTTGCTAAACCCTCTTCATTTGTAAGAATCAACCCACCACGAGGACCTCTTAGGGTCTTGTGAGTAGTTGTAGTAACGATATGGGCGTGAGGGAAAGGGCTAGGATGAACACCACCAGCAACTAGTCCTGCAAAATGTGCCATATCAACCAATAATAAGGCCCCCACTTCATCTGCAATAGCGCGAAATGCAGAGAAGTCAATTATTCTTGGATAAGCTGAGCCTCCTGCAATTATTAGGCTAGGCTTATGCTCATCAGCAAGAACTGCGACTTCATCAATATCTATCAGGGCATCCTCCTTTCGAACACCATACTGGATAGAATTAAACCATTTTCCTGATTGATTTGGTCGTGCCCCATGGGTTAAATGCCCCCCCGCAGCTAAAGACATGCCTAATATAGTATCACCGGGTTTTAATGTAGCCAGAAACACAGCTTGATTAGCTTGGCTCCCGCTATGAGCCTGCACGTTTGCAAATTTACAATTAAATATCGACTTCGCTCGATCAATTGCAAGTGTCTCTGTTAAGTCAACCCACTCACAGCCCCCATAGTAGCGGCGACCGGGATATCCCTCTGCATACTTATTTGTCATTACAGACCCTTGAGCCTCTAAGACTGCTTGAGAAACTATATTCTCAGATGCAATCAACTCAATCTGGGATTGTAAACGTTTTAACTCTCCAGAAATTGCCTCAAAAACTGCAGGGTCTGCGGTTTCAAGAGAGCTCTCAAAAAAATTAGACCTGCTCTCTTCATTATGGGAGTCAACTTCATATTGTAATTTTGTTTTCATATTTCAAATAGTCATCCAGAATTTACTTCTAACTAATTTGCTCAACTCTTCTAGCATGGCGACCACCCTCAAAATCAGTGTTCAAAAATACACTGACTATTGATTTTGCCTGACTCGGAGTCACTCTTCTACCAGCTAGAGCAACTACATTAGCATCATTATGCTTTCTCGCCATATCTGCGTCTTCATCATCTCTGCATAGAGCCGCTCTTACACATATGTTACGATTTGCCGCAATACTTATACCTATTCCAGTCCCACAAATTAAAATTCCAAGCTCCGCCTCTCGGCTTTCTATTACCTGAGCCATTTCAAGCGCATAAACAGGATAGTCAACAGACTCTTCACTGTTAGTTCCCAGATCTATAGGGATATAACCACTATCATGAAGGTATTCAATAAGGCTCTGTTTCAAGCTAAACCCAGCATGATCAGAAGCAATAGCAACAATCTTATTCTGCATATCACATTTGCCCTTACAAAAATCTAGTTATAATTTTATCCCATAGTGTCGGATTATATACGCTCTCGACTTGAATTACGACAAGCAAGTATAGCTAATAGGCAACTTTTAAGTATAAACGAGGCCTTGAAGTAAATGCCCGTAAATCCTACATTCATTATTAACCCAAACTTAATGAGAATTAGTAAGATGAATCCTCCAAATCCTGAGAAAAAAACAAACGAATCTCCCGTTGATATCAATCCTAGTAAGCTCAGATTTAAATGGGATGACCCTCTCCTTTTGGAAGACCAACTAACTGAGGAAGAGCGTATGGTGAGAGATACAGCAAGTGATTATGCTCAGAATCAGCTAATGCCGCGTATTCTCGAAGCCAACCGTAAAGAAGTATTTCACCAAGAAATTATCCCTGAAATGGGAGAGCTTGGTTTACTTGGTTCAACAATTAATGGTTATGGATGCGCTGGAGTCAATTACGTAAGCTATGGCCTTACCGCACGTGAAGTTGAGAAAATTGACTCCGGATACCGTTCCGCAATGAGCGTGCAGTCAAGTCTAGTTATGCATCCCATTTACGCCTTTGGAACAGAGCAGCAGAGACAAAAATACATTCCACGGCTTGCAACGGGTGAGCTCATTGGCTGTTTTGGCCTTACAGAACCAGACCATGGTTCCGATCCAGGCTCAATGGTAACGAGAGCAAAATCTGTTGATGGAGGATATCTAGTTTCAGGAGCAAAAAACTGGATAACAAATTCTCCAATAGCGGACACATTTGTTGTATGGGCTAAAAATGATGAAGGAGTAATACGTGGATTTATACTAGACAAAGGCATGAAGGGCCTAACGGCACCAAAGATAGAAGGTAAATTTGCACTAAGAGCCTCTATAACCGGTATGATTCAAATGGATGAAGTCTTTGTTCCTATAGAGAATGAACTGACTGGAGTCAGTGGATTAAAAGGCCCGTTTGAATGTTTAAATAGAGCACGGTATGGAATATCCTGGGGCGCATTAGGTGCTGCTGAATTCTGTTGGCAGTCTGCACTAACATACACTAAAGAACGTAAGCAATTTGGAAAGCCACTAGCGGCCACACAGCTAATACAAAAGAAACTTGCAGACATGCAAACCGAGATCTCTATAGGCCTTCAATCTTGTTTAAGAGTAGGTAGACTATTTGATGACAACAAAGCAACACCCGAGATGATATCTCTAGTAAAAAGAAATTCATGCGGAAAAGCACTTGAAATAGCCCGGAAATCTCGGGATATGCACGGTGGGAATGGAATCTCTGACGAATATCATGTTATTCGTCACTCAATGAACCTTGAAGCAGTTAATACTTATGAGGGCACACATGATATTCATGCGTTAATTCTTGGACGTTCACAAACTGGGTTACAAGCATTTTTCTAAATCACCTATAACTGACTAAGTTGCTCTAGAAATAGTTACTTCAACACTATGAACTGCATTGCTTGAACCCATATCTGACTTCACTCCAGAATTCAAAAAGTTAACATTAGTTTGATTTAGCTCTCCGTCCTTTAATCGAGTCCAACGGCCCTTTACGCTCATTGCAACTCCCTGAGCTACAATATCAGAAATACAGAGATACATATTTATTGAACCAGTTTCATTAGTTAGAGAAACATGCGCTCCTTCCTCTAAATTTAACCTTTCAGCATCTTTAGGATTTATAGTAACCGTTGGCCGGCCCATTTTTCGCTTTATGCCATAATCATTTGCATAACTTCCATTCATTAACCATCTGGATGCAGGTGTAATTAATCTTAGTTTACCTACTCCAGTTGGATAATCCCCATTAGGCAAAGGTAAACGTGAAAAACCATCAGCTTCAGCTTTCGAACTTGCTAATTCAATTTTTCCTGAAGGTGTTGGAAAAATAAGGTCTGGAAATTGCATCACAGGCTGATCTGTGGGCCATATAGTACCCTCCTTGCTTAATGCACTAAATCCACCTGTAATTCCTACACTAGTTAGAGTTTTATTAATTATTGATTCATCACTTTCATATAAAGCAGATTCTGAAAAACCCATATATTTTGAAAGTTTTCGAAAAATCTCTTGGTTTGGGAGTGCTTGACCCATTGGCTCTGAAGCTTTTACTTGCGCAGAGAACGATAAATTAAAATAACCCGAAACAAGGTCGTTGAATTCTAAAAATGATGCTGCAGGTAGTACATAATCTGCGTAGTCCGTAGTATCTGTTTCAAAAATATCTATGACAACATTGAATAAATCACTTCGTGACATGGCACTACGAAGACGAGCTTGTTCAGGATTTGAAACAACTGGATTTATATTCCAACAAATAAATGCTTGCGCTGAATCTTTACTTTCTAAGGTCTTGGCTAAATCCATATGGCTAATACTAGGAGGACTTACTCCAAGTCCAGAACCACTAAGGTAGTCAGAGTCTACACCCTTACGGCCACTCCCATTGAGATACAAAAGTCCAGAACCAGGCTTTCCAAAATTCCCAGTCAGAGCAGGCAATAGAGCACATGAGCGAATAATATTGCCCCCCATTTTCTGACGTTGGAGACCTTGCCCAAGCCATAGTAAACTTGGCCCTTCACCATATATTCTTGCCGCTGTAATAATATCTTCTTTTTTAATTCCAGTGTGTTTCTCACCCCAAGAAGGCGAACACTTCAAAATAAGCGGCTTAAGCTCATCCCAGCCAATAGTATGCTTATCTAAAAAAGACCCATCTAACATACACTCCTCTAAAAGTACATTTATGATTGCAAATACCAAGGCTGCATCTGAACCTGGACGCAGCTGCAGATATAGATTTGCCCTTTCGGCACTTTGGTGACGAATAGGATCAATTACTACTATCTTTGCCCCTGAATCCTTAAGCCAATGCATGTGGGCATGAGGAGCAGTTACTGATGGATTGCACCCCCAAACAAATATTGAAGATGAGTCCACAGAAGTTCTTGGGTCAAAACCAATCAAAGAAGTGCCAATAATATAATCTAGTGCAACGTGCCCTGCCATATTACACACTGTATCAGGCTCTACTTCTGTTGCCCCTAGATGTTTAAAGAATCTATTAGGAAATTTATTAGCAATTAGCGAGCAAGTTCCAGTATAGTGAGCATGTAGTATTTTAGAAGCATCTTCATTTGCAATGTCTTTTAGTTTACATGAAATCTCACTTAAAGCCTCATCCCAGGATATTTTTTCAAAAACCCCCTCTCCCTTTTTCCCTTTTCTACGAAGAGGAGCCTGAAGCCTTTTTTTTGGATCTAAAAAAACCCCGTTATAAGCCAACATACATTTTCCACATAAAGAACCACGTGTATAAGGATGACTAGGATCCCCCTTGATTTCTAGAGTTCCTTTTTCGTCAATTTTGACCTCCATGCCACATGTATCATAACAATCTCTTGGACACGTTGTTTTTATAAGCATCGATCAACCCCCGGTAACGAAAAAACAAAAAACTATTTCACTTAACTTCACCTTCCTTACCCACAGTGGTAAATATTGCTGAAAAATCAAGCTCACCATTCCCGGCCTTACAAAACTTTGAATAAAGGGCTTCCGCATCAGATCCGAGCTCTGTTTTTACCCTAAATGCATCAGCCGCCAACTGGGATAAAGCAAGATCTTTTAGCATCATAGAAGCAGTAAATCCTGGCTCATAATTACGGTTAGCAGGGGAATTTGGTACAGGCCCGGGAACAGGACAATAATCATTTAGAGCCCAACATCTTCCGGTAGCTTTTGAAGAAATATCAAAAAGTGTCTGCCGACTAAGTCCCAATGCATCTGCTAGGGCAAAAGCTTCAGAAACAGCTATCATAGAGATTCCCAGCAACATATTATTGCATATTTTGGCAGCCTGCCCCCTACCTTCTTTCCCTGCATGTATAATAGCCTTTCCCATATCACTAAGAATAGGAAAAGCATTATTATATGCAGCTTCAGTGCCACCTACCATAAAAGTAAGACCGCCAGCCTCCGCTCCAGATACACCACCTGAAACAGGAGCATCAACCATATCTATCCCAGCAGATCTTGCAGAACTATGGATTACTTCAGAACTTTGGACATCAATCGTTGAACAATCAATAAGCAAAGTGGCACTATCGACTATAGACGTTATACCCTTAGGGCCAAGATAAATTGCTTTTACCTCAGGACCCGCAGGCAGCATGGTGATAACAACTTCCTTACTGGAAGCAACGTCTGTAAGATTTTTAGCGATTCTTCCTCCTCTTTTTTTTGCTTCTTCAAGGGCATGTGAAGAAACATCAAAAACAGTTACAGTGTGTCCAGCTGAGACAAGATTGCCAACCATAGGAGCACCCATTTTCCCAACACCAATAAACCCGATGTTACTCATAACAATCCTTTCCTTATGAACTATCAAATCTCATATCACCACATCTAGGTGCTTTGAAATACTCGTCTATCAACTCATGATCTACTTCAGCAATCTCCGCAGGATACCATTCAGGTGCAAAATCTTTATCTATTATTACCGCCCTAATACCCTCAAACCAATCTTTAGAAAAATTACATCTTACTGCCATCCTGTATTCCATATTCAAAGCATCACGAAGATTGAGATGACCTAGAGTAGTGAGTTGTCTAAATGTTAACTTCAAACTAGTTGGCGACTTAGTTTGTAAGATTTTAATTGTTTCAATTGCCCACTCGCTTTTTTCCTTCTCTAAATTAGAAAAAATCTCCTCAACACATCTAGCTGAAAAACATCTGTCAATTTGATCAGTATACTGAAGAATTGGTGCAGATTCGGGAACAGATTCATGATAAGATATTATTTCTTCTAATTTACTTGTTGTATCTTGCTGGAGATCACATGAATTAATTGCATTAGTAAATTCATCAATACGATTGCTCGAAATAAAATGTGTTGCAATTCCTAAATTTAGACAATCTGAAGCTGTAAGACGCGCAGATGTTAAGCCTATATACAAACCAATGCTGCCAGGTAAACGAGACAAAAAATAAGTTCCCCCTACATCTGGGAACAATCCAATCCCCGTTTCAGGCATAGCAAAGACGGATCTTTCAGACATGATACGGTGTGACCCATGTATGGAAACACCTACACCACCCCCCATGACAATACCGTCAATTATAGACATATACGGCTTAGGGTATTTGTTTATATATGAATTTAAACGATACTCTTGGGCATAAAATATGGAAGCAAAAGTTTTATTTGGATCATTTCTATGTTCATAGATTGAGCGCAAATCCCCCCCAGAGCAGAAAGGAACCATCTTCTCTCCCCTGGGTGCTCCACGAATTAATATCATACTAATCCGACTATCGTTTGACCACTTCTCAAGTTGATCTTGCATTAATAGTACCATATTTTGAGTTAAGGCATTGAGTGCTTGCGGTCGATTAAGCACCATCTCACCAACAGATTCTCTCTCAGAAAATAATACCTCATCAATATTAGAGGCTGATAAATTTCTTTGTTTGTCTGTATCCAAAATATTATTTCCCTAGTAAATCTCGAGCAATAATCAGCCTCATAATCTCATTTGTACCCTCTAAAATTTGATGGACTCTCAAGTCACGGAGATGTCGCTCAATCGGATGATCCTGCAAATATCCATAGCCGCCGAGCAGTTGCAAGGCATCATTAACAATCGAATATCCTGAGTCAGTTGCTAGACGTTTTGCCATAGCACAAAATGCGTTAGCCCCAGTATCTTTCTCGTCAATTTTCTGAGCCGCACTCCAAGTCATCAGTCTAGCTGCTTCTAATTCGGTAATCATGTCTGCTAGTTTAAACTGTAATGCTTGAAAACTAGAAATTTGACGCCCGAACTGCTCCCTGACAAGGGTATGTTCTCGAGCTATTTCAAGAGAATTGGATGCGGCACCTATTGAACAAGCAGCTATATTAACACGACCTCCATCCAAACCAGCCATAGCAATCCTAAACCCCTCCCCTTCACTACCAATCATATTTCTTTTAGGAATAATACAATCTTCAAGAATGACCATACATGTTGGCTGACTATGCCAACCCAATTTCTTTTCTTGTTTACCAAAAGAAAGTCCAGCCGCACCTTTTTCGACTACAAAACAAGAAATACCACCTGGACCCTCTTTTCCAGTACGTGCCATTACTAAATATATATCACTTGCGCCTCCACCAGATATAAAAGCTTTAGTTCCATTTAAAATATAATCTCCACCATCAAGGCGAGCTGATGTTTTAAGAGATGCAGCATCGGAGCCTGCATTAGGTTCTGTTAAGCAATAACTCCCAAATAAATTCATTGACGTTAGCCCAGTCAACCATAGTTTTTTTTGATTTGCATTTCCGTACTGGTCAATGATCCAAGCAACCATATTTTGAATAGACATATAAGCGGATGTGGAAGCACATGCAGTTGCAAGTGCTTCAAAAACTAATGTTGCTTCAATGCGCCCAAGGTTGCTACCACCATAATCTTCACTTACATAAATTCCTGCATAACCAAGCGCGGCAGCTTTTTTTAACGAATCAACAGGGAATATACATTCCTTATCCCAAAGTGCCGCCTGAGGAGCGAACTCTGCGTTTGCAAATGCTTGCGCAGAATCACGTATAAATATTTGATCTGAAGATAGTTTTAGATCCATTTACTTTTAACCTCTAATTTTTTTCATCATCGTGAATATGCCAATGTTAATAAGTAATCAAACCATTATGACCAATTATTTAAAGTTTATCCGCATATAAAGTTGCTATGAAGCTGATGTATAAATGCACTATAAAAAATTAATAGGCTAATAAAACTGCCAATAAACCTGGATATTTATAAGTCAAACAAGATAAATCCTAGGAAAACAACTGGAATTAGCAAATAAAACAGCCAAAGAAAACTTCCACAGATATATTTTGTGGGTTATAATGAATTACAATAATACTATGGCAATATATCAAAACAGGTACCACTGGAGAAAAAAAATGACAGTCCAAAGCGCCCATAAAGAAACAATCGTATTACATGCTGGCCATCGTAAAGATAGCGCTACAAATTCAGTGGCAGTTCCTATCTATCAAACAACTTCTTATCAATTTGACAGCACTGAACATGCATCAAATCTATTTGCCCTAAAAGAGTTAGGAAACATCTACACACGGATAATGAATCCGACTACTGACGTTCTTGAGCAACGTCTAACTGCCTTAGAAGGAGGCGCCGCAGCACTTGCTGTATCGTCTGGACAAGCAGCTTCCATGATGGCAATTCAAAATATCGCACATACAGGTGATAATATTGTTAGCTCAACAGATCTATATGGAGGAACATGGAACCTGTTTTCTAATACCCTTAAAACAATGGGAATTGAAGTCAGATTTGCTGACCCTAGTGATCCAGAAAACTTCCGAAAGTTAACTGATGACAAGACAAGAGCCTACTACGCAGAAACACTTCCGAATCCAAAGTTAAATGTATTTCCTATACAAGAAGTTGCTGATATAGGACGCAGTATCGGAGTACCATTAATAGTGGACAATACCGCAGCCCATGGACTGTGCAAACCCTTTGATCACGGCGCTGCTATTATAGCATCTTCATGCACTAAATACATTGGAGGTCATGGAAATTCTATAGGGGGTATCATAATTGATGGCGGCAACTTTGATTGGGAAGAAAATAGTGGACGCTTTCCAATGTTGACTCAACCAGATCCCAGTTATCATGGCGCCGTGTGGACAGAAGCCGTTAAACCTCTGGGCCCAATCGCATATATTATTAAAGCTAGAGTTACTCTCCTGAGAGACTGTGGACAAGCACTATCACCAATGAATGCCTTTCTATTACTACAAGGTCTAGAAACACTGCCGCTAAGAATGGAACGCCATTGTGAAAATGCCTCTAAAGTAGCATCTTTCCTTCAAAGTCATGACAAAGTGAATAATGTCATATACCCAAGTCAGATGTCTGGTGAAACTAAACGTCGAGCTGAAACATATCTCTCTGGAGGATATGGTCCTTTAGTTGGAGCAGAGTTAAAGGGGGGGATGGAAGCAGGTAAAAAATTTATTGATTCACTAGCTTTGTTTTATCACCTAGCGAACATTGGAGATTCGCGTAGCCTAGCTATACATCCTGCCAGCACTACGCATTCTCAACTCAAACCTGAAGAACTTGCGTCAGCAGGTGCTTCTGAAGGATATGTTAGACTTTCTATTGGGCTTGAGCATATTGATGATATACTGGGAGACTTAGAGAAAGCTCTCGACTCTGTCTAATAAATAGATGGATCCGAGAAGCTAAAGCAAACATAAAGGAGCTTCTCGGATCATGCCCACTAGCCCAGTTTTTCTAGGCAGCTATCCTCAAACAAGACTTCGAAGGAATAGACAGAAACCTTGGTCAAGAGATTTAGTTGCTGAAAACCATCTATCCCCCAGAGATCTAATCTGGCCTATAATAGTCTGCGAGGGAAATCAGCGAGTAGAAACAATCGATTCTATGCCTGGAGTAGAAAGAATATCTGTTGATCTTTTGCCTTCAAGGGCTAATCAAGCTTATAGCCTTGGCATACGTGCAATAGCAATTTTTCCAAAAGTGTTAGAAGAGCTAAAAAGCCCAGAAGGAGTTGAGTGTCTAAACCCTGACAACTTAGTTTGCAGAGCAGTTCGCGAAATAAAAAAACATATACCTGAGATTGGGGTAATTTGTGATGTTGCTCTTGATCCATATACATCTCATGGACAAGATGGAATAGTTCAAGATAACAATGTGATTAATGATCGAACAGTTGAAGTTCTTTGCCGGCAAGCACTGAATCAAGCTAATTCTGGTTGTGATGTTCTAGCACCATCTGACATGATGGATGGCCGAGTGAGAAAAATCAGAATTGCTTTGGATAAAGCAGATTTTCAAAACTTACAAATCATGTCATACGCAGCAAAATTTGCCAGCTCTTACTATGGCCCTTTTCGAGAAGCTATTGGATCAGCGGCTAATCTTGCAAATGGAGATAAGCGCACATATCAAGTTGATCCTCGAAACTCACAAGAGGCACTTCGTGAAAGTGCCTTTGACATTGATGAGGGCGCAGATATGTTGATTGTTAAGCCAGGGCTTCCATACTTAGATGTAATTAAAGGGGTAAAAGAAACGTTTTCTATGCCAACTTATGCATATCAAGTCTCTGGTGAATATTCCATGATTATGGCAGCAAGTGAACGCGGCTGGATAAGCTACAGTGACTCACTAATGGAAACATTAATATGCTTCAAGCGTGCTGGGGCTGATGGAATCATTACCTACGGAGCTGTAGAAGCGGCAAAATTACTAAACGATTTACTTTAAAAAATTATAAAAATATTACTTGATATTATACATTACATAATCCCATCAACCTCGGGCCCACTTAGATATAACTCTATTAATAGAATCTGTTAAATGTGTAAGTTCGTCCTTAGATATAGTAAAAGACGGTGTTAAATAAATAATATTACCGAATGGACGCACCCATACACCTTCTTCAACAAACATGGAACGTAATAAATCTAATTGAATCTTTCCTGAGATCTCGACAACACCAATAGCCCCAAGAACCCTTACGTCAACGACGCCATCTATGGATGAACAACTAGACAACTGCTCACTTAGTTGATCTGAAATTTCCCTTACTTGCTCAAGTCTTGGCTCTTCCTCAAACAGGTCAAGAGAAGCATTTGCAGCAGCACAAGCTATAGGGTTGGCCATATACGTCGGACCATGCATGAGTGCTTTTTCTTGCTCATTATCTAAGAAACCCTCAAAAATTTGGTTGCTTGCGACAGTAGCAGCTAGAGGAACTGTGCCCCCAGTTAAAGCTTTAGATAATGTCAAAATATCCGGTGAAATCCCTGCAGATTCAAATGCAAACATATTACCAGTTCGGCCAAAGCCAGTAAAAATTTCATCGAATATCAGTATTAAGTCATATTCATCGCAAGTTTCCCTTAATCTTTGCAATACTTGAGGTTCATGCATTCGCATCCCCCCAGCACCCTGCACCAGAGGCTCGACTATAACTGCAGCGCACTCTTTAGCATGCATCGAAACAAAACTTACAAAATCTTTAAGCTCTTTATCATTAGTTGGTAATTTCAATATATATTGTTCAGGAATAGCCCCATTAAATACTGAATGCATCCCTTCTTCTGGATCACATACTGACATCGCCGCAGAAGTATCCCCATGATATGCACCATAAAAACTTATTATTTTTTTACGTTTTCTTTCACCCATATTAAACCAGTATTGAATTGCCATTTTTATAGCAACCTCGACTGAAACTGACCCTGATTCTGAAAAAAATACCTTATTGAGTTCTTTAGGTAACAGGCTAGTTAATCGATGTGCCAGACTTAAGGCCGGCTCATGCGCCAGACCACCAAACATTATGTGAGGCATTTTTTCTAACTGCTTCTGCACTGCCTTCTGAATATGTGGATGATTGTATCCATGACATGCGGTCCACCAGGAAGCCATCCCATCAATGAGTATACTACCATCAACTAGATTGATCTTGGATCCATGAGTAGAGTCAACAAGCATAGGTTTAGAAGTAGTTTGCATCTGGGTATAGGGTAACCAAATATTTTCTAGACCCACTTCCAATCTTGATATTTTTTTGTTTGACACCAAGCGAAAACCATTATTCAAAGCGGCATTGCCTCAATACCTAATTTATTAAATAGATCTGAATCTGCATCAACCTCAGGGTTAGCGGTAGTTAACAACTTCTCACCAACAAAAATAGAATTAGCACCAGCGAAAAAACATAATGACTGAAGTTCATTGCTCATTTCCTCTCTTCCTGCAGACAGTCGCACCATAGACTTAGGCATCAATATTCTAGCTACAGCTATAGTACGGACAAATTCAATTGGGTCGAGTGATTCAACTTTATCAAGGGGAGTTCCCTCTACTTGTACTAACATATTTATTGGAACACTTTGTGGATGCTCTGGAAGATTCGCTAAAGCGAGAAGCATTCCCGCTCGATCATTTTTACCCTCCCCCATGCCAACTATACCTCCACTGCAAACATTAATTCCAGCTTCTCGAACATTAGATAAAGTATTCAATCTATTCTCAAAAGTCCTAGTAGAAATAATATGTCCATAGTATTCAGGTGAAGTATCTATATTATGATTGTAATAATCTAATCCTGCATTAGCGAGTTTTGCTGCTTGCTCTGAATTCAGCATACCTAATGTAACACAAGTCTCCATCCCTAAATCCTTAACACCAGAAATCATTGCACAAACAGCATCCATGTCTCTATCTTTAGGAGAACGCCAAGCAGCTCCCATGCAATATCGTGTTGCTCCTGCCTGCTTAGCTTTAGATGCTTCGCGAAGAACGTCATCAACATCCATTAATTTCTCTGCTTTCACACCAGTGTCGTGATGTGCACTTTGAGGACAATAACCACAATCCTCTGGGCAACCGCCAGTTTTTATACTCAATAACATAGACATTTGGATCTGATTGGGATTAAAATTTTCCCTATGCACATTATGTGCCTCAAATAAGAGGTCATTAAAAGGTAAGTTAAACAAACTTCTAACCTCTTCAATATTCCAATCACACCTTTTTTCAATTTTGAACTCACTGGAGGAGTGAGCCGAAAAAGCGTTGAAGGTCTGTGTGCTCATCGAAGATTCCTTATTGCTAGCGTCATAGTCACAAAAAAGTATACTTTGCCCCAGCATAAGCTTGCGAGGCGTCTCGTCAAGCTTGCGCGATAGGCATTGATGAGCATTGAAGTTAGAGTTAAAAGCTATCACCAGTTATGCTTTTATTAAGAGATGCCATGAAAGGGCTATATATCAAGAAGATTTAAGCTAGAGGAATTGACCAAAAGTATGGAATCATTAGAAAACTTCGCCTATCAAAAATTATCTGCCCTGGATCGTAAAAGCCTAAAAAGAAGTTTGCAAGAAACTTCACGCCTTCCAAAATCTAGAGTTATACGTAACGGGAAGGAACTAATTTCTTTTTCATGCAATGATTATCTTGGCCTTTCACAACACCCCCGAATCATTGAGGCTATTCAAAAGGCAGTAACTATTCACGGCACTGGTGGAGGGGCATCCAGGCTAGTCACAGGAAACTACCCGCTTTATAACGATCTTGAAAAAAGACTAGCAGAACTGAAAGGCACTGAAGATGCATGTGTCTTTGGTTCTGGTTACCTTGCAAATCTGGGAATAATTCCATCACTTGTTGGTGAAAAAGATCTTATACTTATTGATGAACTTAGTCATTCATGTATGTTCTCTGGAACTGTACTTTCGAAAAGCAAAGTGCTTTTTTTTCACCATAATGATGTGGGGCATCTGGAAGCATTACTAAAGAAAAATCGAGATAAACATCCACGGGCACTAATTCTAACAGATGGCGTTTTTAGCATGGATGGAGACCTTGCACCAATTCCTGAGCTTTCTTCTTTATCCCTAAGATATGATACCTGGCTTATGACAGATGACGCTCATGGTATTGGGGTAGTAGGTAAAGGAAGAGGATCAAGCTTTGCATTTAATTCGGTCAGCAAAGTACCTCTTCAGATGGGAACTCTTTCTAAGGCTGTAGGGTCCTACGGTGGATACCTTTGTGCATCTAAATCCGTTATTGACCTTATTAAGACACGTGCCCGTACTTTAATTTATTCTACATCTCTAGCACCAGCTAATATTGTAGCTAGTATAGAAGCTTTAAAAATTATTGAATCAAACCCTGAACTAATTCAGAAACCTCTTGATCATGCCAAAAGTTTTTCAAAAGCACTTGGATTAAAAAACCCATCCAGCGCTATTGTTCCACTTATCCTTGAAGATACTGAGCGCACATTAGAGGCCTCAAAGATTCTAGAAGACTCAGGATACCTTGTAACCGCTATTAGACCACCTACTGTTCCAAAAGGAACATCACGTCTTCGATTTACTTTCTCAGCAACCCACAGCAAAAAAGATGTCAGTTCACTTGCTAATATAGTCAATAAAAAAATAATTGGAGTCTAAAATCAATACATTTTTTATAACCTCAACTGGAACAGGGATAGGTAAAACCTACTTAACAGCCTCACTTTGCTTCCAATTAAATAAATTAGAGCAAGATGTACATGCTCTTAAACCAATAATAAGTGGTTTCTCTATTGAGAATTCCAACGAGAGTGATTCTGCTATCCTACTAGCTTCAATGGGTAAAGAATATGATGAGGAATCAATAAATAAAATATCTCCATGGCGCTTTAAATTAGCTGCGTCTCCAGATATAGCAGCTCGGCTTGAAGGTCGAGAAATCATTACAAATGAATTAATAGATTTCTGCTCCAACTATATGCAGATCACCCAGAAAAAAGAAGCAAGTACACTACTGATAGAGGGTATAGGCGGTGCGATGGTGCCAATTAATTCGGAACATACGGTTCTTGATTGGATTAAGTTGTTAAATATTAAATGTATATTGGTATCTGGTAGCTATCTAGGGTGTATTAGTCATACTTTAACTACCTTTCAGGCTATGCAAACAAAAGGTCTTACACCAAAATCATTAGTAATATCTGAGTCAGAGGATAGCCCAGTTTCATTATATGAAACTGAAAAAACCTTAAAGAACTTTCTTAAAGATACACCAATTTTTGTCTTAGAGCGTCATAAGAACAGCCCAAATTCCTATTGGCAAGACAGACCAGATATAATAAATATCATTCGCTAATATAAATCTAAAAATACTTTCTGTATTAGTTGATTAGTTTTACTTAGTTAAAAAAGATTATTTCTAGGAAAGCCTTTAGGGGGCAAGCGTCCTGATTGACCTCTTTTACCAACCCACCCCGAAATATCCGCCTCAGTTCTTTGACTCTTTCCTGATCTCCAGCTTAAGCCATCTGATAAGTTGAAAACTTGTGCATCACTTATTTTCCCATCCCTATAACGCTGTAAAATTACTCCACGACCACGATTCATAATTGGTATTTCATCAGATCTAAATATTAGCAGTTTTCTATTTTCACCAATTAATGCAACCGAGTCACCAATTGCTGGAATACATATTGATGCCTTGAGAGGGTCCTTAACATTCAACACCTGTTTACCACTCTTTGTTTGGGCAATAATATTTTTTTCATCTACAAAAAAACCACGCCCATCATCAGAAACTACAAGAAGCCTACTTTTTTGGTCATAAACAAAAAATGAAACTATATCATTCTCATTGCCAATATCTGCCATTAATCTTATTGGCTCACCATAACCGCGACCACTGGATAGCTTGTCAGCGAGTAAGGTATAAAAACGACCATTAGTTGCAAATAAAATAAGTTTATCAGTGGTTTCAGCAAAAAACCTGAATCTTTCCTTATCGCCCTCTTTATAACGAACTTCTGTTTGCTCATCAACGTGCCCTTTAATTGTACGTACCCAGCCCTTGTCTGAACAAATTACAGTAACGGGCTCACGCTCGACTAATAACTCAACTGATAAGTCAACACTTTTCGGAGGACCAAATATTTCCGTTCTTCTTATCCCTATCTTTGATGACTTGCCAAATCTCTTTTTTATATTTTGAATCTCATTACGAAGAGCTGTTTTTTGTCGGGTTTTACTGGCAAGTAAACGCTGAATCTGCTGTTTTTCATCACGGAGCCCTTTATGTTCACGCTTAAGCTCCACTTCCTCTAGTTTTCGAAGTGACCTTAGCCTCATATTCAAAACCGATTCAGCTTGTAAATCATTTAATTTAAAAGTTTTCATTAATTTCTTTTTTGGCTCATCTTCTTCTCTAATTATACGAATTACTTTATCAAGATTTAAGTAAACAATGAGATAACCCTCAAGTACATTAATTCTGTCAATAATCTTCTTGAGTCGATGAGAATTTATCCTTTGTAAGACTGAATATCTATGCGCTATAAATGCTAGAAGCATCTCTCGTAATCCCATAATTTTTGGAACGCTATCTGCATCTAGAACGTTCATATTTAGTCCGATTCTAACCTCTAAATCTGTTTGCTTAAAAAGCATTTCCATTAATATGGCCGGGTCAACACTGCGATTTTTAGGACCTAATAGAATTCGTACATCCTCAGCTGATTCATCACTAACATCGCCTAACAGCGCTATTTTTCTATTTTCTAACAATTCTGCAATTCTCTCTATCAACTTTGATTTTTGTACCTGATATGGAATTTCAGTAACTATAATTTGCCATTGCCCACGACCTAGCTTTTCCACTTCCCAACGAGCCCTTAAACGTAGACTGCCACGTCCACTTTTATAGGCATCTCTGATAAGTGCAGCACTCTCGACTAACACTCCACCTGTAGGAAAATCGGGTCCTGGACATACTTTGAGTAAATCATCAATTGCAGTACGTTGATTTTGCAAAAGCAAGAGAATTGCCTCACAAAGCTCCTCTAGATTATGGGGCGGTATATTTGTGGCTAAACCTACAGCTATGCCGCTTGCACCATTACAAAGTAGATTCGGTACAGCAGCTGGGAGAACTAGAGGTTCTTCTTCTTGGCCATCATAAGTATTGCGAAAATCAACAGCATCTTCTGATATTCCCTCAAGAAGTGATGTGGCAAAATCTGTCAGCCGCGCTTCGGTGTAACGCATAGCAGCAGCATTATCCCCATCAATATTTCCAAAATTTCCATGCCCCTCAACCAATGGCCATCGAACGGAAAAAGATTGGGCTAAACGAACAAGTGCGTCATAAACTGCCGTGTCCCCATGGGGGTGGAACTTACCTATAACATCACCAACTACTCGCGCACATTTTTTATGGCCAGATTTAGGATCAAGCTTTAATTCTCGCATAGCAAACAAAAGTCGTCTTTGCACAGGCTTCAAACCATCCCGCACATCTGGCAATGATCTAGAAGTTATTGTTGAAAGAGCATATGCCAGATAACGTTCGCCTAACGCATCTGATAATGCGATTGTTTCTACCTTTGATAATTTTTTAGACTTGCTCATTTAAGTATAATAGCACGATATGTTATAACTAAGCGAGTAAACTGATTAGCATTTTATTTAGACCCTTCCGACCACTGATCTAATAACCTCTCGCGGGCTGCAGGGAGAGTACCACTACGGTCAACCAACAGATGACGAGAGATAAACCACCCCGTTAGTTTTAGTCCATCAAAAACTTCCCCGGCATCAAGTTCAGTAATTTCAGAATAGTTTAAGGCAAAGCTCGGTAAGCGTAATAATTTTTTACGATAGGGCGCCCCAGCATCTTTACTAACAGCCCTACCAGACCTTGGTGAGACATAGGCCAGGTCGTGTGTTTGCCCCGTTAATGCACACGAAGATAGATCTAAACCAAAACCCAAATCACCTAAAAGCTCAAGTTCCCAAATAACTAGTCTCATAGGCCAGAGCATGGTTTCATGTAAATCGTTAATGAAAAGTAATGTTTTTCTATAAAGATCAGGGTATGGATGTCGCTCTGGTAAACTAAGATATGCTAGCGCACATATTGAAGATAAAGCAGTCAACCTGAGAGGGTCATCAATAACTTTTGCCGCATGCGCGCTCTTTAGTTCACAATTTATACTTCCAAGGTGCTCAGGAAGGCGAGCGCGCCATGTCACACTAGCCTCATTTCCTTGTTGGTATACTCCTCTAGATTTAGACCCCCTGGCACCCCTTGCCAAACCTGCATGTCTTCCATGATTTTCTGTGAATAAACTGACAACCGCCGATGAATCACCATGCCGCCTTGTACTAAGAATAATTCCTTCATCAAGCCATTCCATAATTTCCAAAACCTAAATCATATTTTTGAATAATATTATATATTAAATTCAAGCCCTAAATCACGATAATGCTCTGGATCTTCACTCCACCGTGGTCTTACTTTTACATAAATAAATAAATGCACTTTCTTTTCTAGATGTTTAATCATTTCCTCACGTGATGATTTACTAATATCTCGGATTTTTTTTCCTGCATTACCTAAAATCATCTGCTTATGATTCTCACGTTCTACAAAAATAATCTGCCGGACTAGCAAACTTCCATCATCAAGCTCCTGCCACTCTTCAGTTTGAACAGTTAGTGAGTATGGCAACTCCTGATGGAGGCCGAGAAATAGTTTTTCACGTGTAATCTCTGCGGCTAATATACGCTCAGAAATGTCTGTTAGTTGATTTTCAGGATACAGCCATGGGCCTCTAGGTAAAAATGAACATAAGCCATTGAGTAAATCCTGAACTCCGTTTCCATCGAGAGCTGAAATCATAAAAATTTCTCTTGAATCTACTAAATTACTTATTTTATCTGCTAGTGGTAATAAAGTCTGAGGATTAATTTTATCTATTTTATTAATTGCAATAAAAGGCTGTTTATTATTTTCTCTCACCCTCCTTAAAATAACTTCAGTATCTCTGCATATACCTCGCCTTGCATCTATTACAATTAAACTTGCATCTGCATCCATTTCTCCTTTCCAGGCCGCATGTATCATTGAACGTTCAAGACGGCGACCAGCCCCATTAAATATCCCCGGAGTGTCTACTAATATTAGCTGGTTATTATTAATTATTCGAATACCACAGATTCGGCTACGAGTAGTTTGAGCCTTAGAACTAACTATAGAAACTTTACGCCCAACAAGTCTATTTACTAAAGTTGACTTCCCAACGTTTGGTGCACCTATTATAGCAATAAATCCAGATCCCCTGGAGTCTGGTGAACTATCCTCCTTAAAATCCATAATATTAGTATCTGTCTCCATCATGATTTGATGATTTCAAGCTTCTCAATCATCTTTTTGGCAGCTGCCTGCTCAGCTGATTGCTTTGATGAACCTTCGGCATACTCAGGATCAAAATCCTTAACCCTAACCTCAACACTAAAGATTGGCTGATGTGGTGGACCTGATCTACTTACTATTGTGTAATTAGGCAAACTCCCATTACGGCTTTGTGACCACTCCTGCAATCTAGTCTTAAAATCACTCGGGGGTTCAACATTAGATGAGGCCAATGTCTCCCAATACTTTCTAACAAAATTCCTTGCAACCTGAGCCCCCCCGTCCAGAAAAAGGGCTGCGATAATTGCCTCTAAAGCGTCTGCGAGATGCCCTGGGTTTTTTCGCGCCTCAATATCTTTCTCGCTTTGACCTAACTCTATGTAACTACCTATATCTATGTCTTCAGCAATAATTGCTAAGGAATCACGGTTTACTAAGGCACTAAACCGTTTTGCAAGAGCACCCTCCGGCTCATTTGGGAAATTTTTATATAGTAATTCGGCTACAAATAATCCTAATACACGGTCCCCAAGAAATTCTAATCTTTGATTATTTCCATATAATTTATTTGCAGAACTTGGATGACGTAAAGCATTCAGTAATATAGAAGGGTCCTCAAAACTATACTCTAGAGAAGATTCAAGGGTTACAAATTCGTTATTTTTATTTTTTTTATTTCTAGTCATAAATTAATAAATTCTTATTTGATCGAATCAAATAACCGTTCACCACGTGTTGATTCTCCCCACTTCCAAATCTCCCAAATTTTAGCTGCTCCATTAGTAGAATAAAAAATGAATTCGGCCCTTCCAACCAAATTTTCTTTTGGCACAAATCCTACCGCAGACAGCACACGGCTATCCATTGAGTTATCACGATTGTCTCCCATGGCAAAATAATGATCTTTTGGGACTGTATATACTTGTGTATTATCTAGAGAACCATGAGGAGTAGCATCTAAAACCCTATACTTAACCCCACTAGGTAAGGTTTCCTCGTACTGTTCAAGGGTTCTTTTATGACCATATCGGTCAATGTAATTAAAATCCTCAATTTTTTCTCTCTCAATTGGCTGTCCATTTAAATAAACAAGACCATCTCTTACCTGAATAGTATCTCCAGGTAAGCCAATGATTCTTTTTATATAATCTGTTTCATTATCCCGAGGCAATTTAAATACAGCAACGTCTCCTCTTTCAGGTAAATCGCCAAGAATACGTCCTGACCACAATGGTATACTCCACGGGAGAGAGTATTTGCTATACCCATATGCATACTTTGATACGAATAGGTAGTCTCCTACTAACAAATTTGGAATCATTGAACCTGAGGGTATATTAAATGGCTCAAGGGCAACTGTACGCAATACAACTGCTGCTAGAATAGCATATAGTACCATTCGAATGGTACCCATTATACCACCCTTCTTTTTTGTCTTTTCCTTTTTTCTGCCTAAAATCATTGCATCTAGTATATTTTTGAAACTAATCTTGGTTATATAGAGATTTCTTAATACCTAACGAAACACCTTGATTGCTAGTTATGCTTGGAATAGCACTAATAATAACTATAGCTTGAGCAATCGGTGGCTCATCAGTTAATGATAAGTTAATCACTGCATTCATGCCTTTTGGTGTAATGCGGGATAATCTTTCTTCAGCCCCACCCATTAAATTCATAGTAGGCTGACCTGATGGTAAGTTATAAACTTCAAGATCTCGCCAAAATACCCCCTCACGAAATCCTGTACCAAGCGCTTTTGAACACGCTTCTTTGGCAGCGAATCTACGAGCATAGCTTTCAGAAGTAGTAATACGTCGTTCAGCTTTTTCACGTTCTCTAGCAGTAAAAATTCGTTTTGTGAAGCGCTCGCCAAAGCGGTCTAGGGTCGCTGAGATCCTATTAATATCAACCAAATCACTGCCAATACCTATAATCACAATCGTACCCAATCATAAAATTACAAAATGGAAGATTTTTTCAAACAAAGCTCATAACCTATAATCATTTTTTTCTAGGCTCAACTGCCTTGCCTCATCCATAAGTCGTCGCATTTTAGAAATAGCCGACTCTAATCCGGTGAAGATGGACTCACCAATCAAAAAATGGCCAATATTAAGTTCATTTATACAAGTTATTGAGGCAATAGGAGAAACAGTATCATAAGAAATCCCATGACCAGCCCTAACTTCTAATCCAGCATTAAATCCATACTCAGCAGTCTCCTGGATCCTTTTCAACTCCCAATCCCTCTTAGCGTATGTATTTGAGTCGCAGTAAGATCCTGTATGAATCTCAATTGCAGTAGCACCCACATCAATACTAGCATCAATTTGTTTAATTTCAGGATCTACAAATAGACTCACGACCATCCCTTGATCAGATAGAGTGCTCACAAATTCTGATATATGATCTTTCTGAGAATAAACATCTAGCCCTCCCTCTGTAGTAACCTCTTTCCTTTTCTCGGGAACAATACAAACCCCTGGCGGTTGATGTCTGAGAGCAATCTCTAACATCTCTTCTGTCGCAGCCATCTCTAGGTTTAGTGGTAAACTTATTTCGTTCATTAATCTCTGCAAATCTAGCTCGGAAATATGCCTCCTATCCTCTCTTAGATGACATACAATACCATCGGCCCCGGCTCGGACAGAGGAGTGTGCAGCATCAATAGGATCAGGGTGAAGTCCTCCACGCGCATTCCTGATAGTAGCAACATGATCTATATTGACTCCCAGTCGTAACATCCTAATCATCCCTGAAGTATCAGATTATATCTCTAGTTAGGTCTTATGTATTACCCAAATAAGTGTCTATTGATCTATTATAAACTATGTCTGTAATTATACTAATTATAGCATCTTTAATAGCGCTAAAAGAAAATCTAATTTCCAATTTTTTGTTTTTGAGAATCTAAATATTGTCTCCTAAGTAACCGCCGTGCTCGTCTATGGCTATGATAATTTGCAATCAATTTGCGCATAGGTATGAAGAAAATAAACCATGCCAATAAAGCAGCTGGTATACCCCCCACAAGCATTGGTACGAATATCAAAACCGGCTCATCAAATAACACGCTCATAGTAAGTTCAGCAGGCAGTTCTTGGCCCCTTTCATAACCTAAAATTTTAGTTCCAAGCCAGTAAATTCCCGTCCAAATGAAGGGGAAGGTCCATGGGTTACCTACTGCAGTTCCAATTGCAGATGCAATAAGGTTACCACGCATTACCCAGGCCAAAACTGCCCCCAAAATGAAGTGCCCCCCAATCATTGGCGTGAAAGATACGGCTGCCCCACAAGCAAACCCCGCTGCAATACTATATGGGGTTCCTGGTAGATGTTTTATCCTTAGGAGATAATAGCGACCGGTTCTTCGCCAACCTATACGGGGCCAGAAAAGATCACGAAATTTATTTGAAAAACTCTTTTTATTTCTACGTCTAAATAAACTCATAAAACCTTCTAATATCTAGAATTGTAATCTAAAGATATACTAACGGGTTTACAAAAAGAATATGGTAATATTCGAATTGTAAAATGTTTTGATATTATTCAATCATTTACTGGGTTTTACTTAATGGCAAGTATCATTATTATTTAGATTACTTCATTATAGTAACATTGCTAAAAGGATCCCAAATAAGCACGCATATTTATACTTTAATCAATTTCTTCCCCTCTTAACTCTGCTCACGCATGGGACCGCTCGAAGATTTGCTATAATTTCTGATAAGTGATGAAGATCTGCAACCTCAACATCGACCTGGAGTTCAAAGAAATCCTGTTTACGACTTGTAATTTTCAAATTAGATATATTGCCCTTACTTCTGGCTATAGCTGCAGTGACCTCACTTAAAGACCCTGTCTCATTGACAACTACCATATCTATTCTTCCTACATACGCTTCTCCAACCGTCCCGTCTTGGTCCCAAGACAAATCAAGCCAGCGTTCTGGAGTATCCCCAAAATCCGCAAGAGTCCCACAATCAATAGTATGAACCATCACTCCACGCCCGGTTGTCACAATTCCAACAATCCTATCACCCGGTAAAGGGCTACAACAATCAGCTATATGTACCGCCATACCGGGCGTAAGCCCACGTATAGGAATACCTTGATCTCCCGCCTTAACATCGCCTGACCTTTTTCTAACAAATGAAAGAGCTCTAGTAGTAATAGATTCGAGACCACGCGAGGGAAATAAAATATCATTTAATTTTCTACCAGTTAATTCACCACTACCAAGCTTAGCATAAAAATCTTCTACACTAGATAGTTGAAGTAATGGCAAAATAACCTCTATTCTTTCAACATCGAAATTAATACTATTTTCGCGAAAAGTTTTTTCAGCTATCGCTCTACCAAGTGAAATAAACTCTTCCCTTTCCTTAAATCTTACAAACCTTCTAATACTCGCCCTTGCTTTTCCTGTTACCACAAAACCTTCCCAAGTTGGTGAAGGCGCAGGCACACGAGAACGAATAATCTCCACCTGATCTCCATTTTGTAACTGAGTCCTTAGCGGAACCATCTGACCATTTATTTTTGCCCCAACACAACTATCACCAACTTCTGAATGTACTGCATAGGCAAAATCAACGGGGGTTGCTCCACCTGGCAAATCAACAAGGTCTCCCTTAGGAGAAAAACAAAAAACCTGATCTTGGAACATCTCCAACTTAGTATTTTCGAGGAATTCCTCTGGTCCCGCAGCTTTATCCAGAATATCAAGTAACTCCCTAATCCAACGATATTTTTTTGTAGCGTCACTAGTATCTTTTACATCTTTGAAAGCCCAATGCGCTGCTACTCCATACTCAGCCTCTGCGTGCATCTCTTGAGTCCTAATTTGGATCTCAATTCGCTGTCGTTCTGGGCCAATCACAGCCGTATGTAAAGAACGGTAGCCATTAGGTTTAGGGGTACTAACATAGTCTTTAAAGCGCCCCGGAACCATAGGATAAGCGCCATGTACGGTTCCAAGAGCTTGATAGCATTCATTAGTATCTTTCAGAACGACCCTAAAGGCAACGATGTCTGAAATCTGCTCAAAAGCAATATTTTTACGCTGCATTTTTAGCCAAATTGAATATGGTCGCTTTTCTCTGCCTGTTATTTCACATGAAAGGCCTGCATCTTTGAGTGTTCCTCTTAAGCCCTCAAGTACTTTAGGAACTTGGCCGCCGCCTTCCTCTCGAAGAAAATTAAGTCGTTTTAGAACTGATGCGCGGGCACTTGGATTAAGCTCACTAAATGCGAGGTCCTCGAGTTCATCCTTAATACCATGCAACCCTATACGTCCAGCCAAGGGTGCGTATATATCCATTGTTTCCATTGCAATACGTCTACGTGTAACCTCCTTTGATATATATTGTAGCGTCCTCATGTTATGCAGTCTGTCAGCTAGCTTAACAAGAAGGACACGAATATCCTCACTCATAGCTATTAGGAATTTTCTAAAATTTTCAGCCTGCCTAGCTTGATCAGATTGCAGTTCAATTCTGGATAATTTTGTTACACCATCGACTAGAGTAGCAACCTCTGAGCCAAATCTATCCTCAATTTCATCTAAGGTAGCTAAAGTATCCTCAACTGTGTCATGTAAAAGCCCAGTAACAATAGATGCTGAATCAAGTTTTAATCCAGTTAGAATACCAGCGACCTCTAAAGGGTGAGAAAAAAAGGGATCACCGCTTGCACGTTTTTGCGCTCCGTGTGCCTTCATAGAAAACACATATGCGCGATTTAGTAGTTTTTCATCAAAGCCTGGCTCATAGGCTTTAACACGCTCTACGAGTTCGTACTGGCGAATCACGACTACCCCCACAAGCAATATAATAAATTACTAGATCTACACTACAAGTAGCCTTAGATTAGTAATAGCTAAAAACTCACTTGTAAAAAAGATATGATCTCAAACTTCACTATTTTCAGAACTTAGATCTGAAATATTATCTTCAACAATTTGATCAGGGTCATCAGAGCTTATATCTGAAATAGCGTCATCAACTATATTTTCAGGACCCTCATTCTCAGAAGATAAGTCAGGACTTTGAGTTTCTGCTGGCTGAACTATCTCAGCACCATCAGATGAATCTAATTCTTGCTCTTGTGCAGAAGTAACACCTGCCCATGCCTCTTCTGCGGCTATCATTACAAGATTTTCTTCTTCTTCTTCATCGTCATCAACTAAAAACTGTCTGCCATGGCCGAGTTCGTAACGAAGTTGATCTAAATCCAAATTTTCATCGGCAATTTCACGAAGAGCAACCACAGGATCCTTATCATTATCACGATCAAGTGTAAGTGGAGCACCTGAATGTATATCCCTTGCTCTTTGAGCTGCCATTAACACCAACTCAAAGCGATTTTTTATTTTGACAACACAATCTTCAACTGTAACTCGTGCCATTTTTAGGGCCCCTCAACATAAATATATTGAACTATTTGATAAAACAAGCGGCATCTATACATCTGCTGCTAAGTGCATGCAAGGTATTTACTATTATAAAGCCATCTATAATTAGCTCAAAACAGATATATCCTTAAATTCCCCTAAATCCTTGATAAGTTCTGATATTGCTATCTTTGAAACCGGATGCCTCCATTCAGGTGCAATTTCAACCAAAGGAAGCAAGACAAAGGAACGATTAAACATTCTTGGATGAGGTAAATCTAGATGAATATCACGATCAGCGTCATATTCATCTAATATTATACCATCATAATCTAAAAGATCTAAATCCAAGCTCCTCGGATCATTCTGTCTAGACCTTTTACGGCCAAACTTCTCTTCAGTTTCTAAAAGTCTTATTAACAATAACATTGGGGACAAGGTACTTGTGATACCAATTACTGCATTAATAAACCACGGATCATCAGTTAAAGGGACTGGTGCGCTCCTATAAAGTCTTGACCTTAGCTTTACATTAATATCATTGCCATCTAAGTAATCTGCTACGAGAGGCAAGGTCCTCTCAGGGGCACCAAAATGCTCATTGGGTAGATTAGCCCCTAGCGCAACATAAATCATCGTAATTTACCTGATAATACAAAACATTCAAAATTCTTAGTTTATAGAAATATTTAGTAATAGACATTTTAAGAAGGTAATATCAAAAAAAGATTTAAGAAAGACCAATTTGATAGCTTTAATATTATGCATACTTTAGAACCAACTTCAGATTGCAACTACTGCCCCAGGTTAGCTGACTTCCGTAATATAAACCGCGAACGTCAGCCAGGCTGGTTTAATGGTCCAGTGGATAGCTTTGGACCCTTAAAGTCACAATTACTTATAATTGGCCTTGCGCCTGGGTTACGTGGAGCAAATAGAACAGGTAGGCCATTTACTGGAGACTTTGCAGGAGATTTACTCTATCCTACACTTATTAAATTTGGTTTTGCTTTTGGCTCTTTTGGTGCCTCAAAAGATGATGGGCTAGAATTGAATAATTGCCGTATAACAAACGCTGTAAGATGCGTGCCCCCTAAAAACAAACCAACCAGTGATGAAGTATCTTCTTGTAGAGCCTTTCTTTCTGCGGAAATAGATTCCATGGTAGACTTAAGAGTTCTTCTTTGCCTTGGCTCTATATCTCATAACGCAACACTTAAAGTATTCGGTTTGAAACAGTCATCAAATCGCTTTGGACATAACAGGATACATCAATTACCAAGCGAAAAGATTCTGGTCGATAGCTATCACTGCTCCCGCCTCAATACGAATACGGGACGCTTAACTAAAGATATGTTTGAAAATGTTTTTAGAAAAATTATAACTTTACTAAACTAGATATTCTCAGAGTAGATATCTATAAGTTGAAGACTCTAGGTGTCACGTCTAATTAATCTTTCCTGTTGCCTCCGCCAAGAACGCTCCTTTTCGGATTGGCGTTTGTCATATTTTTTCTTACCTTTAGCAATTGCTATCTCAACCTTGGCAATTCCCCTAGTATTAAAATACATAGAAAGCGGCACTAGAGTTACACCACCCCTTTTAAGAGTGCCAATAAGTTTTCTGAGCTCTTTCTTCCGAATAAGTAACTTTCGTGACCTAGTGGGGTGATGATTTTGTATATTTCCTGCAAAATATTCGCTGATATGCACATTTTGTAAATATACCTCGCCCGCTCTTTCCGCGGCATATCCATCTGCAATATTTGCTCGACCAGAGCGTAAGGATTTAACTTCAGTCCCTGTCAAAATAATCCCAGCCTCAAGCGTATTTTCAACCGTATAGTCTCGACGGGCCTTTCGGTTAACCGCTATCATCTTTCTTTCATTTTCTGGCTTTATAGACATAACCTCGTAATCCTAAACAGGTAATCTCCAGATTAATGAAAAAGGCCACAAGCGTGAAGCGTATCCTTTATAATTTTAGCATTAGCCTCATTGGGTTCACATAGAGGTAATCTTAGCTCTGGCCCACAATGGCCCATCAATGACAGTGCATACTTCACAGGTATAGGGTTACTCTCTAGAAATAGAGTGTTATGTAGCGGCATTAAATTCTGATGTAATTCTAAAGCTTTTGACATATCACCCAGAGACCAGGCAGAGAAAAAATCAGAACATTGTCTAGGCGCAACATTAGCTGTAACAGAAATAACACCGTGCCCACCCTGTGCAAGAAAACCAATAGCTGTTCCATCTTCCCCAGAGAACTGAACAAAATTATCACCACATGCTGAACGCAATAGGGATGGTATAGTTAAATCAGCCGTAGCATCTTTAACTCCAGCAATATTTGGATGATTTGCTAACCTGGCCATAGTTTCAACTGACATATTTACCACACAACGCCCGGGAATATTATAGATAATCTGGGGTATATCTACCGCATCAGCTATTGTCATGTAATGGCGATACATGCCCTCTTGGGTGGGTTTATTATAATAAGGCATAACCAATAGCGCGCCATCAGCACCAGCAGCTTTAGCATGAAGAGTTAGTTCTACTGCTTCAGCTGTAGAATTCGAGCCCGATCCAGCAATCACTGGCACCCTACCATTAGAAACCTCAACGCAAAGTTCGGTTACACGCATATGCTCTGAATGACTAAGAGTAGGCGACTCACCCGTAGTGCCACATGGCACTAATCCAGATGCTCCCTCTGAAATTTGCCATTCCACAAAATTGCTGTATGACTTTTCATCAATAGCACCATTACTAAAGGGCGTTATCAATGCAGTATAATAACCCTTAAATATGGTCATTTTTTTATCCTTGGGCTGCCTATTTGCTTGACTAAATAATTCTAATGTAAAGTATTAATCATAAAACTGAGGTTTAGGGTATAATTTTAATAAGAATTAAGCATCAATTTCTTGTTAAATTACTAACTCATAAGAATTCCCCCCAGAATCACTGGAATATCGCTTTGAAAAATTTATTTTTTTTCATTTATTTAGTTCTCGGTATCAATCTAGTTAGCACTACAACGGCACTAGGTTTTGACAAATCTATTCCTATACCACCACCATTTTCTGGGCAAGATGCACAGTATTTCCAGCAAGCTATCCGTGCCGCAGAAACCGGGAAATATACTCTTGCAATTGATCTTGCTAATAAGATCCAAGATTCAGTAGCCAAAGAAACAATAATATGGCTAGCCTATTCAGCGCCCTTCAGCTTCCCTTCTTTCGAGGAAGTTTCCAGCTTTATTACTACGCATCAAGATTGGCCACGACAAGTTGGTTTAAGATCAAGCGCAGACCGTGCCCTATCAACAGAAACATCAGACGAAACTGTACTAAACTGGTATCATCTTCAAGATCCGGCTAGTTCTCTAGGAAGAATTCGTTTAGCAGAAGCCCTATTTAATAATGGAGATATAGAACTTGGAATAAAACTTATAAAGAAGTCTTGGCACGAAGATGAATTTAGTATCAACATGCAGAGATCTATAGAGAAAAAATTTAAACCTTTCTTAACAAATGAAGATCATATTCAACGCCTAGATAATCTATTATGGAAAAATAGATACAGATCAGCAAAACGAATGTTTCCCCATGTCAGTGAAGGGCATGAATCTCTAGCCAAAGCTCGATTGGCTCTAAGGAATTTTGAGGGTGGAGTAGATAGACTTATTTCTAATGTTCCAATAAGTCTCCTTAATGATCCCGGTCTAATTTATGAACGTGTAAGGTGGAGAAGATCAAAAGGAAAGCACGAGTCCGCTCAAGAACTTTTATTAGCCACTACAGAAGATCAAGTTGAACCAAAGCGTTGGTGGATAGAAAGAAATTTTCAAGTAAGAAGATTATTGCAAGAAAACAATATTAATAAAGCCTATCAAATAGCAGCAGAGCATGGGCAAATACATTCTAAAACATTTTCTGAAGCTGAATGGCTAGCTGGATGGATTGCCCTAAGAAAAATGAACAATCCAAAGCAAGCCTTAAAACATTTTTCTAGTATTTATAATATTGTATTTATGCCAATCAGCCGCTCAAGAGCAGCTTATTGGTCAGGCAGGGCGAATATCTTAATAGGAAACCAAATTGAAGCTAATTCATGGTACAGAAAAGCTGCACAATTTTGCACAGCATTTTATGGTCAACTAGCAATAGCCTCACTAGCCCGCTCTAACTCACCTCTGCCAAAATGCTCCGAAAAATCAAGAGATATGAATTATAAAAATAGTGAGATAATGAATCATCCTCTATTTGCATCAGCTTATAGACTAGCATTCTCAAAAAATGACAAGCTTACAAATTTAATGATTAGACAATTAGCTAGAATTTCTAAAAAACCACAAGATTACAGTCTTATCTCATCTTTTTCAAAAATCATAGAAAGGCCTGACTCTGGGATCTCTGCAGCAAAGCAAGCTTCACGTAATGGTTATCATAGTGAAAAAAACCTATTCCCAATCCCCAAAGTAAAATTTACCTTGCCAAATGATCAACTTGAACACGCATTAGTACTTGCAGTTATCAGACAGGAAAGTCAATTCTATGATAAAGCCATAAGTTATGCTGGTGCTAGAGGTCTTATGCAGCTAATGCCCCGTACAGCTAAATTTTTAGCAAAAAAAATGAAGATACCCTATAGACGAAGTCAACTAATACATAACCCTGGCTATAATATCAAACTAGGAAGCTTTTACCTTAAGCAACTTATAGAAAGGTTTGATGGATCATATCCACTAGCAATAGCCGCCTACAATGCAGGCCCAACAAACGTAAAAAGATGGATAAAAAAGTATGGAGACCCTAGAACGGATCCACAAGTAGATATTGTTGACTGGCTAGAACAAATACCACTTGGTGAAACACGAAACTATGTCCAAAGGGTGATTGAAGGCTTACAGGTGTATAGGTATAAAATAGCCCTGAACACACCATTTGGCATTGAAACAGATCTTACAAGTGGCTTTAATAAGACTGAAACTAAAATGAATTGCTCCGCTAGTTTTAATTTCGAAGATTTTAATATAAATTGTTGAAAATATCAGATGTTCCCATTCATTCAATGTTGAATGGCAAATTTAAGCCTGAAAGCGGTTGTGGGTGAAAAAAATACCTAAAACTAAAGTCAACGCTAAAGACATAAGAGATGCAGCTGTACGCCTAAGTGGAAATTCTTTATTAACTCCATTACTGGAGTCAAAAGTATTAAACGCACAAGCGGGTGCGAGGATTCTGGTCAAAGCAGAAACACTACAAATTACTGGTTCATTTAAATTCCGCGGAGCGTTCAACGCTATTTCTCAATTTAATAGAACTGAATTAGATACTGGAGTTCTTGCTTTCTCTTCAGGCAACCATGCACAAGCAATAGCATGCGCAGCTAAAATCCTTAACACCTCTGCCTTACTGGTAATGCCTCAAGATGCTCCTAAAATTAAACTTGAGGGCACAAGGTCTCATGGGGCTGAGATTCATACATACGATAGATATAGTGAAAATAGAGAAGAAATTGGTGATAAAATTGCAAAAATTCGTGGTTTAAAAATTGTAAAACCTTATGACGATATCGCAGTAATAGCTGGACAAGGGACTGTAGGACTCGAAATCATAGAACAATGCAAAGCAGCTAATATTGTACCAGATATTATTTTTGTCCCTACTGGGGGCGGTGGACTACTCGCAGGCATATCTATAGCAGTCCATAAAGATTGGCCAAATGTCAAAATTTATTCTACTGAGCCCGAGGGGTGGGAGGACCACAAAATTTCTCTAGATTTAGGATATAGAAGACCAGCTCCAAATCCTGAATTACATACTATTTGTGACGCTCTCCTTGCACCAATACCAGGGGAAATAACCTTCCCAATTAATAAAGCACACGTAACAGGAGGACTTATAGTTGATGATAAGGAAGTATTACACGCTATTGCTTCAGCTTTCATAAATCTTAAAATAGTTGTTGAGCCGGGAGGGGCAACTGCCTTAGCTGCGGTTATGTCAAATAAAATTAATATCTCTGGAAAGACAGTAGTAGTGGTTGCTTCCGGTGGTAATGTAGATAAAGATATATTTAGATTAGCCTTAAAAGAGGACTAAGCGATGGTAAGAGTGCGTAATATATTCTCTATTATCGGAATTACTTCTACAATTCTTTTTTTGTCAATTTATTATTTTTCAAAATCCTCTCAGGCACAAAACTTACAGAATATACCTAAAGATTTCTATGAACGTATGTATTCTGCAGCAAAAAAAGATATAGAAATCGCTGAGGCACATGGCACAACTATTGATGTAGGAAGAAGAGGCGGGTTTCACCACCTTCGCACAAGTGTCATTAGTATTATTTCCGAACACCCAGAACTAGCTTCTCAGGTAGTATCGCAAGCGATAAAGATCGCTCCTAATGAAAAAAAAGTATTACTAGACCAAATTCATAAAAGTTTTCCTTTTTTCTTTTCAGAGCATAGAAGGAAGGAAGCCCATCCCTACTCCTCATACACTTCAACTAATAACGCTAGTAAATTGATTTCCCAAAAAACATCCTCGCCTAGCAGCCAAATAAATAATTTAGATCAAAAATTTATTAAAAATAATAATTTAATGGATGGTTATGCCCTGATAGACCCCCTAGAGAGGATTAACCGTATTTTTTTCTATACAAACGGTGCTCTTGATTTTTTAGTCTTTGAACCACTTGCAAAAACTTATCGCTTCTTTTTACCCACTAGCGCCAGAAAACATATACGGTTAGCGATTAATAATCTGGGCGAACCTCTAACTTTTGTTAATGATATTATTGCTCTAGATTTCTCTAAAGCTACAGTTTCGCTTGGTCGATTTGCTATAAACTCAACGTTTGGAATCGCAGGTTTTTTTGATGTAGCAAGTCAACTTAACCTCCCTTCCCACTCATCAGATCTAGGTAAAACTCTCTATAACTATGGTCTAGGTGATGGAATTTATTTAGTGCTTCCTTTTTTTGGGCCCACCACAACACGCGACTCTTTTGGAATAATTGGGAACATGGCACTAGACCCAAAGTCTTGGATTTTAAACTCCTCTTCAAGACTAAGACTTTCTCTTACGCAGGGTATTGTTGAAAGAGAATTTTTGATTGAACCGATTGATGAATTTATTAAAAAAGCTGACAATCCTTATGAAGCTGTTAGGGCTTGGACTTGGCAAAAACGTCAGCAAACTCTATTAAATGATTAAATAATCGCAGATACTATTATATAGTATTAGGAATCTTATGGATACTATACATTATTTAATTCACACATTGGACAACCACAGGCCTTTTTGAAACCATCCTCTTTAGGTCGACTATTGAAATCCAAACTATCTGCATTTGCAAAGTTCCTAGACTGACTTGCCTCACATCCCACAATAGTAACTAGTGTAGGCTCACTTGACCTATGGCCAAAGGCCCCTAAAGATGACGTCCTAATTGAGAATGATGCAAACTCAAGTCCATTAGGCATGATAACCTTGCTAGGAAATATAGAGTAACTACCTGCACCCAGACCATAAAGATTCCAGCGAGGACAAAGACCCCCAAATCTTGGTGGGTGAAATTTGTTAACACTAAACCTATGTAAAATTCTTCCTGATGAGTCAATCTGCAAAAGAAAGAGGGGCACTCCTTTAGATCCAGGCTTTTGCAAAGATGACAAGCGATAACATAGTTGCTCAAGTGAGACGCCAAATCTTCGAGATAACAATAAAAAATCATAACGAAGATCTTTTACCGACTCTTGAAAGGCCATATAAGGCATCAATAGACATCGAGCCATATAATCTATTAAAGATTCTTTTAAAATACGCTTTGAAGAGGGATCCCTTAAACCACTTTTATCCACGTTATCAGCTATAGAATCAGACCATTCTAATAAAGCTAGCTGTCGTGCCATATGAAATACCCGCTCTTCTGCATCAAGGACCTCAGACAATAAGATCCTCCTTCCGTGTCTATCATACCTACTTAGTGTATCTTCCATTACCTCAATTGGCATTACCCTTACTCGAATCCCGTGCCTTACCTCCAATACATTTGAGAGCTCTGCCAATAATTCGATACCTTTAGTTAGGAAAAGTTGCCCGAGTTCATCTGTAAGCGACTCTAGCTCAGAAAAGTAATTTTCTTGTGCCTGAAAATAATCCAATACCGCCTCTTTAGGGCTGGACGTATTTGCAATAAATAGGTCTCCATCAGAACCAGAATCTTTATTTTGATCAGCTGCTGCACCCCCTAAAATTAGACGTTCGGCCAAATCTTTATAAGCCTTATATAATTCAAATATTGCTTCACTGCCTAAGGGACTTGCAGCTACAATGTCTTCTATATCCTGGGCTGATATTTTAGCGTTTACAAATATAGGATCAGAGAAAACTTCGCGCAATTGAGCAGCGACGCGACCTTCATCTGTTCCAGCAAATTGAACTAAATCAATATCAAATGTTTGGCCGAGCCGGAGTAAAAATTGAACAGTTGCAGGTCTTTGGTTCCTCTCAATTAGATTAAGATAGCTTGTAGAAATACCTAATTGGGCAGCCATTTCTGCTTGTGTGTTACCATGCCTTTGTCTAAGGCGACGAACACGCTGGCCAACCATAATTTTTCTATCATCCATGAGGAAGTTACCGAGTAATTAATTGAAATATAAATATTTACTAATATTACAATATATTAATTGTAAATATTGTAAATAATACATAAATACAACATTAATATCAATCAGTTATAGACTTTTTTTTTCAATGATCCCATATTCCGCACACTGAATTTCAAAATACCCCCTTAGGAGGTTAACTATGAGCGAAGAAGCATTTAGGCACTTGGTCTCAAGCGAAGATAAAGATCGCTTTACTGGAATTAAAAGAAACTATTCACCGCAAGAGGTCGAGAAGCTCAGAGGCTCTTTGAAAGTCAAATATTCAATTGCCGAACATGCCTCAAACAAACTTTGGTCAATCATGAAAGAGCAACCATATGTAAATGCTCTTGGAGCCATGACAGGCGGTCAAGCAGTGCAAATGGTTCGAGCTGGCCTTAAGGCAATATACCTTTCTGGCTGGCAAGTAGCAGCAGATGCTAATGGAGCTAGCCAGACGTATCCTGACCAGAGCCTTTATCCTGCTGACGGAGGGCCAGCACTAGCCAAAAGAATAAATAATGCGCTAACTCGAGCCGATCAAATTCAGCATCTAGAAGGCTCTGAAGGACAGATGACTGAAAATGTTGATTGGTTCGCACCAATTGTTGCCGACGCAGAAGCAGGATTCGGTGGATCACTTAATGCTTTTGAAATCGCCAAGGCATATATTGAAGCGGGAGTTGGAGGTATTCATTACGAAGACCAATTAGCTGCCGAAAAAAAGTGCGGGCACCTTGGTGGAAAAGTTTTAATACCTGTATCCCAACATATACGTAACCTCAATGCAGCTAGGCTAGCTGCTGATATTATGGGAGTACCTACAGTAATAGTTTGCAGAACGGATGCTGATAGCGCTCAATTACTAACTTCTGACATTGATGACAGAGATAAACCTTTTATAAACGGCGAAAGAACAGCTGAAGGCTATTTTCGATTGCGAGAAGACGAAGGTATGGAGCGTTGTATTGCAAGGGGCTTAGCTTGCGCGCCTTACTCAGACCTAATATGGATGGAGACATCGAAACCAAATCTCCAGCAAGCTCGAACATTTGCAGAGGCTATTCACAAGGAATTTCCAGGAAAGCTTCTAGCTTATAATTGCTCACCTTCCTTCAACTGGCGCGCTAACTTGGATGCAGCAACAATAGAAAAGTTTCAAGTAGAACTTGGGGCTATGGGATATCGCTTTCAATTTGTAACATTGGCTGGATTTCATAGTCTTAACCATGGAATGTTTGAGCTTGCAAAAGGATACCAAGCAAGGGGAATGGCAGCCTATTCAGAACTCCAGGACGCAGAGTTTGCCTCTGAGCAAAATGGCTATACCGCAACAAAACATCAACGTGAAGCAGGAACCAGTTATTTCGATGCTGTTAATATGGCAGTAAGTGGTGGTACCGCCTCAACAACAGCTATGGGTGAATCTACCGAAGCAGAACAGTTTAGTAAGGATTCTAAAGTAGCTGCTGAGTAAAAAGTTTTGGCGCAAGCTGTGATCCCGGACAGTGTTTAACACTGCATAGCATGCGCAATGGGGTAGAACTGGAAAATTTTCAGTTCTACCCTATTTATTTTTCATATCTTTTATGCTCAGCAGACCACCCATCAGGATCCTCCAGGAATTGACGAACCGATATTAGCTCCCCTTCTGTTGCTCGGCCTGTTTCAAGAGCCACTTGCAAAAGGTTATCAAGATCACATAACGCAGTAATACTTAAGTTAGCATCTTGTAATTTTGGTTTGGCTGATTCAGTAATTCTTGAGAATACAACAGCCACATCATGTATTTCAGCTCCAGATGACCTAAGAGCCGAGACAAATTTCAAAATACTTGTTGCTGTAGTAATAAGGTCCTCGACAAGCAGAAGTCTTCTACCAGTTACATCACCTCCCTCAATTTGACTTCCTGTACCGTGAGATTTAGGCTCAGGACGCACATAAACAAGAGGCAAACCCAGTCTATCAGCAACAAGAGAAGCATAAGGCACTCCAGCAGTAACCCCTCCAGCTATTATATCACAGTTTAGAGGCTTTATAACCGATGATAGGCCACTCGCAATAGTAGACCGGGCATCTGGGTGAGAGAGAATTTGTCTACAATTAATATAAAAAGGAGCAAGCAAACCAGAGGTGAGTGTAAATGGGTTATCCGCTCTTATAAGAAAGGCATCCGCATCAAGAATAGCTCTAGCTATAGTTTTTTTGTGTTTCTCATCAATAGATAAAACCCTGGATTTAGAGTAATCTGAAGACATTTTATCCCCTGTAATTTATCAGTATTCTGATGCCACTATATTAACAGCTAACTAATATAAACTCATGTTGTAAATTATACTTCGTAAAAATATATACCAAAATAGAAAGACCTCATTATGGATGATGTAAATGATCTAGCACATAAAAAAAATAAGGTAGATCCATTATTATATTGTGCTTTGGATCATAGTGACCCTGAAATAACCCTAAAATTAGCTAAAAGCTTAATAGGGTCTGTGGATGGACTCAAACTTGGCCTAGAATATTTTTGTAAAAATGGGTCATTAGGAATAGATAGTTTGAGCGCTTTATCTATTCCTATCTTTCTAGACTTAAAATTACATGATATCCCAAATACAGTTGCCGGAGCTGTTAAAAGTATAACTCCGCTGAGTCCTAAGTATCTTACTATTCATGCTAGTGGCGGTATCGAAATGCTTAAGGCGGCAGCGAAAGCTGCAAAAGAGGAGTCTGAGCGACTAAACAAACCTCGGGTAAGGCTTCTAGCAGTAACTATCCTAACTAGCCTAGACATTAGAGATCTAGAATTAATTGGATTCAATGAAAGTCCACCTAAATCAGTTGCAAAAATGGCCAATATGGCAGCACTTTCTGGTATAGATGGTATCGTATGTAGCCCGCAGGAAATTAAATTAGTAAGAGAAGAGGTAGGCAATGAACTTGAGATCTTTGTCCCGGGTATACGCCCAAAAGGATCTCAGAAAGGTGACCAAAAAAGAGCAGCGACACCCTTAGATGCTGTTAGAGATGGAGCTAACGCACTTGTTGTGGGTCGTCCTATAACTGAATCTAAAGATCCTGCAGAGGCTGCTTTAAAAATAAAAAAAGAAATGTATAAAGCTTTATTTGATTAAGATACCCCATATTATTTATCTAAATCTGCTAATATATCTTCAATTAAATTAACACCTCTATATACAAATTCTGTATAGACTTGGACTAAACTTGCTCCCCCTGAAAACCTTTCTCGAACATCCTCTGAATTTGCAATTCCGCCAACAGCAATTAGAACGAAGTCTTTAGGGGCAATAGTATTTACTATCTTCAGAGATTCATTGGCCATTCCCCTAAGTGGTCTACCACTTAGACCGCCAGACTCGGATTTATACCTTGAAGTCAGACTGCTAGGGCGGTTAATAGTTGTATTACCAATAATTAAACCCTTGATACCAGAATCAATACTTGATTGGACAAGAGCAGTGAGAGTCTCCTCATCTAAATCTGGTGATACTTTTAGAAGAATTGGTAGCGATGGTCTTTTACGAAGACGCGAATTGGTTAATGCCTCCAACAATCTATTTAAATTAGACCCTTTCTGATACCCTTTCAAGCCAGGGGTATTTGGGGAGGAAATATTTACTGTGATATAGTCTGCAGAATTAGCTAGCCTTTCTAAACACAACACATAATCAGAAACTTTATCCTCAGTATCTTTATTCGCCCCTATATTTACCCCTACAATATCACCCTCGCAGGCTTGATGCTCTCGCCAACTATCTAATTGCCTTGAAAATTTTTCTAGTCCTACAGAGTTGAATCCCATACGATTTATTAGAGCTCTATCGTCTCTTAACCTAAACAATCTTGGTGGGATATTACCGCTTTGAGGAAGTGGTGTTACAGTTCCAGCTTCTATAAACGAAAAACCGAGACGAAACAGTCCCGCCAAAGCTTTTGCATCTTTATCGAAGCCAGCAGCCAAGCCTAATGGATGGCGGAAGGAAAGGCCCATTAGGTTAATCTGATTTTTTGTCTGCGCCTTAACAGGCTCTCTATAATTTGGAACAAGGCCATTGGCTAATAGCCAGATAGCCATATCGTGAGCATTTTCCGGACCTAATAAACCAAAAAAACGAGTTGCTATATTATTTAGTGAACGTCTTACCAAGATTGTAGCTCGATATATTAGGTATTAAAGAAATTGAAAGTAACAAAAACTTGTTTTAATCATGTGGAATATGCTCTAAGGACTCAAATTTTTCTGCATCCTTACCATTTGAAGTGCAAACTGCTCCACCGACACCTTCACCAATCCAATTTCCAATAGTCTTGACACTACAAGCCCATATACGTTCTTCAAATACAATAGTAAAAATATGCTCATGATTCGTTTTGCTTACGAAGAGTATTTTGCCCTGCTTGAGAATTTTCTCTGCATTTCCCTCATCATGGGCATAGACAGGTGCATTACACAAAATTAATCCAATTAGTAGAGTAAGAGTGAAAACGCCCAATAAGTATTTAAAGTTCATGACACCTCCGATTATCATTTTACCCTGATTATTGTTTAATTTAGGCTGAAAGCCTCTAAGAATTCAGCAAAAAAATCGTTAGAATAAACCTTTATTACAAACCAAACTCAAATTGCAGATATAATCCTGCTAAAAGCCCCGAATAAAACCAAAGTCCAAATAAACCCTATAAAGTTGCATAGATACAACAACTAAATAAGGGAGTAAAAGAGCTCGAGACGTGCATTAACCTATAATCGAATTATTATAGATTTTATAATAATTTAGTCTTCAAAATTAGTGTTCTTAGCTAAAACATGTCAATTTTGGAATGAGATTTACATAATAAATACCAATAGAAAAATTTATATTTCATATATAAAACAATGGTTTATACTGTAATGAGTAATTGATCATCAGTAATTCTATGAACCCATAATCACTTATCAGTTTAGATTGCCCTTGGAAATTCTCAGAGCATAAAAATGAATAAATACCCCCTAAATAAACCAAAACCTGAACAAATATTTGAATAAATTAGTTAATTTTTGATATTGCAACTCATTATCATTTGCATTGACGCATTATAGATCATTGTTTATTAACAGTGCTTATTAAGTCAGTTGAATAATTGTTATATAAATATATATGTAATAATATAACAAAGTTGCTCTAAAGCATCATAGAACGTTGCATTTTAGCATTATAAAAATTGGTTACAGAACATTGTTCTACGGCTCGCGTTCTAGAGGCCTTAATTATATAAAACAGTAAGGAAATAAAAGACATGTCAATAATAAATAAACTAGGAGTTGCAGCGATTGCTCTTCCAGTTGCTGTTGGAGGACTAACGCTAACAGCAACAAGTTCCAAGGCAGCTAGCGTAAATGAATACTTCGGTATCGATTATGTTAACGAGTTTGTACTTGGCACTTATAAGGATGATAGCACTGCAGACTCAGCTGAAAATAATCCTGAAATTTACGCCAAAGGTGAAGTCCACTTTAAGGGTCAAGTCAAAACCGACAGTGGCCTGACAATTGGTGGTGAAATTGAGTTCACAGCTGAATCTGATGCGACCAACAATATTGATGAAATTTATGCTTATGTATCTGGCGACTTCGGACGGCTTGAAGTAGGCGACCAAGATGGTGCTGCAGATAAACTAGATTGGAGCGTGCCAAAAGTTGGTTTTGGTCAAGTGGATGGTGATTATAATAATTTCGCCGGTAACGACTCAACTGTCAATCTTGGTGAGTCAAGCGATGATACAAAAATCACATACTATCTTCCAAAGTTTGGTAATTTAGCTCTTGGTATATCCTGGGCTCCTTTAGATGACGAGGGTTCAACTGCTGAAATCACCTCCGGAGAAGAAACCGATCAGATCGAAGTGGGCGCAAAATATAGCATGGGTGACATTACACTCAATGGTGCCTATTACCAGGCTACTGATAATGACGCAGGGGCTGAAGATCACTCCACATGGAGCGTTGGATTCACATACTCCTTTGGTGACTTTAAAGTCGGAGCAGGTCATGCAAATAATGGCGCTAGTGGACAAACAGACGCAAATGCTGATGTGAATGGTACAACTTTAGGTGCCACTTATTCAGATGGTGCCATGGCGTATGGCTTTAGTGTCAACCAAACAGAAAACAGTGCGGCAACTGGTCAGGATCAAGATACAATCAGTTTCGGTGCTGAATATACATTCGAACCTGTAGTAAATGATTCAACTCCTGTTACAGCTGTGGTAGCTGCGGATTTAACAATGTTTGATCGAGCTGCATCAACTAACGGTGCTACAGCAGGTGATGATGGATGGGTTGCGATCCTATATACTAGCATTGAATTTTAACTAGTAGAAACCAGTATAAAAAGGTTATGCTCCCGCTACGCTTTATTGAGTGTAGCGGGAGTTTTTTTTATTGAGGTAAATACCAATGAGAATAGCCCTTATATTTGGAACTATAATTGTTATATTGACTGGATGTAGCTTGATCAGCGGCTATGGTGAATCAGAACAAAGTATATTGATAGATGACGATAAAATTTATAGCAAAAATGTATCTGAGGAACGAAATTCATCTGAACTTCCTAACTTGATGATTCTTTCTAAGGACGTCGCTCCTACTGCAGTTAAATACCACTACTTTCGTAATAAAAAACAATCTCAAACATATCAGTCATTCTCAGGCGAGGGAATTCTCGCAGAAACATTAAATATATCACTTAATAAACGCTTATTAGTTTTGGATATTCCTCCTTTTAAAGAGCAGGCCACTAAGTGGCTTAAACTTTCTGGAAAGAAAATCCAGTGGGGGAAAAAAAGATTCTATAATAGTGAATTTTCACCAGTCTACTATCGTGCCGCTAAAGTAGGTAACAAAAATACTATGTGTATTTTCTTCAATATGCCCTATAAAATTTCAAAACAAGATCATTTTGAGCGCCCTAATAAAGCTATAATTGGCTATCTCTGTAAAAAATCAGGAGCCAATAGACTCGCAGCTATTAAATCAATATTTGATAGCTTTTCTTTCTCAGGTAAGCCTGCTGAAACAGGAATTATGGCCCTAATCAAAAAACCAGATACAATAAATAAAAATGCAGTGCCCTATTATTCCAAAAATGTTCAGTTTTTAAAAATATCTAACCCACCAATAAAGGGCTTCCCACAAGACTTAACAGAAGCAATAGACTCTGTTTCCCCAGAGATTATTGAGTAATAGTAGATAATCAAAGCACCGGAAAATATGACTATTCTGATAACTCATTAAGAATAGTCATTTTCAATGTTTAAAAGAAACTTGCCTTCTCGTTTATACTTCTATCTATTATTTCTTGGAGATTATTGCTAGTGATGTCAGATGAGATCAATATTGAAGTTAAAGGTCCAATAGCATGGATTCGTCTTAACAGACCTGAACACCTCAATAGCCTAACAAACTCTATGCTCAAAGAAATTACTGAGTCACTTTCCGTCTTAGCAGCAGATAAAGAGAATCGCGTAATAATCCTCACCGGCAATGGCAGAGGCTTTTGTGCCGGTACTGATTTAACAGATTTTAATAATTTGGGTAGCAGTGAAGACGATATAGACCTATTATTTCTGGATCTACTTAGTAGTACATTTAATAGTATTAGAAGTTTCAAAAATCCAATTATATGTGGACTTAATGGAGTAACAGTAGCGGGAGGACTAGAACTCGCTATGTGCTGTGACTTTATTATATCAGCAGACAACGCAATGATTGGGGATGTTCATTCAAAATACGGGGTTTTCCCTGCTGCTGGTGGGACAGCATTGCTACCAAAATATGTAGGATTAAATAACGCAAAATATATGCTTTTTACTGGGGAAACTTATTCTGCCCAAAGACTCCTCGAAATGGGACTGGTTCAGGAAGTTGTCGAGAATAACAAGCTAGAAAGTAGACTAGAAGAACTAGCAGAAAATATTTGCCAGAAAAGCAAAATAGGAATCTCTAAAATGAAAAATATGGCAAATAGGTCTATAATTCTTAGTAATAAAGATGCACTAGAGCTCGAATTAAAAATAGCTAAAGACCACTGCAGAACAGATGATATGCGCGAGGGGCTCAAGGCATTTATCGAAAAAAGGGAACCAAAGTTCTAGCTAATATATCATAAGCATAATACGAAATTTGGATATATTTGGCGGAGAGAGAGGGATTCGAACCCTCGGTACGGCTTT
>DBHM01000021.1:50561-76450 GCA_002296185.1 Alphaproteobacteria bacterium UBA828
CGCCTTCAGCCACTCGGCCACCTCTCCTTGAGTGATTTTCTCCAGAAACTAATTGCTTGTTTCAGCCCAAATACCATTTTCACTGATAGTTGGTAAAGAGTCTTCATAAACTTAACTAAATTTAGAATATATTTGTGAATTGACTCTGTTATATCTCACTCGTACAATTTTTGTCATATATCCGCAATCCGGATACGGTAGCCAAAATTTTTATGATATAGTCATAGCAGTACCAACCTTCTCTTAGGGGCTATAGACATAAATTAGATCAATCTAGCTCAGCGCTTATATGCGCTAAGCATTAAAATGGGAGACTGAACAATATGTTCAAATTACTTCGTTATCTTAGCGTAGCGGTGTTAGCAGCATTTGCTGTTTCCGCCGTTGCGAAAGCTGATGGCTTTTCACTTGATGGTGATCCAAAGCCAGCATGGCTATACTTTAACGTCAAAAATGACGGTGGATGGGTGCAAGCTCAGGATGAAGCTCGACTTAAGGTGGAAAGAGCCCTGGAAATGAATATTCCATTTGCTGAAAAAGTCCCAGAAGTAGCTTCTGAAATTAAGCCTGCGGTCGAACGTTATATCAGCCGTGGACATAATATTATTTTAGGAACCGCTTTTGGCTATAGCGATACCTTTAAGGAACTTGCAGAAAAACACCCTGATGTAGCATTTGTGAATGCTGCAGGTACGACCAATGGTCCTAATCTTCAGTCTTATTATGGCCGAACTTATGAAAGCCAATATCTGTGCGGCATGGTAGCAGGAGCAATGACAAAGTCAGGCAAAATCGGATTTGTAGCAGCACATCCTCTAGGATTAGTGAACTGGACGATTAATGCCTATCTTTTAGGTGCACGCCAATTCCGCCCAGACGCTACTCTTACAGTAGTATTTACTGGAGCATGGTATGATCCAGTAAAAGAACGCTCAGCAGCACAGGCACTTGTTGAACAGGGTATTGATGTCATAGGTCAACATGTTGATACCCCAACACCACAAGTAGTTGCTCAAGAAAATGGTATCTACGGGACAGGCCATCACCGCGATATGGCTGAATACGCCCATAAAGCAACTATGTGTTCATCTGTTTGGGTATGGGACCGTTATCTTACTCCTTTGATCAAAAAAATCTCTGCTGGTGGATGGAAGACCAGTGCTTGGGGTGATTTTATTGGAATCAAAGATGGTGGAACTGAGATTGCTTTATCACCAAGCCTACCTCAGGAAGTTGTTGATAAGGTTATGGCTGAACGTGAAGCCATTGTGAACGGAAAGCATGTCTTTACTGGACCCATTGTTGACCAAGACGGTAAAGAGCGTGTTGCTGCTGGTGAAACTCCTGGAGATGGAGACCTTTGGGGCATGGACTACCTGATAAAAGGTGTAATCGGCAAACTAAACTAGAAACAAGGTGCCGCGCTGTTAAGGCGTTACCTATAAAATAAAAGGCGTATTCGCCCAATGACAACGGCCCTACAACTAAATGCTGTCCACAAGAGCTTCGATGGAAACGTTGCTCTTGTGGACGCTTCTTTTTCGGCTGAGTGGGGAGAAATACACGGCCTACTAGGCGAAAATGGGGCTGGGAAATCTACCCTCATGAATATTGTCTGCGGGCTATACGCCCCTGACCATGGTTCAGTAAAAATTGATGACCAAATGGTTACAATTGACGGCCCAACTGGTGCACAAAATCTTGGCATAGGTATGGTTCATCAACATTTTAAACTTGTTCGCTCCATGACAGTTATAGAGAATATTATTCTAGGCCATGGAGAAAAAGGTTGGCACCAGAGTCAAAATCAAATTCGCTCTAAAATTAATGATATATGCAAACAAATAGGATTCTCAGTAAATCCTGATGCTAAAATTGACTCCCTATCAGTAGCTGAACAACAACGTGTTGAAATAGTTAAGGCTCTAATTGGGGGGGCAAGAATACTTATTCTTGATGAGCCTACTGCAGTCCTAACTGATGAAGAATCTAATAGTCTCCTTACCGAATTAAAATCCTTTGCAAAAAAAGGAAGTTGCGTAATAGTGATCACTCATAAATTGCGGGAAGTATTAGCACACGCTGACAGAATAACAGTTATGCGTAATGGAGAAACAGTCTCTTCAGGCGAGTCACCAAAAGGAAAAACCGCAGAAGATTTATCAAAGTTGATGGTCGGTGAAACTCGTGAATATAAACGAGGCGCTCCAGTATCCACAGATAAGGTTTCACTAAGAATCACTAATCTCCAAGCCTTTCGGGACAACGGCGCTATCGCTCTAGATAACCTCAATCTGACTTTATACGCCGGTCAAGTATATGGGGTAGCAGGAGTAGGCGGTAACGGACAAAGTGAGCTAGCTGATATTTTAATGGGAATCCGAAATATTACTGGAGGTAATATCGAAGAGTCTGGAAAAACTTTAAAGTTAAACGACCCAAAAAAAATGCGGCGCAGAAAAATTTCCTGCATACCAGCAGATCGATATATTTATGGCCTCGCAGGTGATCTAGCAGTAATGGAAAACTATTCTATTTCTCGGATTGATGCTAAGGAATTTGGTTTAGCAATTTGGAGCAATGTCCGCTCAATGAAAAAACTCACTGAATTAGCTATCAAAGTATTTAATATACATGGCGCCAAGCCTAATACTAGGGCACGTTTATTATCGGGTGGCAACGCACAAAAACTTGTTCTTGCAAGAGAGATGGCATCTGATTCTAACATATTGATAGCACACTCTCCTACAAGGGGACTAGATGTAAGGGCCTGCTCAGATGTTCACCAAGGCCTTAGGCAGGCAGCTGAAAAGGGGGCAGCAGTACTCCTGCTAAGTGAAGACTTGGATGAGATACTTACGGTGTCTGACCGAATAGGAGTTATGAACAGAGGACGTATAGTTGGTGAATTCAATGCCCCTGCAGATCGCCATAAAATAGGTGAATTGATGCTTGGGCACGCATAATGTCAGAACAATTTTCTAAAAACTTCTACTCGATGTTCAGAGCAAGACGGATAACTCTGGAAGTAAGACAAAGCGTCTCCTGGGCTATAAGAACAGGAATAATTATTGGGTCATTAATTTTTGGCTTAGGAATCACTTTAGGAATACTCATTGCCTCTGGTGTTCCACTAGCATCTGTATATGAAGAGTTCATCGTTTTCACTTTTTTCAACTCTGCTGGGCTTGCAAATATAGTTGTTGATAGCACTCCCCTAGTGATAGTTGGTTTAGCCGCCGCTGCGGCTTTCCGAATTAATTTCTGGAATATCGGTATAGAAGGCCAATTTTTTATGGGAGTAATTGGATCTACTATAGTTGTTATATTTGACATTGGCCCTGAGAGCCTACGGCTTCCCATTATGCTTATATTTTCTATTTTACTTGGTGGTATTTGGGCAATGCCTCCAGCATGGTTAAAACTTCGCCTAAGAATCAATGAGGTTATAACTACACTTTTGTTTAACTATATCGCCTACTATTTTGTTCTTAATCAGATATATGGAGCATGGAAGGATCCTGTAGATAAATTTCCACACTCAGAGCTATATGAGAAAGTGGAGCGGCTTCCAGGTATTGGCTGGGAAGATGTTTCATGGGGAGTTTTAGTGGCAGGTGTTGCAGTGGGACTTACTTGGTGGCTTATAGAACGTAGCCGCTTTGGAATTAAATCACGCTTTGTTGGAATTAATCCCTCAATGGCTCTGGCAGTGGGTCTGCCAGTTTCGGTAATCACATTAATTTCCGCCTTAGTCTCTGGTGGCCTCTCTGGAACAGCTGGATTTGTTGTTGCAAGCTCCATGGAATTTCGCCTTACCTACGGGATCGCTGCAGGATATGGGTTTTCAGCTATTGTAATAGCATTTCTTGCAGGAAATAGGCCCATCGGGGTTCTTATTGTTGCGTTTCTTATGGGGGGACTTTACGTAGCTGGCGATAGTTTAAAAGTATTCTACAATCTCCCCGATGCTATAGTTGGGCTCATCCAAGCTATTGTTGTCCTTTCAGTTGCAGCCTCAGAGTTTTTTGTGCGATACCGAGTTCGTATAGCACGTTACGAGGAGAATTAGGTTATGGATTTTGTTGTCAATTGGCTTGCATCCATGCCGATATTTACAGTGCCCTTAATTCTTGCTGCTGTTGGATTGATAATTAATGAAAGGGCTGGAGTACTTAATCTTGGTGCAGAAGGCATCTTACTCTGCGGCTCTCTTGCGGGCGCTGTAGCTTATCTAGAGCTAGGAGATAGCGTTGCCCTTGGTCTAATTGGTTCAGTATTCGCAGGTGTTATAGTAAGTAGCTTATTCGCTATCTTAGTCGTAATTTTTAGGACAAATCAGGTTGTTACTGGTATCACACTTGTTTTTTTTGGATCTGGATTAACGGGTCTTATAGGCACTCCTTGGACAGATATTGCATTTCGTGGAATAACACAGATCCAAATACCCTGGCTTAGCGATATTCCTATCATAGGAAAAATTTTTCTTAACCAAGATCCTATGGTGTATGTATCTATTGTACTAATTTATCTAATTTGGAGATTTTTATACCGCTCAAATCATGGATTGAAATTAAGAGCAGTGGGAGAAAACCCCCAAGCAGCCGACGCTAACGGAGTCAATGTCGAAGCGTATCGATTTTTTAGCGTAATCATTGGAGGAGGAATGGTTGGTCTGGCAGGGGGATATCTTGCTTTAGCGTCAGCTAAAATCTTTGTTTATGATATGACTCAAGGTCGTGGGTGGATAGCTATAGCATTAGTTATATTCGCTCGCTGGCGTCCATGGCGGGTAGTACTAGGAGGTGTTTTGTTTGGAAGCATTGAAGCCTTAATACCTCGAGTAATGGCCGCAGGTTTCCCAATTCCCCAGTACTTTCTACAAATGACTCCTTACCTAGCAACTCTGATAGTCCTAATCTATGCTGCCGTTCGAGAAACAGGAGGACAAGATGCACCTACTGCGCTTGGAACACCTTATGTTCGACAAGATAGACGCTAGCTATCCTGAATCTCAAATTGCTTATCACCAAACATTACAGAACGTTGCTCGTCAGTGAAATCAGAGGCATCTTTTCTTTTATCTTTAAGAACAGCTAACCCTTTTTGTACAGCCGGCCTATCACTCATATTTGAATACCAACGTTTAATATCTGGAAAATCATCAAGAGATTGACCCTGTTTCTCATGTCCGCGTAACCAGGGATAAATTGCCATATCAACTATCGAGTAGTTATCACAAATAAAATCTCTACCCTTAAGACGCTTATTAATTACCCCATAGATTCTAGCCGCTTCTTTTGTATAACGATCAATGGCGTAAGGGATTTTTTCAGTGGCATAAACCCTAAAATGATGATTCTGTCCCAGCATTGGACCAACATGGGCCATTTGAAAGAAAAGCCATTCTATTACTTCAGATCTTGCACCTATATCTAAAGGAATGAATTTCCTTGAAAGTTCAGCATAATGTAACAATATTGCTCCCGACTCAAAGATTGTTATAGGCTTATTATTTGGTCCTTTTGAGTCTACTACAACAGGCATTTTATTATTAGGTCCAATCTTAAGGAATTCCTCATCAAACTGGTCTCCCCTTAGTATATCTACTGGAACTATTCGATAATTGAGACCTAGTTCTTCAAATAGAATCGTAATTTTCCATCCGTTTGGTGTAGGCCAGTAATATAAGTCGATCATCAGAAAGCGCCTCTTCTTAAAATTTTAATACTTGTTTATTATCAATATAAATTATGTGTCTTTCAGGAAGATGTCTTTATAAATATCACGCAGTTTATTTTTCTCTACCTTTCCCATCACATTTCGAGGTATTTCATCAACAAGATAAATAGCCTTTGGCACCTTATAGGCAGCAAGCTCTTCTTTAAGTTTACTTATAATTTTCTTAGAGTTAAAAGTCTCCTTACCATTGTCAGATGTAACAACAGCTACTACTCCTTCTCCAAAATCCTTATGCGGAACACCAATCACTGCTGATTCTCGGATTCCATTAAACTCATCTAGGCAAACCTCGACTTCTTTTGGATAAACGTTGTAACCACCTGATATAATTAAATCTTTAGCCCTGCCAACAATAAAAATATACCCATTTTTATCTTTGTAACCTATATCCCCTGTACGAAAGTAACCGTCATCACAGAATTCTTGAGCTGTCTTTTCGGGATTACGCCAATACCCACTAAAAACATTCGGACCTCTCACCTCTATATTACCAGTACCCCCTATGTCTAATTCCTTACCATCAGTAACAATCCTGACATCTATCCCAGGAAGAGCCAAGCCAACACTACCTGGAATACGGTCACCATTTAGTGGGTTTGATGTATTCATAGCAGTTTCTGTCATACCATATCTTTCTAATATTGAGTGGCCTACACGATCATAAAATTCATTGTGCGTCTCTGCTAAGAGGGGGGCAGACCCTGAAATAAATAATCTAATATTTTTCGTAGAATCATCAGTGAATAAATCCTCCTCTAATAATCTAGTATAGAAAGTAGGTACGCCCATCATAACAGTGACACGTGGCATTTCACGAATGACCTCATGAACATCAAAAGTAGGTAGGAATACCATTCCCGTTCCATTTACTAAGACCGTATTAATTGCAACGAATAGCCCATGAGCATGAAAAACTGGAAGCGCATGCAATAAAATATCTTCTGGATTAAATCCCCATTCTTTCTTTAGGGTACATGCATTCGAACCCAGATTAGCATGGCTAAGCATAGCACCTTTTGGCTTACCCGTAGTGCCACTGGTATAAAGAATACAAGCAATATCATTACCATCACTCTCAAAAGTAATATATTCTTCTGATTGTCTTTCAGCTAATTTTATAAATGTCCCTGATCTATGAGCACCTAAAGTCTCCAATGAGATCGATGAAAACTCGCTTTGAAAGTCTAGATTAGATATATTTGAGTTGGGATCGCAAACAACTAATCTTGGCTTTGCATCATCAAGAAAATAAGTCAATTCAGACTCAGTATATCCGGTGTTTAATGGCACAAAAATTGCACCTACTCTTAGGCAAGCTAAATATAAAATGACAACTTCTGGAGATTTTTTGGTCTGTACGAGTACTCTATCTCCTTGCTTCACGCCCTTGTTAACCAATGCGTTAGAAAACTGTGCAGTAAATTTTTCTAATTCCCTATAATTAATACTTTGACCACCTGTAGATTGAATAAATATATGGTCTTTTTCAGGAAAATTTTCAGAAAATAATTGATATAGATTTTTTTTCCAAATATTGCTTTCCATAATGCGGCATACCCCTAATAAAACTTCTGATGTACCTACTTAGGTATATGAGAAAATATAACCTCATCCTACCTTAACCAAATACTAGCTGAATATGAATATATCCGTTATATGGATATAATATACGTTTTAAGATATATAAAAATATAAGAGATTTTTGATAGATCACCCAGTGGTAACTTATTATGTCAAAATATGCTTCAAACAAAGGCACAAAAAATTCCTCTGCACCGCCTCTGAAGGGTGTCAATAGAGCATTAGAAGTACTAGAACTAGTAGCTAGTAAACCAGGCCGTGCCACTGATATTGCTAACGAACTTGGTATATCATGGGCTACTCTGCATAGGACTCTATCCCAACTAGAACAAGGGGGTTTTCTAGAAAGAGATAGCGATAGTGGACGATATAATATCGGTACAAAAGCATGGCAGATCGGCACAAAATATCTGGCAAATCATAGGGTTTTAGAATTGGCTCAGCCCTACCTAGATTCAGCTGCAGGCAAGGGAAGCCTCACAGTCCAATTAGTGCAGAGATCAGGTAGGATAGCTCTAACATTATACTCAAGAAATATATCAGGTGAAATTATTACCAAGGCAACTTACGGTTATCACTTTCCATTACATTGCGGATCTAAAGGGCAAGTTCTACTTGCATATTCTCCAAGAGAATTTATTGAGTCTTATCTAGATGGGCCACTAGAATCTCTTACTAGCGAGTCAGTAGTTAATCCTGAAAAAATAAGAAAGATTATTGAAGATATCAAAAGCAATGGATATGCTTTTACAGAAGGTGATGTGCAACCATTTTCCGGTTCTATTTCAGCACCCGTTTTTGACCACCAAGGGTCCTTAGTCGCTGCTGTATGTATTATTACTCGCCGAAGCGCCTTTAAAGATCAAGCCCGTAAAGAAGAAATTACAGAAATTGTTCTTCAAACAACACAGTCTATCTCAATTGCCCTAGGTTGGCGACCTAGCGGAATCCTCAAAAAATAAATAGAAATTCATTAACGCTCTTCATATGATGGCTGCAAGTTCTCAATCATTTCCACTAATCCATTTACTGCAGCTTCAAGCATTTTTTTCCCGGACTCTTCGCTTGCTTTATGTGGATCACCAAAAATTGAAGCATGATTAGTCTCTGGAGTTGGTCGACGTCTGTAAGTTCTGGAAGGAGTAACTGGAGCAACTAAATCCCAACCAACCAGAGGAGCATATACCCCTTCGAGGCGATCCATATGGACTAGTTCAGGTCTAGTTGCAAGCTGAAAAGATGTTTCAAACTCACCTGCGTGCCCCATTCCTCCTACTTCGGACTTTCTAAGGTTATGAATTTGCATAGCTCCAGGCTCCCAATAGCTAACAGCCGTTACCATAAAATCAAATTCTTGATCAAGATCATCAATTAGGCGCCTTGCAACAGAGTCATTGGAAGTACCATTAGGCCTATTCCCATTTAAAATTAATAGATGTTTAAAACCCTGCCTAATCAGGGCGGTCCCAATTTCAAAAAGCATTTCCTGGTAAATGGGAATGGAAAGAGAGATTGTCCCAGGAAAGTATTCAAAAGTTTTTGATATACCATAAGCTAGAGGAGGAGCTACCACTGCATCGACTCTTTTAGCTAATTCTACTGCTATCCACTCAGCCTGGTGAGTATCTGTATCTGTTGGCATATGTGGACCGTGAGCCTCAGTAGCGCCAGTTGGTAATATAACCATTTTCTCTTTACTGATAGCGGACTTCACACCATCCCAAGTCATATATGCTAGTTTTACTTCCATTTATTTTATCCTTATCGAGACAAGCCCGTTACTTAATTAACCTATAATAAACGACTACTAGTGTAATCACTAATTCAAGTCTATAATTGATGTATAAATAAATTATAGAATATGCTCTAAAGACTGACTAGGTCCTAAGAGTGTAATATAACTATTAGTAATTTTTAGGAAAATTTATGCCCAGTATTGTTCAAGAATTTAAGGTTAATCAAACAGTCGATAATGTTTGGCAATTTCTCCAAAATGTCCCTGAGGTAGTAAGCTGTATTCCAGGATTTATTTTAACAGATCATGATAATAATAATCACTATCGTGGCAAGGTAAATATCAGGCTTGGTCCAATTGTAGGATCCTTTGAGGGAGAAGCTACAATTATTGAGACTGATGCTATTCAGAGAATAACTAAAATAGAAGGTCAAGGATTAGATCGTCAGGGAGGCAGTCGAGCCAGCGCAACTGTTAGCTATGAAGTAAAAGAGTCTGGAGATCATTCTATAGTAAAAATAAATGCGGATATGAAACTTACAGGCACTCTAGCACAAATGGGGCGTACGGGAATTGTTCAAGATGTTGCAGACCAGGTAACTAATACATTTGCAAAAAATTTAAACGATAAGATTGCCAAAAATGCTGATGGTAGAGATACAGAAGAACTAGGAAATATTCCGTCAAAGAACCCACATAGCGGAAATAAGCAAATATCTTCAGAATTAAAAGTGGACAAGATCCTATTTAAAATAATAATCCGTTTTTTAAAAAGATTATTAGGAATTAGTCAAAAATAGTTTCCACTAAGAGTTTCAGATAATGTTCTTTTCTCTAGCAACTGATAGAGCTTCATAAATAGAATTAGGTGAGAGAGGCACATGGTGTAGTTTCTCGACCCCTAACGGCTTCAATGCATCTTCAATTGCAGATGCAATAACTGGTGCTACAGGAATTGTTCCTGCCTCCCCAACTCCCTTTACACCAAGCGGATTCAAAGGAGATGGAGTTTCAATGTGATGTAATTCAACTTTAGGGACCTCAGTTGCATAGGGAACTAAAAAATCCATAAAGTTTGCATTGCGAGGATTGCCTTCAGAATCAAATTCACATCTTTCATAAAAAGCGCCCCCCATGCCCTGAGCAACACCACCCATAACCTGGCCCTCCACTATAGTGGGGTTAATCATATTTCCACAATCGTGCACACATATGTATCGATTTATGTCGATAGAGCACAAACCGGGGTCCACTTCTACTATAGCCGCATGAACTCCGTAGGCCCAAGCTGCATGTGGAGGAGCATAATATTCAGTCGTTTCTATTCCAGGCGCTCGACCATCTCCTAGCGCCGGTTCATCACTTCGAGCAGCAGGAGCAAATTGTGTAGCAGCTTGCGCTGCTTCATTAAATGCATACCGAAGAGGATTACACGCTGTTGCCACGGCTGCTAAACCAACTGACACATCTGAACCTTTAACATTCACCTTGCCATCTTGGAGTTCCAAATCATCCACGGAAGCTTCAAGCATATTACTAGCAGCCTCTAAGACGATGTTCCGTGCCTTTTCTGCAGCCATATGTATTGCGTTACCACTGACTACTGCTGCGCGACTTGCATAAGTTGCAACACCCCAATCAAACGCTCCTGTATCACCCTCAACCAGTATTACATCTTCAGGACTAACTCCTAACTGATCAGCAACGATCTGAGCAAATACAGTCTCATGACCTTGGCCTTGAGTAGTTAGTCCTGTATTTACGTAAACTTTACCTGTTATGGGGTGGACCTTAACATGCCCTCCCTCATAGGGACCTATACCTGTGGCCTCAACATAAAAACTTAAACCAAGGCCCAGGTATCTACCTTCGTCTAATGCTAACTTTTGTTTTGCTTTAAAGTCTTCCAAATTGATACTTTCAATAATCATATCTAATGCTTTGCTATATTGCCCGCTGTCATAGATTACAGCTAGACCATCAGCAAAAAGTAGATTTGGTCGCTCATAAGGAAACTCATCATCACCGATCAGGTTCCGACGACGAACTTCAAAGCGATCTAGTCCAAGTTCCTCTGCCAATTGATCCATAGCCCTCTCAATAGCAAAACATGCATGCGGTCTTCCACATCCACGGTATGGGGTCACAGGTACAATTGGGGTATAGACAGCTTTATATTCAACTCTTGAGTTTGGAATACGATAAGGGCCCATTATTGCCGTAGATGCGACTTGAGCAACAGCTATGCCATAGGGAATAAAAGCACCTGTATCATGAAGAAAATTGTCCTTTAGGCCAAGAACAACACCATCCTTATTTGCAGCAAGCTCTACTTCATGAATTTGCGTGCGTTCTTGGGTGGAACCAAGAAAGTTTTCAGTTCTATCTTCTATATATTTTACAGGTCTGGAAAGACTCATGGCAGCGAACGGTACTAACAATTCATCTGGATAAAATAGCAAAACCTTCTGCCCAAACCCCCCACCTACATCTGGGGCAATCACACGCACCTTATCTTCATCCAGATTAAAAATAGAGGCTATACCTCCACGAACTGAAATTGGTGCTTGGGTACCATCCCAGATTGTAAGCTCTCCCGACACCGAGTCAAACCTTGCGGCTACTGCGCGACACTCCATAGGCGCAGCTGTTGATCTATCTACCCTTACCTTTACCTTAGTAAAGTGTTCCGCCTTAGCAAAGGCTTCTTCTGGGTCCCCACTAACCTGTATACAGTGGGCTGCAACATTATTTGGAACATCGTCATGGACACGTGGAGCGTCATCACTAATAGCCTCTTCTATCTCAATATTACATTCTTGAGGTTCAGAATATTCTATATCCACAAGCCTTGTAGCATCTTCTGCAACATAACGATCTACAGCAACTACCATTGCAACCGTTTGGCCTACATAAAATACGTCATCACGCGCAAGAGGTCTCTGTGTCTTTGGGCTATGTAATGAGGGATGAGGAATAAGTAAGGGCATCTCTGTATCAAGAGCACCGATGTCATTACAAGTATACACCTCTACAACCCCCGGTCTGGACTTTGCAAGAGACGTATCCATGCTTAAAATCTTAGCTCGCGCATAAGGGCTACGAACAAAAGCTACATGCAGCGCTCCTGGCAAAGGGATATCGTCAACATATCGACCCCCACCTGTTAATAGGCGCTCGTCATTATTTCTTTGTACGCGCTCTCCAAAGGTTCTTGTAGACATAATTAAATACCTAGTTAGTTTTATACATACGCTTAGCTGCAGATTGTACTGCCTTAACTATATTTTGATAACCAGTACATCTACACAAATTACCTGATAACATTACTCTTATTCCATCCTCAGATAGGTCAATTTCACCCTCAGTTTCTTCTAGTTGGCTAACAATAGACATTAAGAATCCAGGAGTACAAAATCCACATTGTAGTGCGTGAGACTCCTTGAAAGCTTCCTGCAGTGGATGTAAAGACCCATCATCTTGGGCCAAACTTTCAACAGTTCGAATTTTTGATCCATCTGCTTGGACCGCAAACGTTAAACAAGAACGTGCCGCTCTACCGTCAATTATCACTGTACAGCAACCACAAACTCCATGCTCACAACCGACATGAGTGCCAGTTAAGCCGAGATGATGCCGGATAAAATCAGCTAATAAAATTCGAGGAGAAACATTGCGCGTAATCAACTCTCCGTTGACCTCCATATTCACTTCATGTAACGGGTCATCCGAACGTTCAGGGTAGTCAGGACGAATTTGAGATTTCTTCAACTATTCACTCCCATACCTAGCGCGAGATTTAGCAATATTTATAGCACGGCTCAAAATTGTAGATAAGACGTGCTGGCGAAACTCTGTAGTCGCATGCGTGTCGTCTGCTGCAGAAACATATTCCTTACCCGCTTGCGAAGCCTCATTAATAATATTGGAATCAAGCTTTTTACCCAACAATACAGCCTCTGCTTCTGGTAATCTTACTGCACGTGAACCAATTCCACATGAAGCAATTGATGATTCTTCACATATACCGTCTTCTGAAAAACGAAGGATTACCGCAACTCCTGCTACTGCATAGTCACCATGACGACGTGTAAACTCTAAGAAAGCCCACCCTGCATCATCGTGCATAACTGGAATTCTTACCTCTGTGATTATCTCATTATCAGCAAGACTAGTAGTCATATGAAATTGAAATAGTTCATTTGCATCAATTATTCGAGCACCTGAGGCGCTATGCGCAACAACACATCCATTAGAAACCAATAATAAGGCAGGTAATTCCGCAGCAGCATCCGCATGAGCAAGACTACCTGCCACCGTGCCCCTACATCTTATAGGGACATGTGCAACATGCTCAAGTGTCTCTCTGATCAAGGGATGTACTTTGTAAACTGAATCTGATAATTCGATATCTCGCTGCCTGACCATAGCACCTATTACAATTTGACTATCATCAATACGATACTCTGCTAGTGAATCTATCCTACTTATATCAATAATTGCAGTTGGATTCGCTATTCGGAAATTCATTGTAGGAATTAAGCTTTGGCCTCCAGCAAGTATAGCAGAATAGTCGTGGTCCGCTCTTACAGAGACAGCTTCTTCTATACTTTTTGGTCTAAAATATTCAAATATTGGCGGCTTCATCTTCCTCGATCCCCACAACTGCTTTCCACCCTTGATCAGGGTCATCCCAACCATCAGGCCAATCAATACCCTTTATAGAAGCAACTTTTCTAAAGTAGTCTCCCCGGTCAAACATTGGGACTTCACCACGCGACTTTCTCATTGCGTCTCTGAGTTTTTGAGTTTCTGTGACATTCACTTTATACTTATATCCAGATTCTTCTGGTTCAAGAACTACCCCATAATCACTTTTTGCCGAACCAGTAGTTACCAATCCACATTCTACATCATAACAAACTGCATCCACATCTCGTCTTAATGGGTCACCCCAACCGCCACCGCCAGTTGTCACTATCCTAACCACTGAATCCGAGGCAACATTTATATTATCTGCCATTCCTGGGACACTCTCTGATTCTCCAGTCTTGTGATCAATTTCAATACCAAAGGTTTCCCCAGCTTTTCCTCCATTGACCCCATAAGTATTTAAAAGAGCACGATCAGCATTTGATAATAATCGTGCATCCTCAAGTAGGCGTATTCGTTTATCATAACCAAAACCACCACGATGGAATCCAGCGCCTCCTGAGTCTGTTGCAAGCCCAAGCTTTTCGACTCTTACTGGATACCTCTGTTCTGAAAATTCTGCAGGTAAGTTTCTAGAATTTGGTACAATATGAACTACATCGCTTCCATCTGCCCATGGACGACCTGGACCACCTCCGCCCAAAACTTCTCTAAATAAGAAAAAATCGTCTGCAGTTTTTCCACCATGCAAGCCCCAAATCCTTATTGTCTCATGATCTGCAGGCATGCGACCACCAGTAGCCTTAGATAGACAAGCAGCAAAAATACCCAGTGATCTTAATAATATAAAGAACCTAAGTCCTGTCGGCTTTCCAAATGTTGGCGTAACCAGTGTGCCCTTACCAGGAAAATTAACCTCGATAACATCGAGCACGCCTTCATTCATGTCTATTTCAGCCGCTCTATCAGGAGAACTTGCAAGAGAACGTAGAACAGGAGCAATCCATTTACGTGCAAACTTTCCATCCGCATAATCAATCGGCCAATTTATTGGCCCCTTTGCTTCCGGATCAGTACCTGCAAAATCTAGAATAATTTTCTCAGGGGTTTTAGTCATAGTCAATCTCATCGCATGCATTCGCGGCTCATCAACACCATCGCCTTCAATATAATCTTCCCAATGATATACTCCATCCTTAATCTTTGGCAGAAGTTCCTCACGAATCGTACGAGTACAATTCTCTATTATGGAATCAAAAGCTGCTTGCAATGCATCAACTCCATAGCGTTCAGCCATTTCTACTATTCTATTTGAGCCAAGGCGAGCAGCGCCTATTTCAGCATCAATGTCTCCCTTAAGATGTTCTGAAAGTCTAGAATTACGAGCAACAATACTATAGGCAGCACTATTAAGTTTCCCCTGATCAAATAATTTTATAGGCGGGACTACTAATCCCTCGGTCCACATGTCTGTAGCTTTCACTGGCATGCTACCAGGAACTGCCCCCCCCACATCGTCATGATGACCAAATACCTGGCTAAACCCTATCAGCCTATCAGCGTGAAAAATTGGTACTGTTGTACATAGATCAGGAATATGGCCTATTCCTCCACAACTATTATATGGATCATTCCAAAAGAAAACGTCTCCGGGATTAATATTTTCCTCCCCAAAGTACTCAAAAATAGGCTCTACAAGTGCTGAGTAAGATCTGCCAGTCAATTTTCTTCCACGAGCATCAAATAAGGCCACTCTATAGTCATGTTGATCTCTTATCATTGGTGAACGTGAAGTACGTTCAACGGCGGCCTCAATTTCTAGCTCTGCCGAACGGACTGTACCAGCGATCACTTCTAGTTCAACAGGGCCAACAGTAGTTTTTATTTTATTTTCCATTAACGTAACCTCTCTAATTTTAGATTACCGTAACTGTCAGAACTAATCGACCAATTCTCTGGAACAACTACAGTCGAACCGTACTCCTCAAAAATAGCTGGGCCGTTTACCCTGACTCCTGCAGGCACTTTTGATCGGCTATATATAGGACAGTCATCCCATCCCTTTCCCCTCCAATAAACTTGACGATTAGTCTCAGGTAAAGGTTTGTTATCGGTTTTGTCTAATTTCAGTACTTCTGGGCGATTCGCACGCCCAACCGCTTGTACACGCAAATTAACTAGCTCGACGTCTTGTTGGTCTTTATATTCAAATCCAAATGTTTTTTCGTGCACTTTATGGAATTCATCCCACATATAAATCACAGCTTCTTCGCCTGATAAGCTCTCTGGAATTATTACGGGAACTTCATGACCCTCTCCAACGTAACGCATATCTGCAGAATAATGGGCTTCTATTTCCTGTTCACTAACACCCTCAGCAGCAATTTCCATTCTCCCCTGTTTTTCAAGTTCCAACCAAACTTTGGAAATTTCTTTATTATCTGCAATTTGCTGGCGCCTAACTATTGTCCTTATATAATCTCTCTTAATGTCAGATACGTGTAATCCAAATGCAGATAAATTTCCTGGGTTTGGTGGAGAAATAACTGCAGTTATATCGAGAAAATCTGCAACTTCTGCTGCAAAAAGTCCACCAGCCCCTCCAAAAGCCACAAGAGCATATCGACCGGGATCACGCCCTTTTAATACAGATACTTGCCTAATACCATTGACCTGATTAGCAGCAGCAATCTCAAAAACTCCTGCCGCAGCCTCTTCTGCACTGATATCAAATTCTTTACCTAGTTTTGCAAATGCCTCATGGGCACCTTCTATATCAAGTTGCAATTCACCGCCAACAAGTGCTTTTGGCAATCTTCCTAGGACCAAAGCCGCATCAGTTACAGTAGGTAATTTACCACCTCGGCTATAACAAATAGGGCCCGGATCAGCACCGGCACTCTTAGGACCGACTTTCAGACTTCCATAATCATCTATCCAGGCCAGAGAGCCGCCACCAGTACCTACTGTGGCCATATCAAGCATTGGCGTCTTAACCGGATAGTGTTCAATCAATGAATGTGTAGTTAAATTTGGCTTGAGATCCTCAACTAGTGATACATCTGTTGAAGTGCCTCCTACATCTAATGTAAGAACATCTCTATGACCAGCAAGACTTGCCATAAAAGTAGCTCCAAGAACTCCAGCAGCTGGACCAGAAAGTAACATCGTTACGGGCTTTTCCCCAGCAGCCTCTGCACTCACAACACCTCCATTAGATTGCATAATTAGGAAAGGCGCATTCTTGGCATGACCTTTCAATTCTTTTTCGGCATGCGCCAAATAAGTCTTACAGTAAGGCTTGACCATCACATCAATCAATGTAGTCATAGCTCTCTCATATTCACGATATTCGGGTAAAACAATAGATGAAAGAGATACAAATATTTCAGGATATTTAGAAGCTATTATATCCCCTACTATTTTTTCATGCATGTCATTTGCGTATGAGTGGAGTAGACATACTCCTATACACTTCACACCCTTACTAACTAGATCATCAACAGCCTCTTCTATTGCAGATTCATCAATCGAATTTATCTCATTTCCTTGGAAATCTATTCTACCCGGAACCTCTCTCACAAGATGTAAAGGAACTAACCTAGGAGGCTTAACCCAAAAATATGAATTACCATATCCGTCTGGAACAGATTGACGGGCAATCTCAATAATGTGACGGAAACCTTTAGTAACTAATAATCCCAACCCTTCAAACTTATGCTCTAAAACCGCATTAGTAGCAGTTGTGGATCCATGCAGTAGCTGAGATATATCGGCTTGCGAAGAACTAGCCTGCTCTACTGCTTTTCGCATACCTTCTAATAAACCAATAGAAGGATCGGCAGGTGTGCTAGGTGTCTTTACGGCCCATTGCCTGCCTGTTTTATCATCAATAGCAACTACGTCTGTAAAAGTACCACCAGTATCGATTGCAACTCTAATTCCCATTTTTTCTAGCGTTGGAAAAGAAACCAACTGCTCTCCCTTTGTGAAGCCTTCTTAATAAATTTCTTATCCGTATAACGGATGCACTATTCATTTTATTGTCTTGAGCTTGTGCCTGTCAATCATTCGCCTATTTTTATTGTTGGCAATTATTAAAAATTTTTAAAAACCCAGTTTTCAGTTACCGTGGAAAAGATGCTCCATTAATATTGATAGAAGAACCTGTAGCGTGACGTGCTTTTCCTGATGAAAGAAATACAATGACATCTGCAACCTCTTTAGGGGGCACCAATTCCTCTAGAGGTAAGTCTCTCATTACATTATCCCAGCCAATCTGCTCCGCACCCTCACGAGCCATCTCCGTATCGACCCAACCAGGTGCTACAGAGTAACACATAACTCCCTTCTTCCCCCATCCACGAGCAATTGTATGAGTAATAGAAATTTGACCACCTTTTGAGGCTGCATAATGAAGGTGCTGCTGTGAATCTCCCCTAAAGGCAGCTCTACTTGTTACATTAATTATAGTACCCCCATTTGATTTCAAGAAACTCCTTATAGCTTCTCTTGACAGATGTACAGAAGCTAAAAGATTAACTTGCATTGTTCTTTCCCAAGCTAGAGCCCAGGAGTCAAAATCAGAATCAATATCAACAGACTCGTATATACCTGCATTGTTAACAAGCACATCCACTCGACCAAACCAATCTAAAGATTTTGTCCACAAATCTTGAATATCTGAATTTTTCATAAAATCAGCAGATATTGCACAACAACTATCTTTACCAAGCTCGTCTATCAAACCGTTTACTAAACTTTCGTTTTTATTGAAGTGCAGAATAACCTTCCCATCGGCTGCTACTACCTGACGAGCAGTTTCTGCACCAATACCCCTACTTGCACCTGTGATAAGTACAATTTTACCTGCAAGATCTCCCATTTTTATCCTCCTTAATACATTAAAGTGTATTGCGTCTTAAGGCTGAACAAGTCAATACTAACAGACATAATTATCCTGATAAGCATACTTTAGAATAAGGGAGTCCATATTGAAAAATTATGACTACGTCATTGTAGGAGCCGGATCTGCTGGTTGTGTACTAGCCAATAAACTCAGTGAAAATGGTAAATATACTGTAGCATTACTGGAAGCGGGCGGCATTGACAGAAATATTTGGATTCATATTCCTGTTGGATACATCAAAACAATGACAATGCCTCAAGTAAACTGGCTTTTTGATTCTGAACCTGATCCAAATACATATAACCGCCCCATACCAATCCCAAGAGGAAGAGTTTTAGGTGGCTCATCATCCATAAACGGTATGGTTTATGTTCGAGGACAAGCAGAAGATTATGATGGATGGGCACAACTTGGAAATAGAGGCTGGAGCTTCGACGATATTCTACCCTATTTCAAAAAACTTGAGAACTTCGAACCTGGAGCCAGTCACTATAGAGGCCAAGAAGGACCTATTAATGTAGCAGAAACAAGACAAAAATACCCTTTTATGGATGATTTGATTAAAGCTGCTATTGAAACAGGTTATGGGCGCGCTGAGGATTATAATGGAGAATCTCAACAGGGATTTAATTACTTCCAAGTGACTCAAAAAAATGGCCTGCGTTGGAGTGCAGCTAAAGGTTACTTAAATCCAGCTAAGTCACGGAAGAATCTTGATATCCTTACCAATTCTCATGCAACATCAATCACTTTTGAAGGTAAGTCAGCCACTGGGGTGCAATTCGACAGAAATGGTAAGAAAGTTTTTATAAAAGCACGTAAAGAAGTTATTTTATCTGCAGGAACTATCCAATCACCACAAATACTTGAATTATCAGGCATAGGTGATCCTGATCTAATCCGAAAAAATGGTATAAATGTTATTCATGGCCTTAAAGGTGTTGGTAACAATTATCAAGATCACTATATCGCTAGATTGGTTTGGAGAGCTTCTCAAAATAAAACTCTAAATCAAGAATTACGCGGTCTCCAGCTTGCTAAACAAATATTTAAGTTTGCTACTCAAAGGCGGGGGGCCTTATGTGTCACTGCTGGTCTTGTAGCGGGATTTGTTAAATCAGACCCTGCAGTTAATACCCCTGATATCCAATTTCATATTGCTCCAGCAAGTTTCGCTGATCCGAAAAAAAGAAAGCTTGATAACTGGCCAGGACTCACTGTAGGGCCCTGTCAATTAAGGCCTCTAAGCCGTGGGACAGTTCATATAAAAAGTTCTCACCCATTTGATCCACCAGAAATTAGGCCAAATTTCCTCTCTGCTGAAACAGATAGACAAATTTTAGTATCTGGCATGAAAATCGCACGTAATCTCATCAAGGCATCAGCCCTCAGTGCCTGGATAAAGCAAGAGGAACTCCCTGGCCCTAGTGCAGATACATATGATGATCTGCTTGAATATGCAAAAAAGACTGGAGCGACATTATATCACCCTGTAGGAACTTGCAAAATGGGACAAGATCCTATGGCTGTAGTAGATGACCAACTTCGGGTACATGGTGTTAAAAATCTTAGAGTGATAGATGCATCTATAATGCCTAGAATAGTATCTGGAAATACAAATGCAGCTACATTGATGATTGCAGAAAAAGGAGCCGAGCTTATTCTATCATAAATGAATAAAATTAATACTGTGGAAGTTTTGATATAAACAAAATTTTACACAAGTTTATCAATGAAGATATAAAACTTAATTTTCAAAATCCTGCGCCGACTCATAAACAATCACACAGATAAATCTTATAGGAGTTTTGATTAGTTTTTCAGGACCATGAGAAGCTTGAGCATCAAAGAAAAGTGAGTCTCCCTCACCCATTTCAAATACATCTTTTCCGTGACGATAAAGCATTCGACCCTCTAAAACGTGGATGAATTCAGTACCGTCATGCTGGAATGATGAATAAACTTCAGAGTCTTCTGTTAATGTTATATGATATGGTTCAAAACCAAAACTATTACTGACCACATGACCTAATAACTGATAATCATGACCTGACCTTGTGCCCCTTCGCTTAATATGCAGTCCCTCGCCTGAAGGCACAAAGGTAGCTTCATGGCGCTCCTCGTGGCGCCTTAACAATGCTATAACGGGAACATTCAAAGAGCTAGCAAGGCCTTGAAGGGTAGAAAGTGATGGAGAAGTTAAACCATTCTCTATTTTTGAGAGCATTCCAGGAGATAGATCTGCAATTCCAGCGAGCTCAGTTACTGTCATTCCGTGTTTTCTGCGAAGAGCTCTAACTTCCCTTCCTATTGCCTGCTCTAACTCTTGCTCTTGCGATGGAGCTCCCGGTGCCTTACTTGCACTTTGGCTGACTTCGCGTAGTTGCTGAGAATAATCCTTAGCAGCCGATTTAGACATCCGCCTCATGTTACCTCCAGTGTGATTTCCATCATATACTATAAGGAAAAAAATTTCACCCTAGGAAAAAACTATATCTAATAATACTATGTTGAAAAAAACCTTTAAATCTTAGACTTTCAACTCAAACAATAGAAATAAGTGAAAAAATTATATAAAGGTTTTAATTTTGACCTATGAGGCCATTAAACACTCCTAATGAGCGTTCGATCACATCCTGATCTATACCATCAACTATAAAAACCAGATGAGAGTATCTATCCTCAGAAGGCCATTTTTTGAGGTGAATTGGAGGATGCACAACATGCTGAACACCATTAATCACTACTGGAGCATCAACGCCCTTTACATTCAATATACCCTTGACCCGTAATATATTTTCCCCGTGATGATTTAGTAACATTGTTAGCCATATCCCAAATGCAGTCCAATCAAGTGGTTTATTATATTTTATTGTAAAAGAGTAAATTGTCTTATCATGACGACTTATATTTGTTTTATTATGAAGGTGATGATGGTCCTCTGATTTATACTCCTCTAACCATCTTTTAACTTCTGATCCCTTATTATTTTTCTGATAAATATCAGCTTCAAGAATTTCTTTAATATTTATATTACCAAGCAAACATTCACTTACATTTGCAGTTGGATTTAATTTATTTATTTTAGATTTAAGTCGATTAATTTTTTCCTGTTTGACTAGATCAGGTTTAGTTAAAACAACTCGATCAGCAACCAATACTTGTTTAACTGATTCAGATCGACGACTTAACTGAGCTAAGCCATTTACACAATCCACAGTAGTTATAACCGTTCCTAATCGATAGTGGTGCTTTATGATCATATCTGAGTTTAATGTAAAAAGTATTGGAGAAGGGTCCGCTAAACCTGTTGTTTCAAGAATCAATCTTTTATAGCGGGGTATTAAACCGGCCTCACGTCGTGAGTTTAAATCTATAATGCTATCCTTTAGATCTGATCTTATCGTGCAGCAAATACAACCAGACTGCAGCAAAACAGTATTTTCATCCATCTCTTGAACCAACATATGGTCAATTCCAACCGCACCAAACTCATTAACTAGAACAGCTGCATCGCTTAGTGATGGATCACGCAACATTTGATTAATTAAGGTAGTCTTTCCACTACCTAAATACCCAGTAATCACAAATACAGGAACTAATTGATTGTATGTTACCAACTTCTATCCTAATTGTTCAAAATCTGTATGAACTTTTTCTAATTTAAGAAGAAAATCAGGGTCGAGAGGGTCGATTTCGCGGTTCAAAATGTATTCAAGGGACTTCCATATAGCAGGTAAATTTGGTGCCACATCTGAAGCGCCACCAGCTAAATTACGCACTATATATTGGCCCGACCAATCTTCTGCTCTCGCACCCAGCGGTCTAAGAACTATATTAAGAATCTTTATTCTATGAGCTTTTTCAAGGTACTGATCTTGATTTGATTTATTCGAGTCAGACCGACCGCCATCGGTACCACTTTCAGTCCAATGCGGTCCATCTACTAAAATTCCACAAAGAGCACACACTTTATAGCTACTACAGCACTTAGAGAACTCTACTTTCTTTTTACACTTTTTGGCTTAGGCTTTCGACCTTTAAAAGGTTGGCGCTTGATAAAATCATTCGCTATTTCATCAAATGTTGCCCACTTTATATTAGCATGGCTATTTATATGACCAATCATTCTCTCAAGCATTAGCAAAGTCTGCGGACGCCCAGAGATGTCAGGATGAACTGTAAAAGTAAAGACTGCGTAGTCCATTTCTCTATAAACCCAATCAAATTGATCTCTCCACCAATCTTCGATATCCCTAGGGTTCGTCCATCCTCCTGAATTTGGTACATTTTTCATAAACATCATTGGAGGCAAATCATCTAAATACCAACTCCCAGGAATTTGCACGATTGGAAACCTGTCCCCCATCTTCATAGGCTTCATCCATGTCTTAGGATGTTTAGAATAATCAATAAGAGTCCATTCCTCGTTTATTCTCATCCAATATGGAAGAAAATCATGATGCATTTGAGAATGGTCATATTTTATTCCACGCTCCATTAGTAAGTGGGGTGTATACGCACTCATCTCCCACCAAGGAGCGACATATCCGGTAGGTGCCTTTCCAGACAATTTTTTAACTAGTTTTAAACTTTTATCAAGAACAGCGGCTTCCTGCTCTGGTGTCATCGCTATTGGGTTCTCATGGGTATAGCCGTGAAGGCCAATCTCATGTCCCGCTTTAGCTACTGCTTTCATTTCAGACGGAAAGCTTTCAATAGAATGTCCAGGAATGAACCAACTAGTCTTAAGATCAAAACGGTCAAATAAGTCCAACATTCTTGGAGTCCCTACTTCAGCAGCAAAAACACCGCGTGAAATATCCGATGGCGAATTACCACCAGCATAACTCCCGATCTGGCCCGCAACAGCATCAACATCGATACCGAAAGCAACAAAAATTTCTTTTTCTTTTTTAGGCATTCTATTCCCTCCATACAGAACGTTTATAATATAAATTATGTTAGGACGATAAGATAAGCAAGTAGAAGCCCTAAAGATCTATACATATAATTTAAAAATTACTGTTAAACCCATGAATCTGGGTATACTAGACTATCTTTTTTAAAGATTTAAAAAATATCATAGACTTCATACTGAGTCTTTATGATTGCTCAAAGCCATGGGATGGACGAGAGTCTGGCACCCGCAAATAAAATAGATTAGCAATTAATATAGCTCCTGCTAAAAAACCAAATACAGCCCTGTAAGCATCAACATTCAGGTCAGCTGTAGCAAAAGTATCAGACTTAAATGAACCAACTATTAAGCCCGTCAGGCTTTGCATGATGAATGGACCACCCATAAATGCAATGGCAAATAATGACATGCCTCGTCCTGCCAAATTAGATGGGAACAGTGATCTACCATGACTAGCTAATACAATATTATGTGAGCTAGCGAGCCCTATTATTATTACTAGAATTATAGCTATTGTAATCGGAGCTTTAGGCCAAATAGCCAAAATTAATAGTGATATTCCGATAGTCATAGAGCAACTAATAGCTAACCATTTTCTCATATTCAGTTTTTTCTCAATGGGGCCAAGTGCAATACTTGCAAACATTAATGCAATCGCCATCCACAACATAATGTTGCCTGCAGCAACCTTATCTAGCCCATAGACATCGACTAACCATGGGGCACCCCATAAACCCAATATAGTTATAGTTACAGGGTAAGAAACAAATGCCATTGCAAGAATTGGCCATAATTTTCGATTAACTAAAATACTCCCCAATCCATATATACTTTGCCTAAGATTCTCATTTTTTTTATTAACTGAATCTGTATTCTCTAATTTCTTGACTGGATTTGGTGGATCGTTTCTAACGACCATCCAAATTAATCCGGCACCAATTGCAGTAACAACAGCTGCACCATAAAAAGCAAACCGCCAGCTGTAATCCTGAGCAACCCACGCTAATGGCGTAGCTGATAGAAGGGCTCCAACACTACCAATGGCAACCATTCTGCCCATCCATGTACTAAATTCTGAAGGATCTGCCCAACGACCAAAAATAAACAAAGCCCCCATTAAGACAGGAGCTACCCCGCATCCCATCATTATCCTACCAATTAATAGCTCTGTAACACTATTAGATATTCCAAAAATTATACTACCGGCTATAGCTAACAATAAGAAGATTGGCATTATTACTCTAACGCCGAATCTATCGAAAAGCATCCCAACAGGTATTTGGACTATAGCGAAAGATAAGAAAAAAACACCGGTTAGAATACCAAGACCTTCTGGAGTTAAAGAAAAATCAAAAGATAAATCCTTTGCGATTACTCCATTAGCAGTACGAAAGAATTGGCTCATTACGTACACCAACCCTACTACGCCAACTATTAAGAATAATCTCCGCCGTATACTGCTGCTTGAATTTCTACTATCCTGATTATTGTCACTTTTCATTGAATGAGTTATTTAAAAAAAACAGAGAAACAAATTTTATATTTAGATATTAATCTTTATTTAACTTATTAAGTAAAGCTGTATTTACTGTTCCTGGATTAGCTTTTCCATTACTAGCCTTCATAACTTGGCCAACAAACCAACCCATCAACTTATCTTTCCCACCTCTATACTCAGCTACTTTATCAGGATGAGTAAATATAACCTCATCAATCAATGCATCAATTGCTTTTGAGTCCGTAACTTGCTTAAGGCCCTTTTCTTCAATAATCTGATCAGCATCCCCACCATCCTTAAACATGATTTCAAAAACTTCTTTTGCCAAACGCCCGGAAAGAGTCCCATCAGCAAGTCGATCAATAAGGCCACCTAGTTGGTCAGAAGAAATTGGTGAATCTAATACAGATAAACCAGACTTATTCAACGCACCAAAAAACTCTCCCATAATCCAATTAGCAACTAATTTTCCATCACGCCCGTTTGCTACCTCTTCAAAAAACTGAGCTGATTCTTTTTCTCCCACTAATACCCCAGCATCATATGAAGTGATTCCGTACTGTTCGACAAAACGTCTTTTTAGATCGTCGGGTAATTCTGGAAGGTTTTTCTTTAAGTCATCAACCCACTCCCGCTCAAGATCGAGCGGTAATAGATCTGGATCAGGAAAATACCTATAATCGTGCGCTTCTTCTTTTGATCGCATTGCACGCGTTTGACCATGGTCAGAGTCAAATAAACGAGTTTCCTGTTCAACTTTTCCGCCGCTCTCTATAACCTCAACCTGGCGGGCTGCTTCAAACTCAATAGCTTTCATAACAAACCGGATTGAATTTACATTTTTAATTTC
>DBHM01000021.1:76769-80804 GCA_002296185.1 Alphaproteobacteria bacterium UBA828
ACATTTTTAATTTCACATCTTGTGCCGTACTCTTGACCTGGTTGCCGAACCGAAACATTAACATCACATCGTAATGACCCCTGCTCCATATTACCATCACAAGTTCCAATATAGCGTAATATACTTCTGATTTTCCTTATATATGCACCCGCCTCTTCTGGAGACCGTATATCAGGTTTAGAAACTATTTCCATTAAAGCTATTCCAGAACGGTTAAGGTCTACGTGTGTGACTTCTGGCCTAATATCGTGAATACTCTTTCCAGCATCCATCTCAAGATGCAAGCGCTCTATTCCAATAGTACGAGTTGACCCATCCTTAAGATCTATTTCTACTTTACCCTCCCCTACAACTGGATCCTTGTACTGAGAAATCTGATAACCGCAGGGTAGATCTGGATAAAAATAATTCTTCCGATCAAATATTGAATGTAAATTAATGTCCGCATTCAATGCTAGTCCCGTTTTTACTGCCTGCTCTACTACCTTATTGTTAATCACTGGCAACATACCTGGCATACCAGCATCTATAAAAGACACTTGAGTATTCTCTGGAGCGCCAAATTCAGTTGAAGCACCAGAAAAAAGTTTAGATTTTGATGTTACCTGCGCATGAATTTCTAAACCGACTACTATCTCAAAATCACCTGAGGAACCTTCTAAGATATAGCTCATACCTTATCCCTCTTTTTTAACCAATTCGGCAAAGAATCGAAGTTAGCTGACTCTTCAATAATTTTACCGGCGCGCAAAATAGTACTTTCTTCAAAAGGTCTGCCAATTAACTGCAATCCTAAAGGAAGGCCATTTCTACTAATTCCAGCCGGAACAGAGATACCAGGAAGTCCAGCTAAGCTAGCAGGGACAGTAAAAACATCATTCATGTACATTGCGATAGGATCTTCCATCTTCTCACCGACGGAAAAAGCAGGTGTTGGAGCAGTCGGGGTTAAGATTACATCAATATCTTTAAAAACGGATTTAAAATCCTCAGCAATCCTCGCCCTTACCTTCTGCGCTTTAATATAGTAGGCATCATAATACCCTGCAGAAAGTACGTAGGTCCCTATCAAAATTCGCCGCTTAACCTCTTCACCAAAGCCAATTGCTCTGCTTTTGGAATACATATCAATTAAGTTTTCGCCATCCTGACGTTTACCAAAACGAACGCCATCATACCGCGCCAAGTTGGATGATGCCTCTGCAGGAGCTACTATGTAATATGTTGGAAGTGCATATTTTGTATGAGGTAAAGATATATCTCTTATTTCAGCCCCTCTATCTTGAAACCATTGTATTCCCTTATCCCATAGAGACATAATCTCTCCAGATAATCCATCTATGCGATATTCCATAGGAATCCCAACTTTTAAACCCCTAAAATCTCTTTCTAATTCTGCACTATAATCTGGAACCTTAGTATCTACTGATGTTGAGTCTTTAGGGTCATAGCCAGCCATTACCTCAAGCATCAGTGCAGCATCTTTAATAGAGCGAGTTATTGGTCCAGCCTGATCTAATGAAGATGCAAATGCTATTATACCCCATCTAGAACACCTTCCATATGTTGGCTTTAATCCAACTACACCACAAAAAGATGCAGGTTGCCTAATTGACCCCCCGGTATCTGTTCCTGTTGCACCCAGTGCTGCCCTTGCAGCCACAGCAGCAGCAGAACCACCAGAACTACCTCCAGGTACTCGAGGATTTTTTTCTATATCTTCACTCCATGGATTAACTACCGATCCATAAAAACTTGTCATATTAGATGATCCCATTGCAAATTCATCCATGTTTGCTTTGCCAACCATCACCGCCCCTTCCGCCCATAACTTTGAAGTCACAGTTGATTCGTAAGGTGGAAGAAAATTTTGAAGGATTCCAGAGCAAGCAGCTGAATGTAATCCACGTGTACAGAATAGATCTTTTATCGCTAAAGGGATTCCTTCTAAAGCCCTTGCTTCTCCTCTCTTAATCTTCTCATCAGATTGATCTGCTTGCAAGCGAGCTAAATCATAACTTTGAGCGACATAACAATTAAGTACCTCGGAATCAATTGCGACTGAAATATAATCTTCAACAAGTTCACGTGCGGAAAATGTCTTAGCCTTCAGACCACTAAGGGCATCAGAAATAGTTAAATCTACTAGACTAGTCATTCTATGACTTTAGGGACCACAAAAAATCCCTCCTCGGAATCTGGAGCATTCGAGAGAAGGTCCTCTCTAGAGGCAGCATCAGTTACCAAGTCTTCTCGTTTTGGGAGAGTCACATCAACAACACTAGTCATCGGTGTTATACCTTTAGTATTTACCTCGTTTAGCTGCTCAACCCAGTTAATGATAGAATCTAGATCCTTGGCTATAGAATCTATGCCCTGCTCATCTAATTGGATTCGTGCCAAGCGAGATATACGAAGTACTGTAGCCTTATCTATTCCCATATGTCACTTTCACTCTATAATTTATTAATCGTCTTAGTTTTTCGCATTGCGAATACTTTTGACCTGAAGGCCGGGAAGGTATCATCCGACATGAAGATCTGCAACATAGCCGAATTATCTATAAATATTTATAGTAATCAGCGTATTCTTTGCTTAGATCTAGGCTCAAAAATTATTGGCCTTGCTCTATCAGATGTTGGATTAAGAATTGCCTCACCCTATAAAGAACTAAAGCGGGAAAAATTTTCTACGCTTATAGAAACTCTTAAAAGAATTGCGGAAGAAGAAAACATTGTTGCTATAATTGTCGGACTTCCATTGAATATGGATGGGAGCACAGGACCAGCAGCACAATCAGCAAAAGACTTTGCTTCAAATCTAGCAAAAGAAAATTTCGTGCAAGTTGCACTTTGGGATGAAAGACTCTCCACCATAGCAGTTGAACGTTCTATGATAGAAGCTGATTTATCACGCAAAAAGCGATCTAAAATTATAGATAAAGTTGCAGCAACATTTATTTTACAAGGTGCTTTGGATTTCATTTGTGAGAATAAAAATAATCAAACAAACTAAATATTTATCTCATATAAGTAATCTGAGGAGTTAATCTCTACTTTAATTAACGCTTATCAAATAATACTCTCCTTTGAATAAAATAACTTGAAATTAAGACAATTCCTATTCCAGGAATAGTCATCATGGCGGGCAAACCATATCCAATTGCCCACTCAGTGACAATTACAAAACCTGGCATAAAGTAGCTATAGGCCTGGACTCGCGTAGGCCCTATTCTTGGGGTGGCATATTGGAATAGGAAGAAACTTATAACAGTTGTAACCAATGCAAGATACGCTAACCAGCCATACACCTCCAAATCAACATCTGTCCAATTACTTTTTCCGATATCCTTTATAGAAATAAAGAAAAATAATATTGTGGCTATCACTAAAACCCAAAAGGTCATTATTGCTGTAGGCTCTCCCCTGTGAAGGTATTTAACTAACACACCATAAACTCCAAAAAACAAACAGCCTAACAGGAAAAGACCATCACCGTAATTGAGGTCAAAATCTAAAAATCTTTGGTAGTCGCCCCGAAATACCACCCATAAAGCACCTATCATACCAACTACTAACGCTAATAAACGAGACCAACCTAATCTCTCGCCTATAAATATCGCTGCAATTATTGCCGATATAGCTGGAACGGTAGTAAAAAATGCCGATGTGTTCAAAGCACTTGTATAACGTAACGATTCGAACTGGCACCAAAAAAAACCTACAGGCATTGATCCAACAACAAAGTAACGACCAATACCTTGCCAGCCAGGCCACTGTATTTTGTATCTGATTTGTACAAAAATCCCCATAATGAATGTAGCCATTGCAAATCTTATAAGCATTAAAATACCAGGCTCAAAGGCATGAGCGATCGCATGACCTACTGTAAAAGAGGAAGAAATTAATAAATTTGCAAATAGCGTTAGACCATGGACATGGACACTATCGGGAAGAATGCTGCTTTCTGTTATCTTAATTTTCATATTAGTGATTTCAATGCCGCTAAAAATGTATTTACGCAAAACCCCATTCT
>DBHM01000008.1 GCA_002296185.1 Alphaproteobacteria bacterium UBA828
TCTAGGAATTCTCGCTGCTGTTGCTTCAACAAGGATCAAAGATATCTCTGGATCTGTGCGCGTTTCTTCTGCAATCAATCAAATCACCTCAGATATTGAACTAGTGAAGGAGATCGCTCTTGCAAATCATGAGCAAATGTCAATCACCTACAACCATAGTCTCGATAATTGCACTTTCCGAAAAAACGGAGCACTCATGACAGACTACCCCGGAAGTAATAATGGTATAATCGATTTGTCCGAAGGCATATTTTCTGGTGTTAATATCACACAGGTTAACTTAAATGGTTCAAACATAGTCAATATTGATAAGTGGGGAAATGTATTAAACAGTGGGACAATTACTCTAAATAATAACCATACAATCTCTGTTGAGAAACTAACTGGATTCACAGAGGTTTCAACCCAATGATAAAGGCCAAAAGAGGTTTCGCCCTAGTTGAGGTAGTAATCGTTGTTGTGCTTTTATCTGGAGCTTTACTTGTTTTTTTAGAGGCACTAAGTCAGGCAAAATCAGTGCAAGTTAAATCTCAGACTATTACAACACAGTCATTTTTATTACACTCCAAGATTAATGAACTAAGATCAAAAAATTATGGAGATATTGTCGAGTCTAGCAGCTATACACCTTTTCCAGACTATCCTGCATTCTCTTATTTGTATAATGTTTCTTTTGTAAATGATAATCTGGAGACTGTTGGCAGTGCTACAAATATGAAACGTATTGATTTAAATATCAAACACAATAGTAACTCCTATCCTATAATCAGTGAATCGTTCATCATATCTAACATATAATGATTGGCATTAATAAGAATATAAAATCATCAAGTAAAGGATTTACACTGATCGAGATAATTATCGTTATTCTAACAGTAGCAGTCTTTGGATCAATAACAACAACCATGTTGGCCAATGCAACAAAAGTATATTCTTCTTCATTAAAAAAACAAGGTCTTATTAATGAAGCACGGTCGACATTTTTTAAAATTATCAGAGAAGCATCATGGCAAAAAAGCTTCTCCAGTTTTGCCGGAAGTAATAATAAAAAATTAGTGATAAAGCCAGCCGACGGTAACAGCATCAGCTATGAAATAAGACAAACCAATGATATCATTCAAAATAATGATCAAATCACCGGGAATAATAATAAAATAATTACGAATAAAGTAGAATACAGTAACTCTTCAATTGTTTATAAAAATAGTAGTGGTAATACGATCAATATTGAAAACGATATAACCCAGATAAAATCATTGGAACTAACTCTAAAATTCAACAAGGATGGCCAAGATATATTATTTCAGGGAAAGGTAATTCCCTATAACCTTCGCATTGGAAGAGCCATGAGCTATCATGAATAATGTAATTAAAATTTGTGATGATTTAAGGCGTAGCTCAGACAAGGGGTTTATCCTTCTAGGTTCCACAATAGCGCTTTTTATTATTTTAAGTGTTTTTAGTATCTTTCTAATTAAAGTAGTGGTAAAAGAAAATCAAATCTCAAGCTATAACCTTTTAGACATTCGAACAAGAAACTTATCCCAGAGTGGCCTTGATCATGGAATACAATTATTTAAAACAAATAACACACCCTATTTGTCAGCAGTAAGTAAAAACCTTAACAACGGGCAATATACTATAACCTACGATCCTGTAAATAATGAAAATGACAGCCCCCTCCCCTATTCTCACTTTGCAATGATAAACAGCTCTGCCTCTATAAATGATGCAACCAGAAATACACGACTTTTTGTATCCTCATACCCTGATGCATTTAACTTAGCTTTTTTTGGAAATAGAAATGGTACCCCTTGGAATTCTCTCAACTTTGATGGCAATGATAGAGTGGTAGTTTCTGATAATTCAGATTTAAGGCTAACTGGAGTGATGAGTGCTGAAGTATGGTTCAAAATAGATACACACTCAGGCGGTTGGACAAGAGTCGTTGGAAAAGGTGCCTCTGGACCCCGTAATTATGGACTATGGTATCATCAAAATGGAATCTTCTTATTCCAACAATATGGATCAGGAGGTGGAACCGATGCACGCTATAATACTGCAGTGCAGCTTGGTCAATGGTATCATTTGGCAGCAGTAAGAGACGCTAATACTGCCAAATTATATTTGAATGGTCAGCTAGATCCTTCAGCAGGAACGGATACTTCTCCAGTAACTACTCCATCTACAAGTTCAGACCCCTTAACAATTGGGCATCATGATTGGAATAATCAATACCATCGAGGCCAAATTGATGATGTAAGAATTTGGAATGTGGCTAGGACTCAGACACAGATACAGGCAAACATGTATAATAAACTAACTGGGAATGAAACAGGTTTGGTCGCTTATTGGGATTTTGATGAAGGTTCAGGAAATATAGCCTATGACAAAACTGGAAATGGGCACAATGCAAATATAAATACTGCGACATGGATTACTATAGAAGACCCAAATGTTGAGTCTTATTCGCAATCAGGTGGTACAATCAATGGAGACATTTACTATAATGGAAATATTTCAGGTGTTAACCTAACTGGTAATGCATACACATCAACGGGCTCAGGTGGCACCCAGCATCCAGATCCACTTCCAGAGTTTCCTGTTGCAAATACAGCTTATTTCTCAGCTATGTTAGATACTATTTCTCCTGCAACGGGCTCAGGTGGCGAAGAAGAAGAGGAAATCTCTGGTCAGCTTGTTTCCATGTCTGGGACAAATGTTTCCATGTCTGTTTTTCCATCTTATCAAATTAATTATGTACCAAGTGGCGCATCATATTGGTGGCAGGTGAAAGTAGAATTTCAGGCATTAGGAAGTGACAACACTTTCACTATGACTCATGGAGAAAACACAAGGAATTCTACTAGAAGCTGGAACTTCAATGTCAGTTCCCATACTTCTTCTGCTTCCCAGATTATAGTAAAGAAAATTTGGATACGGGGAGACCTTTCTGCTAGCTCCGAATATTTAGATAACGTAACAATAGGCGGACATAACTTTGGCCGCTTTATGGGTGTCGGAGATGATGGGACTTATGATCTTGAATATTCTCATGATGGTGGCAGTGGTGAAAGTACCTGCGATGGATGTCTAGCGCTCACTCATGGAGAAAACACAAGGAATTCTACTAGAAGCTGGAACTTTGATCTTAGCAGTAGCTTTAACTCAGCGAGTAACGTAATAATAAAAAATATTTGGATACGGGGAGATTTTAGTTGGCACTTAGAATATTTAAATAATGTAACAATAGGTGGACATAACTTTGGTAAATTTGATGGAGTTGGTGATGATGGTGTTTGGGATCTAGAGTTTTCAGGAAACAAATCTGTAAACATGAGCGGAACTTCAGTAAGTGCCTCTGTTTTTGTAACAAACGATGTAAACTATGCTCCAGGAGGGAGTCCATATTGGTGGCAGGTGAAAGTAGAATTTTATCAAGAGCCTGAGCCTGAGGAAGAAAGCGGAGGACCACTAGAGTTAACAAGCAATTTTAACTTAAGCAGTACCTATCCTAATGGATTATTTTATGGTAATGATATCTCTCTTACTGGACTAACAGTAACAGGCTCAGGAAGGATCTATGCAACGGGTGATATAGATATAACAAACTGCACAATCGCTGGCGGAATAGAGATTGCTTGTAATGGCGAGATTAATATTAGCAACAGTACCGTAGGATCAAATGTGAACTCAATCTCAAATTCAATAGTGCTCTTCTCAAAAGGCGGACTTAGTATAAGTGGTAGCAATGTAAGAGGGCTTATTTTAAGTATGGGAACAAATTTAACTGTATCAGGTTCCAGCAATGTTAAAGGCGCCTTATACACCTGCTCAACAACCACAAATATTTCAGGATCAACTGTTACGGGCTCCATCGTTTCAAAATATGGAGTAAGCCTAAATAATAGTACAATTAACAAAGGCTCTCTACCTCCTACCTATGATCTTTCTTATGGCTTTAGTCCAATGGTAATCCCCGGCTCTTATCTAGAATATTAACTAAATATTATTGTAATTTTAATGTTATAAAGGAACTACATTTTACCATGAAAAAAATTATTCTATTATCCGGGTTTTTATGTTTTGCATTTTCCCAATCTGAGGAAGAGGTTGAATATGTAATGATCCAAGGAGAGCATACTCAAAAAATAAATAATTCAATAGATGTTGTCAGAGAAGAGTGCACAGAAAAAGCTATTTATAATGCTATTGCTGGCTATATTTTAAATGATGAAATGCCTACAGAGATTATGGCTGCTGTAAAAAATTGCATTAGATCAAAACTTGCTCAAATATCGGTAATTGATGAGTCAGCAATTCAGACTAATTTTACTGTTACTGTACAGGCATTTATTACAGAAGAATCTATATCAGAATGTTTATGATTAGTATACCTCTTTTCAGAGATAAAATGTAATTTAAAGGAAGATTAATTTAGGGTTACACCAAATGATTTATATTCTTAGCATTGGTTCAATAGCAATATTATTTGGCATTCTTTTACTTGCAGCACCCAATACCATCCTATCCATTGAACGTAGGGCAAACAAAATATACATGACTGACCCAACGTTTATGCAATACAGGGTCCCGTTTGGGTTAGGCCTCTTTGTAGCCGCAATATTTATTATATACTCATTAATTAACGAATCAACAGAATATTTAATTATCATTGGAGTATTGGCACTAATTTTTAGTTTAATGCTTCTACTAACACCAAAAGCAATATTTTCTCTTGAGAGGCAGGCAAATAGGGTTTACATGACAGATCCGACATTCATGAAATATCGTGTCCCCTTCGGCTTATTCTTGCTTGTGTCAGGA
>DBHM01000016.1 GCA_002296185.1 Alphaproteobacteria bacterium UBA828
AACCAAAGGATTAGTGAAATTTTTGGTAGTGAGGTATGGGTCTATCCAGTTATTTTAGTTGGAGCTGCCTTGCTTGCATTTTGTATAGTTCGTTTTGCTGCAACACCTCTGATTTATAGAGCAATAGCACGTACACCAAGCAAATGGGACGACTTAATCGTCAATCGAGGAGTATTTCGGTTAACTGCTTATCTAGCTCCTGCAATTATCTTATACGTTGGGGCAGCGCACTACCCTGAACTCATAGGGCTGGGCAGAAGAGTGATATTGGCATCAATTTTTGTCATCCTAACACTTATGCTAGCCCGGCTACTTACGGCAGCAATGGATATCTACCAGCTATACCCAGTCTCAGCAGAACGTCCAATAAAGGGATATATCCAACTTGCAAAACTATTAGTTTATCTTCTGGGGTCTATAGTTGTAATAAGCACTCTCGTAGATCAATCCCCTTGGGGAATACTAGGAGGACTTGGGGCAGTAACGGCTGTTCTCCTTCTAGTTTTTCGCGATACAATACTTTCCTTAATTTCTAGCATTCAAATTGCATCTAATAATCTAATGCTAAAAGGTGATTGGATAGAGATGTCACAATTCGGCGTTGATGGTGAAGTCGTCGATATGGCTCTCCATTCTGTCAAAGTTCGCAATTGGGATAATACCTATGTCTCAATACCTACTTATAAAATTATGGAGAATTCTTTTAAAAATTGGCGTGGTATGAGTGAATCTGGTGGACGAAGAATAAAACGAAGCTTACTTATTGACCAAGCAAGTGTTAAATTTTGCGATGAAGAACTAATGACCCGTTTCAAAACTTTTAAACGCCTTGCCCCATACCTCGATCAAAAACAGAGAGAACTTTCTGAAGCCAATGTTGGACTTGATCAGAGTGAAATTGCAGCCTTACCAATTAATCGTAGAGCCCTAACAAATTTAGGTACATTCAGAGCGTATTGCCAAGCCTATATTGAAGAAAGTAATTACTTTCGCAACGATATGACATTAATGGTTCGCCAGCTGTCCCCATCAGCTGAGGGATTACCGCTAGAGATCTACGCCTTTTCAAATGATACTGACTGGGTGCGTTATGAAGGGATCCAAGCAGATCTAATCGATCACCTACTAAGCGTACTTCCGTTCTTTGAGCTTCGTGTATTCCAAAACCCTACAGGTGCAGATTTTAAAACCTATGAAGGACCAAGGCCTCATAAGCACTAGAAATAAACCCGAGGTATTAAACCAGCTTAAGTATATATTAAAGGACACTATAGGAGGCTGCAGACTATTTTGGTTGTGGGACGATTCTAAGATATGGCTTTGGCGCGGACCAACCATCAGGGAACTTTTTCTTTGCGTCTTCATCTGAAACTGCCGGAACAATAATTACATCCTCGCCTTGCTTCCAATTTACTGGGGTTGCTACCTGATGTAACGCAGTTAGCTGGCATGAGTCTAACAAACGTAGTACCTCATCAAAATTACGCCCAGTACTCATTGGATAAGTTAGCATTGCTTTTATCTTCTTATCAGGACTAATTATAAAAACTGAACGAACAGTTGCATTTGTTGCTGCCGTACGACCTTCAAAATTTCCTTCCTCATCAGCGGGAAGCATATCAAAGGCTTTAGCAACCGAGAGATCTGTATCTCCAATAAGAGGGTAATTAACAGCTGTTCCTTGTGTTTCTTCAATATCCCCCACCCACCGTTTATGATCCTCAACAGGATCTACACTTAAACCTATTATTTTACAGTTACGTTTATCAAACTCGGGCTTAAGGCTAGCAAGGTAACCAAGCTCAGTTGTACAAACAGGAGTGAAATCTTTTGGATGAGAAAAAAGTATTACCCAATTGCCATCTATCCATTCGTGAAATGTAATCGAACCTTCGGTAGTTTCGGCTGTAAAATTTGGTGCCTCTCCATTTATCCTCAACGTCATTTAAAATTACCCTCCGATATAACTTACTCTTATTTCACTAAGAATTAGTGTTATATACTATTATATAGCATTACTTAAACGTTTTTTATCTACATTAACCCTTTTAGTCAAATTTAAGCTGGTTGACCAAGCCTAGCGGGTAATCATATATATCGAGATTGTGATAGAGAATTGAATTAATGATCAATACTTCGAACGCATAGGAGATATTCATCGTGGTTAATAAAGAAAATGTAGTAGCGGAGTTTCTTTCAAAAAGGCGTTCAGTTACTGTAGCAAAGCTAGCAGATCCGGGGCCAAGCTCTGATATACTTGAGTCAATTATAGAGATTGGTCTTCGAGTCCCTGATCATGGAGTTTGCGGTCCCTGGAGAGTACAGGTGATCCGCAAAGATGGACAATCCTTGCTGGGAGACTTCTACGCAGATATCTTTACTAAAGAAAATCCTAATGCAACGGACTCACAGATAGACTACTGGAGAAGCAGACCTCAGACAGCACCCATTTTACTTGTTGTTTCCTGTTATCCACAGGAAGAAAGATTCCATAAAGCTCCACTTTGGGAACAAACCTTATCAGGTGGAGCTGTGTGTCAAAATATTCTAAATGGTGTCCATGCTTATGGTTTTTCTGGCCAATGGATTACAGAATGGCCAGCCTATAATGCTGAAGTAAAAAAATTTCTTGGACATGATCCAGGGATAGATTTTTATGGATTTATTTTCATAGGAACAGCATTAGAGTACCCTAGCGAAAGACGCAGAGTTAATGCCAATGAAGTGGTGAGTGAGTGGCCATAGTAAAATATATGTTTTTTTCTAGACTATTAACGAACTAATACTGATGCTACAGTAAATTAAGAAAATGATAAATTTTCATTATAAATTTTCATAAATGAGGATTCAATATTCATAGTAATTTAGTTAATATGATCACGTAAATAATATTGGGGAATAGATTATGTACTCAGAAAAAATCGCAATGCTAATAAATGGACGTTGGTGTCAAGGGAGTGAAGGCAAAAGCCAACCTCTTTTAAACCCCGCAACTGAAGAAATTATGGCAGATGTCCCTCATGCATCCGCATCTGACCTGGATGAAGCCCTTAGTTCCAGCGCACAAGGGTTTGCAGTATGGCGACAAATTACTCCACTTGAACGACAAGCAATTATGGAGAAGGCTGCACGGTTAGTCGAGGAGAGAATTGATGAGATAGCAAAAACCCTCACTATGGAAATGGGCAAACCACTTGCAGAAGCTAAAATCGAACTAGGTTTTGTTATTGACGTGATTCGCTGGTACGCAGAAGAAGGTAAACGTGCCTATGGAAGAATAGTTCCTGCACGCGTTCCAGGGGCCAGACAAATGGTTATGAAAGAACCAGTTGGCCCATCCTGTGCATTTGTTGCATGGAATTTCCCTGGAACAAATATGATCAGAAAGGTTGCAGGGGCACTGGGGGCAGGTTGCTCCATGCTAATCAAACCCAGTGAAGAAACACCAGGTACAGCTGTTGCAATAGCACGCTGCTTTCAGGATGCCGGCTTGCCCCCAGGTGTTCTTAATATAGTTTTTGGAATACCCGAGGAAGTCTCAGAGCACGTACTTGGATCTTGGATACCACGCAAAATGTCTTTTACTGGATCAATCCCGGTAGGTAAACATCTCCAGAAACTGGCAGCTGATACAATGAAAAGGTGCACAATGGAACTAGGCGGTCACTCACCTGTCATAGTTTTTGATGACGCTGATATTGAAAAAGCTATAAATGTAACATCTGGATTCAAATTTCGAAATGCAGGGCAAGTTTGTATATCACCAACTAGATTCTTTGTACATGAAAAGGTCTATAACGAGTTTATTGAAGGATTTACTGAACGAGCAAAATCAATCAAAGTGGGGAATGGACTAGAAGATGGTGTACAAATGGGGCCTCTTATAGATTCTCGCCGATTACCCGTGATGGAGGACTTTGTCTCTAACGCTATTGATTGCGGTGCAGAGATAAAAACTGGAGGAGAAAGAATCGGCAACCAAGGATTTTTCTATGCCCCTACTGTGCTATCACGCGTCCCAGATGAGGCAGCAATTATGACTGAGGAACCATTCGGACCACTTGCTCCAATGACTCATTTTAATTCATTCGACGAAGTTGTTGAACGAGCTAATGCGTTACCATTTGGTCTCGCATCATATGTTTTTACATCGGACGGAGAAAAGGCCACTAAAATTGAACAGGCTCTTGATACGGGACTAGTTGGCGTAAACCATCCAATGGTTGCAACGCCTGAGACTCCGTTTGGAGGTGTCAATGAATCAGGATATGGATCAGAAGGTGGAATTGAGGGTCTAGATGCATTCCTCCGCACCAAATTCGTTACGGAGGTTGGAGTTTAACTCAATAGATGAGGGAGAATAAAAAGGAATTGATATGCAACAATCAATGACAGTATTTTTATCTGGTGAAATTCATACCGATTGGAGAGACCAGATAAAAGAAGGCTGTAGGTCTAATAACCTTGATATTCTCTTCACCTCTGCAGTTACTGATCATGAGGCAAGCGACGCGGCAGGTGATCTTTTAGGTCACGAAGAAAAAAGTTTTTGGCGAGATCATAAGTCAGCAAAGGTTAATAGTATTAGAATTAAGACTTTGATAAAAAAATGCGATGTAGCAGTAATACGTTTTGGAGATAAATATAAACAGTGGAATGCTGCGTTTGATGCCGGTTTCTGTGCTGCTCTGGGAATACCATATATAACATTGCATGATGCGGAGATTGTTCATCCACTCAAGGAAGTCGATGCCACCGCCTTGGCATGGACTTCTAATCCTCAGCAAGTTGTTAAAATACTAAGCTATGTTCTCAAACAAGCTTAAAAATATACTACTTACCAGCTATTAATCCTTGAACAGCAAACAAAATAATGTCATATAGTTATTTTTGTTCTACTTTTGTTCTATTTACTGATTATGAAATTCCTATACGCCCTTACATCAAACCTACGCCTTCCTTTAATACTTAGCCGGGTACCTGCTGGGTTTCCCTCTCCTGCTGAAGATTTTATTGAAGGAAGCCTTGACCTGAATGACTATATTAAACACCCAGCTGCTACATATTTTGTGCAGGCTGAAGGTGACTCTATGATTGGAGCAGGAATCTATGATGGCGACTTATTGATTGTAGATCGTAGCCTCGAACCAAAGAATGGAAGTATTGTTATTGCGTCTGTAATGGGTGAGTTAACCGTCAAACGGTTACAGCGTGATACTCAAGGTGCATGGCTACTAAAAGCAGAAAACCCTGATTACCCCACAATTTCTCTACTTGAAGAATCTCAAATATGGGGCGTAGTGAAGAACTCAGTACGAAATTTAGAATGACTGTCTTTGCTCTTGTTGACTGTAATAATTTCTACGCAAGCTGTGAACGTGTCTTCCAACCACGGTTAATTGGTAGACCTATAGTAGTTCTATCAAATAATGATGGATGTATTATTGCCCGCAGCGATGAGGCTAAGGCTCTGGGCATACCGATGGGTGCGCCTTACTTCAAATTTAAAAATTACTTAGAGAAACAAGAAGTTATAATCTTATCTAGTAATTACGCCCTTTATGGCGATCTCAGTAATCGAGTGATGACAACACTATCTTCCTTCACCCCTAAATCTGAAATTTATAGTATTGATGAATGTTTCCTAGACTTGTCAGGTTTTGAACATCTAAAACTAACAGAATATTGTCAGCATATTCGTCAATGTGTCTTTCAGTGGACAGGAATACCTGTATCTATTGGTATTGGAAAAACTAAGACGCTATCAAAAATCTCCAACTTGCTAGCTAAGAAATCTCAAAAGACGAACGGTGTCCTTGATCTCTATAATTCTCCCTGGCTAGATATTGCGCTACAAAGAATAGCAGTTGGTGATGTGTGGGGAATTGGTCGTCGCTGGTCAAAGGCACTACAAGAGAGAGGCATTATAACAGCTTACGATCTCAAAGAATCCCCTGAGAGATGGATAAGGCAAAAGTTTGGCATTGTAGGGCTAAAAACCGTGAAGGAACTACAAGGAATATCATGCATTGAAATTGAAGACGAATCCCCGCAGAAACAGACCGTCTGCATATCAAGAAGCTTTGGCAGTACCTTGACTGATTATTTAGCATTAAAGTCAGTTATAGCTACCTTTGCAGATATGGCTTCGTGTAAAATTAGAAAACACGGCCTTGCCGCCAGGGCTATCAACGTATTTATCCAAACAAGCCCCTTTAATCCTGAGATAGAACAATACAATAAATCTATAACTTTGGGATTACATCCCCAAACAAATAATTTTCAAGATATTCATGGAGCAGCTTTAAAATGCCTAGATAAAATATTCAAACCTAACATACGATATAAGAAGGCCGGTGTTATATTAATCGACCTGATTAAGCCAGAAGACGTTCCTCCAAACCTATTCCATCCTCCGTCACATACTAGTGACGAATTATCTAAGGTATGTGACAGCATTAATCAACGCTTTGGATTTGGCCTAATTCAATTAGGCCAAGTAAAAAAATCTAGGACTTGGTACATGAAACAAAACTATAAGACACCTTCTTTTACAACTCGCTGGGATGAATTACCTCGTGCGAGATAAAAGTAGTCAGGAGGGCATAAAAAACCACCGCTAAGGATTTCTATAACTATAATATGGATCTAATTATTTGTACCTCTATGTCTAATTATTATTTTTTGAAACCTCCAAGATTTTTTCAGCTACCTTCATACCACTTATAAATGCTGACTCAACTTTTCCCTGTATTAACCAATCACCACAGACTGCGATTTTTTGATTTGAGTCAATAAAGTAAGGCTCACCATATCGCTTTTGTGCATTAGCATATTTCCAAGCATGTAAAGCTTGGTGTGATACATGCTTAGTATCAAGGTCTATTAATTCACCAAGTTGTTTAAATAAATGTTGTGTAATATCTGTTTTATCATCACTTATATGCTCTTCAGCCCAATTATTTGTTGAGTGAATCAAAAGCGAAAAAGACTGACTTCTCTGAGGTTTTGAGTTATTCACAGAAATCCAGCTAATATCTTGACCGCGGATTAGTGCAGCATCAAAATCAAGCCCTAAGTCTTTATCAAAGCCTAACATAAGCGAAAAACATGGAGTCATCTTAATATTGCTGATTGCATCTAAGAAGTGAGTTTTAGGAGGAAGCATATCATAGGCTTGCATGGAGGGGATTGCGGTGATGACCCAGTCATATTCCCCAAGAGTTTTACCATGAATATCAATAAGTCTCCACAGATGAGATTTTTTTACAACAGAACGAACATGAACTCCAAAGTTGACTTTTAATCCTTTTGATAATTTTTTTGCGATAGCATTCATAGATGGGACACCCACATAATGTGGATAATGCTCACCCCATCTCCAGCTATTAGTAATATTCCCCTTATCTATCTCCACAAATCGTGCATTCCACTCTTCAACACAACCATCTTTAATCATTTTATTAACAAAACCTTTAAAACATTCAGTTTTTGCTGTGAAATACTGAGCACCATGATCAAAGTAAAAGTGCTCCGCACGTCTAGTTGCCATTCTACCCCCCGGCCGCAAAGATTTTTCATACACAGTAATATCGAAAGTTTCATTAAGAAAGGAAGCTGAAGTTATTCCGGAAAGACCAGCTCCTATTATAGCGCAAGTTTTCAAACCTATTACTAACCTATGTTGATATTTATATTTAAGTAAATGGTGCCCAGGGGCGGAATTGAACCACCGACACGCGGATTTTCAGTCCGCTGCTCTACCAACTGAGCTACCTGGGCACAATTTAGCTGATAAAGTGTTTTTTAATTTTATTCAATTAAATATTAA
>DBHM01000011.1:0-13286 GCA_002296185.1 Alphaproteobacteria bacterium UBA828
CCAGCTAAGAAAGCACCAGCTAAGAAAGCGCCAGCTAAGAAAGCACCAGCTAAGAAAGCACCAGCTAAGAAAGCACCAGCTAAGAAGTAATATGTAAGGGGAAATAGTAATGGCACATAAAAAGGCAGGAGGAAGCTCAAGGAACGGTAGAGATTCAGCGGGCCGAAGACTTGGGATAAAAAAATATGGCGGTGAGATAGTATTCCCCGGAAACATAATCGCACGGCAAAGGGGTACAAAATGGCATCCCGGTGAAAACGTGGGTATAGGTAAAGACCATACAATATTTTCTCTAGTGGAAGGCCGTGTTTCTTTTAAAAAGAAAGCTAACAGTAAGACAGTTATATCCGTGGAGCCAAACGTATAAGAGTGTTTCTTTTTCATGGATTATTGAAAGAAAGTGAGGGAGCTGTTGGTTGCTCCCTTTTTCATTTAATGAGTGTGAAAATTTGGAAAAGATAAGATAATTTAGTTGCCATAAACGGATTTTCTGAAATGCAATTTATTGATCTTGTAACTATTGAAATTGAGAGTGGGGCAGGTGGAAATGGGTGCCTAAGCTTTAGGCGTGCACGTAATGAACCTAGAGGTGGTCCAGATGGCGGTAATGGTGGTACAGGGGGTTCGGTAATAGCTGAATGTGTAGAAGGTCTTAATACACTTGTAGATTTTCGATTTAAACAACACTTTAAGGCTCCGAGGGGCCACAATGGTGAAGGGCTGAACCGTACGGGTGCTGATGGCGTTGATGTTGTGCTCCCGGTCCCTGTTGGTACTGAAATACTTGATGCAAACAATGAAGAAGTTTTATTTGATCTTATTAATTTGGGAGATAGAGCTATTTTAGCAAGTGGTGGTCGCGGTGGCCGAGGTAATGCCTCTTATAAGTCTTCAACAAACAGAGCCCCTAGACAGGTAGGTGTGGGAGAGACAGGAGTAGCCCGCAAATTAAGGTTACGTTTGAAATTACTCGCCGATGTAGGTTTAATTGGGCAACCTAATGCAGGAAAATCTACTTTTCTCTCTGTGGTGAGCCATGCGCGCCCTAAAATAGCTAATTATCCTTTTACAACTCTTACGCCACATTTAGGGGTGGTTACAATAGATGCGAAAGAGTTAGTTTATGCAGATCTTCCAGGTTTAATAAGCGGCGCTCACGAAGGTATAGGCCTAGGTCATAGATTTTTAAGTCATGCAGAGAGATGTAAGGTAATATTACATCTAGTTGACGCTACAGAGAATGATGTTTGTGATTCCTATGCTCTTATCAGGAACGAACTTAATGCTTACGGAAGGGGAATTAGTGATAAGTTTGAAATCATATGCCTTACAAAGATAGATTCTATTGATGATATCTCTAGGGAAAGAAAATTGAGAGAACTGGTTGATTTATGCGGCAACCAAGTTTTTCCTATATCAAGTGTGAGTGGAGAGGGTATTGAAGCCGTGCTAAGAGCAATCAAGGAAAAAATTATTATCGGAGAAAAAGATAAAAAAATTATTACTGAACAATCATTTGACCCATTAACGAGGTAGATATGACTGAAAGGCTTCTAAGTGAAGCTCAGCGCATAGTTGTAAAAATTGGCTCTACTCTTTTAGTTAATCAGGAGACGGGCGAAATCAATATGTCTTGGCTGTCAAGCCTTGCTGAAGATATAAATAAAATTCGCTTGAGTGGAACAGAGGTTATTATTGTTACATCTGGGGCTATAGCTGCTGGTCGCCGTTTTTTGTGTCTAGATCAGAGTAAACTAAAGTTGGAGGAAAGCCAGGCTGCAGCTGCGTGTGGTCAGATTAAGTTAGCGCATGCATATCAGTCAGCATTACAACTTCATGGTATAACTGTTGCGCAAATCCTTCTAACAATTGGCGATATGGATAACCGTAGACGATATTTAAATGCGCGTAATACAATATCTGAATTACTTAAATTAGACGCATTACCAGTAATTAATGAGAATGATACCGTTGCTACTGCTGAGATTAGATTCGGTGATAACGATCGATTAGCTGCTGGAGTTGCTACAATGATGGCTGCAGATAGTTTGGTCCTTTTATCTTCAGATATAGACGGATTGTATACAGCTGATCCAGCAATAGACTCATCTGCGAAATGGGTGCCTAAAATAGAGAAAATTACAACCGAAATTGAAAAAATGGCTGGTGTAGCTAGGTCAGACGACTCTTCTGGCGGGATGGTTACTAAAATTATTGCAGCCCAGGCAGCAATGGCATCTGGTTGTAGCGTTGCCATTGCAAACGGTAAGGTATCTAACCCCCTTGCAAGACTTCTAGATAATGGTCGTGCCTCTTGGTTTGTTGCTCGGTCGTCACCTGGAAACGCACGCAAGCACTGGATAATGAGTGTGCTTCAGCCGCGGGGTAAGTTGATAATTGATAAAGGTGCTTCTGAGGCATTGATTTCAGGAAAAAGTCTCCTCCCAGCAGGTGTTCTTCAAGTGGAAGGGAAATTTGAGCGAGGAGATGCTGTTTCAATTATTGATGATAGTGGTATTGATATTGGCTGTGGTTTAGTTGCATATTCAGCAGAAGATGCAGCCCAAATTATAGGATCAAAAACAGCTAAAATTGAAAAATTACTAGGTTATTCTGGTCGTGATGAGATGATTCATAGGGATGACCTAGTGCTCAGAGAAGAGGCGCTATAATGACGTTAGATAATGTACACGATAAGGATAGTCTAAAGAATAAGATTCGTAATATTGGTGAATATGCAAGAAACGCTGCTTTCGGGCTTGCTTCGACGACTGTTCAAGATAGGCGCCGCGCGCTAAATGAAATGTCATTACAGATTTGTGATCATACTAAGCAGATTAAAAATGCTAACGATAAAGATATAGAGTTAGCTCACTCATCTGGACTCAATGACGCATTACTCGATCGTCTTAAATTAGACGAGGAAAGAATTTTAGCCATTGCAAGAGGCTTAATAGAGATTTCTAAATTAGATGATCCATTGGGAAGGGTATTAGAATCTCGAGAGCGCCCAAATGGATTAAATATTCAGAGAGTATCCGTGCCAATTGGTGTGATAGCTGTAATTTATGAATCAAGACCCAATGTTACGGCGGATGCTGGCGGACTATGTCTAATGTCAGGAAATGTTGCCATTTTAAGAGGGGGATCAGAGAGTTTCTATTCTTCAGAAGCTATAGTTTCGTTTATGCATGCTGGATTAAGAGAGGCAGGTCTATCAGAGTCTGCTATTCAGCTAGTACCTATGAGAGATAGGGCTGCGGTGGGCGAACTTCTCAAGCTAGAAGAATTTATTGATATGGTCGTTCCACGGGGTGGTAAATCTCTTATTGAAAGAGTAAGGGAGGACAGTAGAATCCCGGTTCTGGCGCATCTTGAGGGGATATGTCATACATATATACATGCACAAGCAGACTTATCTATGGCTAAAGAAATTTTACTCAATGCTAAAATGCGTAGGACTGGTATTTGTGGAGCAACGGAGACGCTTTTAGTGGATACGGATATTGCCCAGGAATTGCCTGTGTTAATAAAACCTTTAGTCGAGGCTGGGTGCGAATTACGTGGAGATACCGCTGCGCGCGTTATTGATTCAAGTTTGATTCAAGCTACAGAATCCGATTGGAAAACAGAATACCTTGATGCAGTTCTTTCCATTAGGGTAGTAAATAATTTAGAACATGCAATTGAGCATATTAATCGATATGGCTCACACCATACTGATTCTATCGTTACAAATAATGAATTAGCTGCTGAAAAATTTATGAACGAGGTTGATAGTGGAATTGTTATGCATAATACTTCAACCCAATTTGCTGATGGTGCAGAATTTGGCATGGGTGCAGAAATAGGAATTGCGACCGGCAAGCTTCATGCTCGTGGACCTGTGGGCATTGAACAGCTTACTACTTACAAATATAAGGTCCAAGGACAAGGACAGGTGCGCCCCTGAGAAACTTAGAACCCATTGTGAGGCCAGCGAGCCGTCCTTTAGTCACTTGCTCAAAAATGATAGAGAGGAGAGACAAGAGGATTGGCCTGCTGGGTGGGTCTTTCAATCCAGCCCATCATGGCCATTTACATATAAGTCTGAGAGCTTTGAAGATCTTGAATTTAGATGAGGTTTGGTGGTTAATATCTCCGCAAAATCCTCTGAAATCAAGTGCTGAAATGAATTGTTATGAGGAAAGGATAAGTCAGGCAGAAAAAATAAATAACGATACGCGTATAAAGGTTTCAGACTTTGAGTCAAGGCATGGAATGTGTCATACTGCTGATACACTGAGTTCTTTGTCCTTACGTTATCCACGTATAAAATTTGTTTGGTTAATGGGCGGTGATTTGCTATCAGAAATACATTTATGGAAGGAATGGGATTTAATATTTGAATCAGTTCCTATAGCAATTTTTGACCGTTGGCCATATGCTCAGAAATGCTTAAATTCAAAGGCGGCAAAACGCTTTTCTAGGTATAGAATTCCTATTCATAGTGCGGGTAATCTTTTAAATATTAAGTCTCCGGCATGGGTTTATATTTTTGGACCATTAAATTCAATCTCAGCTACTGAGATACGTAAAAAAAATTTACTTAATATATAATAATAAATGATAGTAGTGCTTGTAATTTAATTTCATATCGAGAGAGATATCTTAAATGAATACTAATTCTACTACTTCTAGTTTGGGTTCAAATAATAGTGAGTATCTTCGCGATAAAGTCATCGCATTCCTTTCGGATGCAAAGGCAGAGGATGTAGTGCAAATAAACTTATTAGGTAAATCAAGTGTTGCAGACTTTATGATAATAGCAACTGGACGCTCACAAAGGCAGGTTAAATCAATTTCTCAACGAATACGTGAGATGTTTAAGTCAAATGGGGTGCGGGAAATATCTGTAGAGGGTGAGCAGAACTCAGACTGGATTCTGGTAGATGTAGGCGATTTAGTGATACATTTGTTTCGACCTGAGGTAAGGGAATTTTATAATTTAGAGAAAATGTGGTCTGCAGAAATGCCATCTGATGACTTATCGCAAATAGAGAATGACGGGTCCTAGATGGATTCTCGTAGGGGAAAATTGAATGATACTAGTCTGGAAATTAGAGTTATTGCTGTTGGAAGGGGAAAGGATAACCCGGCACAGATAATTTTTAATGATTATATTGCACGTCTCCCTTGGAAAGTGAATTTGACAGAAATTAAAGAAGTGGGGTCTGGACATGCAGGGGATCGTAGAAAGCGGGAGTATAAAAAAATAGTTTCAATTCTTCCAACTGAAGCAAATATTATCTTGATTGATCCGAGGGGGAAAGAATTATCAAGCAAAAAATTTGCGTTTGTTATAAATAAGTTTCGTGAAAGTAGAAGCCGTCATCTTGTTTTTATTATTGGTGGAGCGGATGGCTTAGACCAGGCATTGTTATCTCAATCTGATCTAGTTCTTTCTTTAGGGGAAATGACTTGGCCACATATCTTGGTCAGAGCGATGCTGGCGGAACAGCTGTGGAGGGCTGCTAGTATCTTAAGTGGGCATCCTTACAATCGGTAAATAATATTCAGAGTATATCCGACAGATTCAGTATGTGATATGCTGTATTTTAAGTAAATAATGATCTATCAATAAGTATTAGGAAAGTCTATGAGAGCAGAATCATCTGGTCCAGTGGTATTGTGTATTTTAGATGGTTGGGGAATTGGAATTGATAGCCCCGATAATGCGATTTTTAATGCGCGAACTCCAGTTTGGGATAAGTTATTATTAGATTATCCCTCTGGTGAATTAGTAACCTCTGGGGCTGCTGTTGGTTTACCTGATGGTCAGATGGGAAATTCCGAGGTTGGCCATATGAATATTGGGGCGGGAAGAGTTGCCATGCAGGATTTACCCCGCATAAATCAATCAATCAATCAATCCGCACTTGAGCAGAATAGTAAGCTTCAGGAATATATACTTACACTTAAGGAAAATGGAGGCACTTGCCATCTCTTAGGTCTATTGTCTCCGGGTGGAGTGCACTCGCATCAGGAGCATATTTTAGAACTATGTAGAATATTAAATTCATCATCTATTCCAGTAGCCATTCACATTTTTTTAGATGGCCGAGATACTATGCCTAGATCTGCAGCAGAGTATTTAAAAAAGTTCGAGACAGATATCGGTGAACTTAAAACTGTTCGCATTGCTACTGTTTCAGGCCGTTATTGGTCTATGGATCGTGACAATAGATGGGACCGTATATTTAAGTCTTGGGCAGTAATTGTCCGTGGGTCTAGTATTGGTTTGACCTACTCGGGTGCATCAGAAATTATAAGTAATGCCTATGAATCTGAGATTTCAGATGAGTTTATAGATCCTGCTGTAGTAAAAGGATACGAAGGTATTAAAGATGGTGACGGTTTGTTGATGGCAAATTTTCGAGCTGATCGAGTACGTCAACTACTATCATCATTTATTGATCCTGACTTCTCTAAATTTGATAGAGAAATACTTCCACGATTTTCCTCTGTGCTCGGAATGTGCAGTTATTCGAAGAATCTAGATAGATTTATGGAGACTATATTTCCACCAGTTCAATTTAATAATGTTTTAGGCCAGGTAATAGCAAGTTCAGGGCTCAGGCAATTACGTATTGCGGAAACAGAGAAGTACGCACACGTGACATTTTTCCTAAATGGAGGTGAGGAAAGGATTTTTGATGGAGAAGAGAGAATATTAGTTCCATCTCCAAAGGTTTCAACTTATGACACTCAACCAGAGATGTCAGCTCTTGAGGTAACAGATAGACTGATTGATTCTATAAAGACTAATTCCTTTGATTTTGCTGTGGTGAATTTTGCTAATCCAGATATGATAGGGCATACAGGAAATTTTGATGCAGCTTGTAAATCCGTAGAAACTGTTGATCTATGCTTGGGCCGCCTGCTATCGCTAGTCCATGAGCAAAAGATTGCAATTTTAGTAACATCTGATCATGGTAACGTCGAGCAGATGAAAAGCGCTAGTGGTAGCGCTCATACAGCTCATACACTCAATCCTGTTCCTTATATTATAATTTCAGATAGCCTGGATAGGACTAAAAGATTACCTAATGGAATACTTGCAGATATTGCACCAACCATTCTTGATCTATTAGGTCTTGATAAACCAAAGGAAATGACAGGCAAATCCTTATTAGATTGATTGAAAATACAAAAAATTATATGAAACTTTACTCTTCTTTGGTTTAATTTAGGCATCTCTATGCTGAAACGTACGGAATATATGGATCTGAAATCGCTTAAAACAGATTGGATTGATCTTTTTTATAGCTGTACACTGGCATTATACACGAATAGAGTTAAGATATATCATTTAAAATTTTGTTATTAATAGCTGAGTGAAAAATGTGGCACTAAAAAAAAGTATTAAATTTTTACCAGTAATAGCTTTAGTACTGGTTATGTATAATTTTTCCCCTGCGGTATCCAGCGCAGATACTTACAAGCAATTGGATCTTTTTGGTGAAGTTTTTGAGCGAGTGAGAGAAGAGTTTGTTGAGGAAAAAAAAGATTCTGAACTAATCGAGTCAGCTATAAATGGTATGCTTGGTTCATTAGATCCACACTCAAAGTATCTTAATCCAAAAAATCTACAAGAGATGCGGGTTCAAACAAAAGGCGAGTTTGGCGGGCTTGGGATTGAAGTAACTATGGAAAGTGGTTTTGTTAAGGTCATAGCCCCTATAGATGATACTCCAGCATACCGTGCCGGAATCAAGGCAGGAGATTTTATTACCCATCTCGATGGAGAGCCCATACTAGGGAAGAGTTTGAGTGAAGCGGTCGAATTAATGCGGGGTAGAATCAATACTAAGATTAAATTAACTGTTCAAAGGGTTGGAGTAGATGATTCCTTCGATGTAACTATAATAAGAGATAAAATCAAGATAGATTCTATCAAAGTTCGTATAGAGGGAGAAGACTTAGTATATGTACGTGTAACAGCATTTTCTGAGAGAACCTCTGAAGATTTAAAAAATTCACTAAAAGAAGTTTTTTCGGAAAATGAGAGTATTTTGCGAGGAATTATTCTCGACCTAAGAAATAATCCTGGCGGATTGTTAGATCAGGCTATTGCAGTATCAGACGTATTTTTAGCACAGGGAGAAATAGTAACAACTAGAGGCCGCGATGCAGAGACAATCCAGCGTTTTAACTCTAGGAAGGGAGATATTGCTGAAGGATTGCCTATGATAGTTCTAATTAATAGTGGCTCTGCATCAGCTTCAGAAATAGTTGCTGGAGCAATACAAGATCATAGACGGGGTCTTATTTTAGGAACACGCTCGTTTGGTAAGGGATCAGTGCAAACAATAATACCACTAAAAGAGAGTGGGGCAATTCGTTTAACTACTGCACGTTATTTTACCCCATCTGGTAGATCAATCCAGGCTAAAGGAATTGAACCAGACATTATTGTTGAACAAGCTAAGTTGGAGAAATTAGTTGACGCAAGACAGAGAGAGTCTGACCTCCCCGGTAGCCTAGGGGCAATAAAAGATGTAAATGGAAAGTCTAAAGGATCAAAAGGTATTAAAGAGAAAGCTATTGATAGTGTTAATGAGGAAGTTGATTACCAGCTTATTCGCGCAATTGACTTACTCAGGGGACACAATTTGTTATCTCTAACAGATCCCGTTTCATGAGTATTTTACTTTTGCTTATATTTAGGTGCTCATATGGATAGCGCACGGACTGAACCCCCGTATCCCAGGGCCAGTCTGGCTATAATGGTTGTTATAATTATAGTCCTCTGCATTGTAGCTTTGGTTTGTTGGATTGAGCTTGGAAAAACTAACACCGCTCATAATTTTATAGTTCCAGTAATAGAAATTCCTATTGAAAAAGATTTCTCTGCAATAGATGATTTGCCCACTAATATTGTTCCTGTTGTTGTGGAATCTATTATCTCTAATGATTCAAAAATGAAAGTTAGTAAATCAGTAGAAGGCAGAATAAATACATTAGATCGTCAGGAAATTACCACTGAAAAAATAAAGGATGATTCTATCCTAGCTGCAGGAGAAAAGAAGGCCATATCAAGCTCAGTAGATATAGTGATTTCAGAAGAGGATGGTTCTATAATCTTATATAATGACGTATATAAAAAAATAAAAGATGAAACTTTTGCTCAATAAAGGCTTAATTCTCAAAATTAACTAGTAAAAACATTATGGAAAGATCGCAGAAATATAGGCGGGGTATAGGTGTTGTCTTGATCAACTCTGCAGGTTCAGTTTGGGCAGGGCGCCGCTCGGATTTTAGTGGCGGTAGCTGGCAGATGCCCCAGGGAGGTATTGATCCAGGAGAAGATGTAAAGTCGGCTTTTTTTAGAGAGTTGGAGGAGGAGACTAGTATTAAGCCGGGGATGATTTCTTTACTTGCACAAAGTAAAGAGTGGATTAGTTACAATTTTCCAACAAGTCTCGCTAACAAAGTCTGGTCAGGTAGGTATATTGGTCAAGAGCATATTTGGTTTTTAGCTTACTTTAAAGGTTCAGAGATTGATATTAATATTGAGACTGAAACCCCAGAATTTGAGGATTGGTGCTGGATGAAGCCAAGTGACTTAGTGGGCCAAATAATTGAATTTAAGCAAGAAGCTTATACGAAAGTGTTTAGAGAGTTCGATGTGCTCATTAAAAAAGAGATTACATATAATTAATATTTATACGTCTCTTGTCTTAATAACATAATTAGTTCTGGGATGCTTCTACCAGGGCTCTGGCTACTTCTACAGAGCGTTCTGCGCGCGACCGGTCTGTTTCTGAGGTAGTACTTGATAAATCAGACTCTGCAGCGTTTAATCTTTCTTGTGCCCCATTAGTGTCTATCTCAGATACTGGCATCGATTCGGTGGATAAAACTGTACAACGTTTAGAGGTTACCTCTGCATATCCTCCACCAACAAAATAGCGCTCTTTAACTTGATTGCTCTCATAAATTTCAACTATGCCTGGCCTCACAGTTGATATTAAATTTGCATGTCCAGGCAGTACACCAAAATCACCCTCCGCCCCAGGTACGACTACAAGTTCAACTTCACCTGTAAAAATAAGCTTTTCTGGAGCTACTAGCTCAAATTGTACTGTTTCAACCATTATTATTCTCCGTAGAAGGTAATCAAGCTGCTTCGGCAGCCATTTGTTTGGCTTTTTCTACAGCTTCTTCAATTCCGCCTACCATATAAAAGGCTGCTTCGGGTAGATCATCATATTCTCCACTACAGATCGCCTTGAATCCAGAAATAGTATCTTTAATGTCTACAAGCTTACCTGGTGATCCAGTAAATACTTCTGCAACATGGAAAGGCTGAGAAAGAAAGCGTTGAATTTTTCTAGCACGAGCAACAGTTAGTTTATCCTCTTCAGATAGCTCGTCCATACCTAGTATGGCAATTATATCTTGAAGAGACTTATAGGTTTGAAGTACCCTTTGTACTTCACGAGCAACATCGTAATGTTCATCTCCAATAATCCTTGGGTCAAGCATCCTTGATGTTGAGTCAAGAGGGTCTACAGCTGGATAGATACCTAGCTCTGCAATTTGTCTTGATAGAACTGTAGTAGCATCAAGATGGGAGAATGAAGTTGCAGGTGCTGGGTCAGTAAGATCATCAGCTGGAACATATATAGCTTGGACAGAGGTAATTGAACCCTTTTGTGTAGAGGTTATACGTTCTTGAAGAGTCCCCATATCTGTGGCAAGGGTTGGCTGATAACCAACTGCTGATGGTATTCTTCCTAAGAGAGCTGACACCTCAGATCCTGCTTGAGTAAAGCGGAATATATTATCGACAAACAGTAAAACATCTTGACCTTCTGCGTCCCGAAAGTATTCGGCTTGAGTGAGTCCTGTTAACCCAACCCGCGCTCGAGCACCGGGGGGTTCATTCATTTGGCCGTAAACCAAAGCAACCTTAGATGCGTCTCCTTCAAGGTCAATTACTCCTGATTCAATCATTTCGTGATAAAGATCATTCCCTTCTCGAGTTCTTTCGCCTACGCCTGCAAAAACAGAGTAACCGCCATGAGCTTTAGCAATATTATTAATGAGCTCCATAATCAGGACAGTTTTTCCTACACCCGCTCCTCCAAAAAGGCCAATCTTTCCTCCTTTTGCATAAGGAGCCAGCAGATCAACCACTTTAATACCGGTTACAAGCATCTCGGATTCAGTGGATTGGTCCACGAATTCGGGGGCTTGGGCATGAATAGGAAGAGTTTTATCAGTTTTTACCGGACCACGTTCGTCAATTGGCTCGCCTACTACATTTATAATTCGTCCTAGCATCTCAGGGCCAACCGGGACTGATATTCCTGCCCCAGTATCAGATGCATCAGATCCTCTAACTAGTCCTTCAGTAGTATCCATAGCGATACAACGAACTGTATTTTCACCCAAATGCTGCGCTACCTCTAGAACCAATCTATTTCCTTGGTTATCTACGTGGAGAGCATTCAAAATGGCAGGTAGGTCTCCCTCGAACTGTACATCAACTACAGCACCCATAACTTGGCTAATTTTTCCGACTGCATTTTTACTGGACATGGCTATCTTCCTGTTAATCTATTTTTGTTTTCCCAATTCTGGCATACTTTCGACAAATTATAGTGCCTCAGCGCCAGAGACAATTTCAATTAATTCTTTTGTAATTTGTGCTTGGCGGGAGCGATTATACTCCAGCGTTACTTTGTCTATCATTTCTCCTGCATTACGGGTCGCATTATCCATAGCACTCATTCGCGCCCCTTGTTCACTTGCTGCATTTTCTAATAAAGCTCGAAAAACCTGTACACCAAGATTTCTAGGTAATATATCTTCTAAAATAAGTGTTTCATCTGGTTCAAAGTCGTAAGATGAATCTGCGTCTGCGCTATCTACATCTTTTTTATCTGTATCTTCATTTATTGTGAAGGGTATCAATTGCTGAAAAGTAACAATTTGGCTCATTACAGATTCAAATCTATTATAAACTATTGTACAGACATCAAATTGCTCTTCTTGAAACATTAATGTTAGTTGCTCTCCAATGGTCGCGGCTTCACTAAACTCTGGGCCCCTTCGTCCTATACCTTGTTTATGCTCAATAATGAGTTCGCCAAATTCCCTTCGTAATTGCTCTCGTCCTTTTCTACCTACAGTATATAGTTTAACCGACTTACCTGAGGATTGGAGTTCTTGCACACGAAGTCTTACACCCCTAACTATTGAGCTATTAAAGCCGCCGCAAAGGCCTCTATCTGCAGTACATACAACTATAAGATGGATTTGATCATTACCACTGCCAGATAGTAGTTTTGGGGCATCCTCCCTCCCTGACATTGCTAAAGCTAGGCTCCCTAGCATCCTATCCATCCGCTCGGCATATGGACGTGCTGCCTCAGCGGCTTCTTGGGCACGTCGCAACTTTGATGCTGCAACTAATTTCATCGCAGACGTGATTTTTTGCGTTTGCTTAACGCTATTGATCCTTAGACGGAGTGATTTAAGACTTGCCATAGTTTATTGCTTTTCGTCTCTTTTATGAAAATGACTTAACAAAGCCATCTAGAAGAGTGGTTAGTTTTTTTTCATTTTCATCGCTGAGGACGCCGCTTTCTCGGATTTCATCAAGTATATCAGATGAGCTGGATCGAACCTCACTTAAGTATGATTGTTCAAATCTTGTCACGTCATTGGTATCTATATCGTCAAGATATCCCCTAACACCTGCGAAGATGGCCACTACTTGTTCTTCAACAGGCAGTGGTTCGTATTGACCCTGTTTTAAAAGCTCTGTTAGGCGGGCGCCTCGGGCCAAAAGACGTTGGGTAGATGCATCTAGATCAGACCCGAACTGTGCAAATGCAGCCATTTCTCGGTACTGCGCAAGTTCAAGCTTAATTGTACCTGCGACAGACTTCATGGCCTTTATTTGAGCGGCTGATCCAACTCGACTTACTGATAGCCCAACATTGATAGCTGGTCGAATACCTTGATAAAAGAGTTCTGTCTCTAGAAAGATTTGACCGTCAGTAATTGATATAACATTCGTTGGAATGTATGCCGAAACATCTCCGGCCTGGGTTTCAATGACTGGTAAGGCTGTCAAAGATCCTGAGCCGTTATCAGCGTTCATTTTAGCTGCACGCTCAAGTAAGCGGGAGTGAAGATAAAAAACATCTCCCGGATAGGCCTCTCTGCCTGGAGGACGTCTCAGTAGCAATGACATTTGCCGATAGGCAACAGCTTGCTTTGATAAATCA
>DBHM01000011.1:13603-13918 GCA_002296185.1 Alphaproteobacteria bacterium UBA828
TTGCTTTGATAAATCATCATAGATGATCAATGCGTGCATCCCATTATCACGGAAGTATTCACCCATCGTGCAGCCTGTATAAGGTGCTAGAAATTGTAATGGAGCCGGTTCAGATGCGGTTGCTGAAACGACTATTGAGTATTCCATTGCGCCTTGTTCTTCGAGTGTTTTTACTAGCTGTGCGACGGTAGATCTCTTTTGGCCTACTGCAACATAGATACAGTAGAGTTTTTTTGTTTCATCATCACTAGCATTAACGGATTTCTGATTAATGATTGTATCAACTGCAACAGCTGTTTTTCCAGTTTGTCTGTC
>DBHM01000011.1:14245-26399 GCA_002296185.1 Alphaproteobacteria bacterium UBA828
TCTGTCTCCAATAATTAATTCTCGTTGACCTCGCCCTACTGGGACAAGGGCGTCGCAAGCCTTTAAACCGGTTTGCATGGGCTCGTTTACAGACTGGCGAGGAATAATACCCGGTGCTTTGACATCAACCCGACGTTTTTCTTCACTCTCTATTGGGCCCTTACCATCTATTGGGTTGCCCAATGCATCCACAACACGTCCAAGTAGAGATTTTCCCACAGGAACTTCCACAATGGCACCAGTTCTTTTTACAACATCACCTTCCTTGATGTCCCTATCTTCACCAAATATAACAACACCAACATTATCTGTTTCTAGGTTAAGCGCCATTCCTTTTATACCACCAGGAAACTCAACCATTTCTCCTGCTTGCACATTGTCTAATCCATGCACGCGTGCGACACCGTCGCCAACTGATAGTACTTGGCCAACTTCAGCAACATCTGCTTCAGCACCAAAATTAGCTATTTGCTGTTTCAGAATTGCCGAAACCTCGGCCGCACCAATATCCATCTTCAAATCCCTTTCATAGCAAGCTCGATATTAGCGAGCTTTGTACGTATTGAGTTATCCATCATCCTTGACCCAACTTTAATAATAAGCCCCCCAATAATCGAGGGGTCCACTTGGGTTTCGAGTGCAACATCGCGACCTACGACATCTTTTAGCGCATTACGCACGGCGGTCTCATGTTCAGGTTTTAGTGGTTGCGCAGAAGTTACTGTAGCAGCTACTTCACCCTTATGATCAGCCAGTTTGTAATGAAAAGCATTAATCAGAGTGGCTAAAATAAACAGTCTTCGTTTTTGAGCCATTACTCCCAGAAGATTGCTGACTAGCTTTGAGAGCTTGATCTCCTTGGCAAGTGCATCAATCGCTAATCCCTGGTCTACTCTGCTAATTACTGGACTTCTTACCATGCGGTTAAGGTCCTCGGAATTTTCAAGGAGAGAGCCAAGTGTCTTAAGATCCGCAGCAACATTGTCCAGCTGTTCTTGTTCCAGAGCTAGATCAAAAAGTGCTGTAGCATAACGCTCAGCGATATCACTCAAACCGGTAGATTGGGCAGCCACTTATGTCAATCTCCCTTTGCCACGTCCCTAATAATTAGACGCGAAATTATGTCGGAAATCGTTAGATATTTAACAACTTGGAGCAAAATTAAGCCCCAAAAGAAGAGGATTGGTATCATACTCGTAAAGTCGGTGCAACTCACTCCGACACGTTGTTTTTATCATTTTATTTCAATATCTTATACAAGATCAATCTAAAGGAAGGAGCGTGGGTCCACATCTATTTGAATCCTTACCTTAGATATTGGTCTCAGAGACTCTATCCATTTCTTTAAGTGAGGTTGGAGGAGAATATCTTCTCTGGCTTTTACTAATACCCTATAGCGATATTTTCCTCGTAAATAGGTTAGGGGTGCGGGTGCTGGACCAAGAACTATTATTTTAGAATGATCTGCAGATGAAGTAGATTTTTTAGCGATAATTACGAGATCTCTCGCAGCTTTTGATACGGTCTGGTTGTTGGTGCCAGAAAAAATAAGTGCCGCTAAACGGCCATAAGGTGGTAATGAGTTTTTCGAACGTGCCTCAGCTTCTTGTTTCAAAAAATTATCTCGATTACCTTTTGCTAAAGCTTTTATAACTGGGTGATCTGGCATATATGTTTGGAGTATCACTCTTCCTTTTCTCTCGGCTCGTCCCGCACGCCCGGAAACTTGATGAAGGAGCTGATAGGTCTGTTCTGCGGCTCGTAAGTCTCCACCAGATAATCCTAGGTCTGCATCAACAATGCCAATTAGAGTTAACATGGGAAAATGGTATCCTTTAGAAATAATTTGCGTACCCACAATTACATCACTTTCCCCTGATTCGATGCGTTTAATTAATTTCTCAGCTTCTTTTGGGCCAGTCATGGTATCACTAGTTGCTATATCAAGATTGATATCAGGAAAAAAACTTAAAACTTCCTCGGCTATCCTTTCAACTCCAGGACCGCAAGGGGCTAATTTTCCCTCTACATTACATGAGGGGCAAATTTTTATTTTAGGCATAGAAAATCCGCAGTGGTGGCAGTTTAGTGTCATATTATCTCTATGCTCGACTAGCCAAGCAGAACAATTGGTGCATTGAAGTCTATGGCCGCAAGCACGACATAGTGTTAATGGAGCATAGCCTCGACGGTTAAGAAATAATGCTGCTTGTTCACCTATATTTAAAGTAGCTCTAATTTCTTCTATTAATTTAGGGGCGAGCCAGCGGTTACTTGGCATTGAGCATTGCCGCATATCTATTGAATCTATGGTTGGCATTTTAGCGTTTGCATAACGATCAGGTAAATTGACCCGATTATATTTACCCATATCAACATTTTTTATTGTTTCAAGAGATGGTGTAGCAGAAACTAATAAAACAGGTGAAGACTCTTTTTTGCCCCTTGCAACAGCCATATCCCGGGCATGGTATATGACTCCCTCTTCCTGCTTATACGCTGAGTCGTGCTCCTCATCTACGATTATCAAGCCAAGTTCTGAAAATGGAAGCCAGAGCGCAGATCTTGCTCCAACAACTATAGATACGGAGTTATTACATACAGCTCGCCAAGTATCTGCACGGACTCTATTGCTGATATCAGAGTGCCAGATTGCTGGCTTTGTACCAAATCGTTCTGTAAATCGATGGAGCCATTGGGTGGATAGAGCAATTTCAGGTAAAAGGATTAGAACTTGTTTTCCCAATGCGATTATCGGTTTCATTACTTCAAAGTATACTTCAGTTTTTCCCGAGCCCGTAACTCCATCAAGTAATGAAACAGAAAAAATATTATTATGAATATGTCTTATTAAAGACTCCGTCGCTTTTAATTGCGGGGGTGATAGAGAAAAATAATCTTCAGTTATATTAGGAGGCAAGAAATTAGGCTCGCGTACCTGCTCCAGTTCTTGGAGACATCCGATATTTACAAGGCCCTTAATAACGCTAGTAGAAACCCCAGTTGCTTCAACTATCTCTTTCACTGTCATAGATTTTTTATTACTTAATTCCTTTAAGACCTTTTCTCTAGTGGAAGTTAATTTATCTGGTTGTGTATTCGTAGACTGGTAGATTTTGATTTTGTTAGGTGGCATAAGCGCAGATTGTGAACTTAAAATCATTTTAAGAACTGCACCTCTTTTTGAAAGGTTATATGATGCTGCCCAATCAACTAGTTCTCTTATTGCGTGCTTGAGGGGAGGGACATCAACTAATCCATCAATCTCTTTTAAGCTTTTTTTCTCTACTTTACCCTCTGAGGCGCCCCAAACAGCACCGAAAACAATTCTACCCCTAAAAGGAACTCTGACAATAGAGCCTGTAGCAAGTTTAGTGCCGGTCGGAAGAGAATAGTCAAATGGAATATCTAAAGGAATAGCAAGGAGAACAGAGACAGTTTCACTGTGAAATTTCTCCTGGACTTTTTCTTGTTCAGATATGGCATCTACATGTTGCATTGGTTACAATATCTCATCGAATCGTAACTAATGATTCCATTATATAGGACTTTCTGCCAATAGGATTAATAGATAATCATGATGAAATGGGGATACGATGAAATTTTTTGTGGATACTGCCAATATTGAAGAAATTCAGGAATTGGAGGCCACAGGTCTTCTAGATGGAGTAACTACTAATCCGTCTCTTATAGCAAAGACTGGTAATGATTTTAAGGAAACTATAGCTAGTATTTGTAAGATTGTTAGTGGGCCTGTCAGTGCCGAAGTGACAGCAACTGATTCTGAAAATATGATTATTGAGGGAAAGCGTTTGGGGGAAATTGCAACAAATGTGTGCATCAAAGTGCCTCTAACGTTGGATGGGCTTAAGGCATGTAAGTCTCTTTCATCTGAGGGTTTTCAAGTCAATGTCACGCTTTGTTTTTCTCCATCTCAGGCATTGCTTGCCGCGAAAGCTGGCGCCACATTTATTTCTCCATTTGTAGGCCGCCTGGATGATATTTCTATTGATGGGATGGGCCTTATTGATGAGATAATGACAATTTACAGTAATTATCCTGACACCTTAAAGACTGAGGTTTTAGTAGCATCAGTTCGCCATCCCTTACACGTCGTAGAAGCCGCCAAGTTGGGGGCAGACGTTATAACTGTGCCTCCCAAAGTACTTAAGATGTTAGTTAGTCATCCGTTAACTGATAAGGGCCTAGCTTCTTTCCTGGAGGACTGGGAAAAAACCGGTCAAAAAATTCTTTAGGATGAAAATCACAAATAATTCTAAAGAAGATATAGGTGGCACTTTAGAAGTTATAGAGAGTGTGAAATTTCCCGTTACCAAGGAAGTGGGTGAAGTATTAAGGGCTTGGTTTCGTTGGTTATCTAAGGAACGTCAGATGTCAGATAACTCGGTGTCTGCTTACATGCGTGATGTTTCCGCATTTATGTTTTTTCTATGTCAGCACCTTGGTCAAGAGCCTAATATCAAAGACTTATTCCAGTTGTCCCCAGCTGATTTTCGAAGCTGGTTAGCATTTCTTGCAAACACAGGTAAGGCGCGTACATCAACTGCCCGATCATTATCTGCACTTAGAAGTTTTTACCACAAGCTTGAAGTTGATGGTTATGGATCTACTTCAGTACTTTCGGTGATTAAAAGTCCTCGTATTCCCCGTTCAGTGCCTCGTCCGTTAGATGAGAAATCAGTCTCTGAACTTATAAAGGGTGTGGGTAATGTCAATCAGATAAAGGGGCTGGACTGGCAGGCAAAAAGGGATGTAGCAGTTTTACTGCTTTTATATGGATGTGGCCTGCGTATCGGCGAAGCTCTAGGCCTACTGCGTAACGATATAGAGGGTGACGCTATTTTAATTGTTAAGGGAAAGGGGGGGAAAGAGAGGATTGTGCCTATTCTTCCTTTGGTCATCGATGCCTTAAATGATTATATTGAATCTTGCCCACATATTTTGGATGCACAGGGCAAATTATTTCGTGGTGTGCGGGGTGGGCCTCTTAATCCAAGAGTCATTCAGCGGCGTGTATCAGATATACGTACCAAACTCGGTCTTCCTGAAACAGCTACTCCTCACGCTTTAAGGCATAGTTTTGCAACACATCTTCTTCAGAATGGGGGTGATTTACGCTCGATTCAAGAGCTACTTGGTCACTCGAGTCTATCCACAACTCAGCGATACACAGAAGTTGACTCTAAAGGGCTTACTAGAGCTTATGATTCTGCACATCCAAGAGCGCGTTAGGTTTAATCGTTATCAGAAATGAATAGCTCGATTATCAACAGCTAGGGCTGCTTCTTTTATGGCTTCATTAAGAGCAGGGTGGGCATGACAAGTTCTGGCAATATCTTCTGCTGATCCCCCAAATTCTATTGCTAATACTGCTTCAGCGATTAAAGTGCCTGCGTCTGTACCAATTATATGAACGCCTAAAACCTTATCTGTCGTAGCGCATGCAAGGATCTTTACAAAGCCATCAGTGCTAGAAATTGCTCTTGCTCTTCCGTTAGCCACAAATGGAAATGAACCTACTTTATATTCTCGTCCTTCTTCTTTAAGTTGCTCTTCAGTCTTTCCAACAGATGCAACTTCTGGATTAGTATATATAACGCTGGGTATCGCATCATAATTGACATGCGATTTTTCTCCACTAATCAATTCAGCAACCGCCACACCCTCTTCCTCAGCTTTATGGGCTAACATGGGCCCGGGTATTACGTCACCGATAGCGTATATACCATCAACGTTAGTTTTATAGTGATCATCGACTTTAATAAACCCACGGTCATCAATGTTAATACCTAGATTATCAAGGCCTAAGTTGGATGTATGAGGTATGCGACCAATTGCTAGAAGTACGACGTCTGCATCAATCTCATCATTTTTCCCTTCTGAGACTGATTCTAGTCTGATTTTCACCCCTTCTTGATATGTTTCCAACTCAGTCACTTTTGTTCCTAGCTTAAACTTTATTTTTTGTCTCTTTAAAAGTCTCTGAAACTGACTCGCCACTTCTTCATCCATGCCAGGAGTAATACGATTAAGGTATTCCACTACAGTTACTTTGGCCCCAAGCCTTCCCCAGACTGAGCCAAGTTCTAAACCAATATATCCCGCTCCTATAACAACGAGGTGTTCTGGTACCTTGGTGAGTCTTAGTGCTCCAGTCGATGAAACTATTTGTTTTTCATCAATTACTGCTCCGGGAAGGTCAGCTGGTGTGCTGCCAGTCGCGATAATGATATTTGCTCCGGAGATTATAGTTTTTTCTTTATCAGTTGCTGTAACCTCGACTTCTTGGTTACTAATTATTCTTGCGTCTCCTTGAATATGCTCAACGTCATTCTTTTTAAAGAGCATATCGATACCCTTAGTTAATTGATCAACAACATCGTCTTTGTGGGCCATCATGCTGCTGAGATCTAGAGATACGCCATCAATTTTTATGCCATGCTTATTCATCCCTTTTTGCGCATGTTTGAATTCTTCAGAGGCATGTAAGAGGGCTTTGGATGGGATGCATCCAATATTTAGGCAGGTTCCTCCAAGTGTGTGCATCCGCTCAATACATGCAACAGATAATCCTAGTTGAGAGGCACGTATGGCTGCGACATAGCCTGCAGGCCCAGCTCCAATAACGACAACATCAAATTTTTTGTTAGTCATATCCTGTTTCACCGCTGTAAGTTTTATAAAGTTAAATATGAGTCCTAGATGTTAAATAAAATCCTTTCAGGATTTTCAATACATTCTTTAACTCGAACTAAAAAGGTAACTGCCTCTCGGCCATCGACAATACGATGATCATAGGAAAGGGCCAAATACATCATGGGTCGAATTTCTATTTCGTTGCCTACGGCAACAGGACGATTCTGAATGTTATGCATTCCTAGTATACCGGACTGTGGTGGATTGAGAATGGGGGTTGATAACATTGAGCCAAAAATCCCACCATTCGAAATCGTGAATGTTCCGCCTATCATATCGTCTATAGACAACTTTCCGTCTTGGGCAAGGTTTCCCATGTCCGTAATTTTCTTTTCAATGCCGGCAAAGTCTAGTTTGTTTGCATCTCTGATCACCGGAACAACCAGTCCTTGAGTTGTGCTAACAGCTACGCCAATATTCCAATAGTGTTTATAGATAATATCATCTCCATCAATTTCTGCATTAACTGCTGGAACTTCCCGAAGAGCTGCGATGGATGCAATTACAAAAAATGACATAAAGCCAAGTCGTACGCCGTGCTTTTTTTCAAATATTTCCTTATAATCGTTCCGCGCTCTGATTACATTAGTCATATCTACTTCATTAAATGTAGTAAGAATTGCTGCTGTATTTTGAGCATCCTTTAAGCGTTCTGAAATCCGTTTTCGCAATCGAGACATTTGCACTCGTTCTACTAGGGTAGACGAGGGCTCTCTTAGATAAGACTCTTGACCTTGTTCAGACAAGATTTCAGACTTTTGTTCTTGTTTATCAAGTTTTACATTTTCTAAGTATGATATGACGTCACCTTTTATGATCCTACCATTTTTCCCTGTACCAACAATTGACTGAGGATCAAGATTATTTTCTTCAATTAGTTTACGGACTGACGGCGCCAAGTCTTCCGGTTCAATATTTGTTTCTTCTTTAGCTACATTTTCAATAATTTCATTAGTATTACTAACATTAGTCGACTTTTCTGAATTAGAAAGAGTTGATAAGTTAGACTTTATGGAATCTATAGAGGTGGAAAGTTTACCAATTAATCCCCCAACTTCTACATCAGTATTTTCTTCTGCAATAATCTCAGAGAGAATACCATCTGAGGGAGAGTATATTTCTACAGCAACTTTATCTGTCTCAAGTTCACAGAGAGGTTCGTCCTGAGAGACGGAGTCTCCAAGTTTTTTAAGCCACTTCGAAACCGTTGCCTCAGTTACGGATTCTCCAAGGGCCGGCACTACTATATCGATGGCCATAATCTGAAACCTCCGTGCATTCATCCATAGTTTCAGTATAGATGATGCTTATTTAGTTAATTTAATGCCTTATTAATAAGGCTCTTCTGTTCTTGCTCATGCACTTTTGTATAGCCAGTAGCTGTAGAGGCAGATGCCTCACGACCGATATAACTTACCCTTCTAGAATCATCAAATAACTGATGCAAAATATCATCAATTCTTGGGGATACAAATGACCATGCTCCCATATTAAAAGGTTCTTCTTGGCACCATATTACATCAGCTTTAGGGTATTTACCTAATTCGGCTTTTAAGCTCTTGTCAGGAAAGGGTGCTATCTCTTCAAGTCGCAGTATAGCAATATCATTGATTTTGCTCACTTTTCTCTCTTCATAGAGGTCGTAGTAAACTTTACCAGAGCAAATTATTACACGCCGAACTTTTTCGTTATTTAACGATTTTTCAGTTTCTCTTAGGACGCGGTGGAAGCGAGTTCCTTTATTGAATTCACTTATGTTTGACACACATTTTTTATGTCTCAATAGAGATTTGGGTGACATAACTATAAGTGGTTTACGAAAGTTTCTATGTAACTGTCGCCTCAGGACATGGAAATAATTGGCAGGTGTTGTGCAATTAACAATCTGAATATTGTCTTGGGCAAAGAGTTGTAAATATCGTTCTAGTCTTGCTGAGCTGTGCTCTGGGCCTTGACCTTCATAGCCATGTGGTAGAAGCATTACTAAGCCAGACATTCTTAGCCACTTCATTTCTCCTGAGGCAACGAATTGATCGATAATGACCTGAGCGCCATTTGCAAAGTCTCCAAATTGTGCTTCCCAAATAACGAGAGCTCCAGGGTCGGTAATTGAATAACCATACTCATAACCAAGAACACCTGCTTCAGATAGCATGCTATCCACCAGCTCTATTTCCGCTTGTCCTTTTTCAATGTTATTCAGAGGTATAAAGCGCTCCTCAGTTTTTTGATCCCAAAAGGCGGCGTGTCGCTGCGAAAAAGTACCTCGGCTTATATCTTGTCCAGAAAGGCGAACTGTATGTCCTTCTAGAAGTAGCGATCCGAATGCTAATGCTTCACTGGTAGCCCAATCAATATTTGTACCAGTTGTCAGACTTTTTTCTTTAGCTTTGATTAAGCGGTTAAGGCGGGGATGTAAATTAAAATCAGTTGGAATATTAATTAGAGATTCTCCGACTTTTTTAAGGTCTTTTAAGGAAACAGATGTGTTTCCAGGTTTGTAGCCTTTTGGTGGTGCGGTCATTTTGGACCAACTGCCTTGAAGCCAGTCAGGTTTATTTACAATTGCACTTTTTGAAGCTTCAAGTTCTTTTTCGAGTGTATTCCGAAAATTGGAGACTATAAGGTCCGCTTCTTTTTTTGAAATAACTCCCTCTTCAATCAGTTTACTTTCATATTGCTCACGTGTTGTATGTTTTTGATTAATTGCCCTATACATAATTGGCTGTGTAAAAGCAGGTTCATCTGTTTCATTGTGTCCGTGTCTTCTGTAACAAAATATATCAATTACAATATCACGACTAAATTGTTGTCTGTAATCAATAGCTAGTCTGCAGACTTTAACTACAGCTTCTGGATCATCCCCATTGACGTGGAAGATAGGGGCTTGTACTGATTTTGCGATATCAGAACAATATGGGGTTGAGCGCGCTAAAGATGGGCTTGTAGTAAATCCAATTTGATTATTAACAACCACATGTATAGTTCCTGAAGTTCGATAACCTCTAAGCGCTGATAGCTCAAAGGTTTCTGAAACTAAACCTTGACCTGCAAATGCAGCGTCCCCATGTAGAAGTATTCCTAGTATTTCACTTCTATTTGATTTTTTGCGCATAGTTTGTTTGGCGCGAACTTTTCCAAGGACTACAGGGTTTACAGCTTCTAAATGAGATGGATTAGGGGTGAGTGAAACATGTATTTTGTTGCCATTTGATGTATTTTTATCTGCAGAAGCACCTAAATGATATTTGACATCCCCGGATCCCTGAATTTCAGTTGGGTCGTTTTTAAGCCCTTGAAATTCACTAAATACTTCAGCATATGATTTTCCTAGTATCTTTGTGAGAACATTTAGTCTGCCACGATGCATCATCCCAATTACGATTTCTTCAACATTATATAAGGCAGCACTTTCAATTATTGCCTCAAGCGCTGGTATTATACTTTCGGATCCCTCGAGAGAGAATCTTTTTGCGCCTTTATATTTTATGTCTAGGAATCTCTCAAAACCTTCTGCCTGATTTAAATTAGTTAAAATAGTAAGCTTTTCATCGTTTTCTAATCCAGGATCATTTCTTGAGTTCTCAAATGCTTGTTGAATCCAAGATTTTGCAGCAGGGTCCTGAATGTGCATAAACTCGACCCCAATTTGTCCGCAATAAGTCTGCCTTACTGCCGATAAAACTTCTCTGAGGGTTGCCCATTGTAGACCGAGTACGCCATCAACGAAAATCGGTCTATCATAATCACAATCAGAGAATCCGTATGTACTGGGATCAAGCTCGGGATGCTTTTTATCGCTATCAAGACCAAGAGGGTCAAGGTTGGCCATAAGATGACCTCTTACCCTGTATGCGCGTATTAACATTAAGGCTCTTATTGAATCTAAGGTAGCTGCCGGTATTTCTTCTTCTGAGTGTTGCTCTCTGTTTTCAGGTGTAATGAAGGTTTTGGTCTGGCCTTTCTGTGGTTTTCTTGCAGTAATATCTCGGGTTTCACGGTCAAGTGCTCTACGCTTATCTTCACCTTTGGAAATTTGCTCAAAAAAACTTCGCCAGTCGGGGTCTACTGATGTTGGTTCCTTTAGGAAATCAGTATAGAGTTTTTCTATAAAGGTAGTATTAGTGCCAAATAAAAAGGACGCATTTTCAAATGAATAAGACACGTTATCTTTCATTTTCTAACCAATTAAATATCCGAGTTAATTATTGAGTATTTCAAACATAGTTGTCCCAAGTTCCGATGGGGAATCTGCAACTATTATTCCAGCGCTTCGCATTGCTTCAATCTTTTCTTCAGCCCCCCCCTTACCGCCTGATATAATTGCTCCGGCATGACCCATGCGTTTTCCTGGTGGAGCTGTCCTCCCCGCAATAAAACCAACTATTGGTTTCTTGCGAGCTGAGGATTTTATGAAATCTGCCCCATCTTCTTCTGCCGTTCCTCCAATTTCCCCAATCATTATTATTGCATCAGTTTCTTCATCAGAGAGGAAGAGATCTAGGCAGTCTACAAAATTTGTGCCGTTTACAGGATCGCCACCAATTCCTATACATGTAGATTGGCCCATTCCTGCAGCAGTAGTTTGTCCCACAGCCTCATAAGTAAGCGTGCCAGACCTTGACACTATTCCTACACGCCCTTGACGATGAATATGTCCCGGCATAATACCAATCTTACACTGGTCAGGTGTAATAATGCCTGGACAATTGGGTCCGATAAGGCGTGATGATGACCCAGAGAGTGCGCGCTTTACCCTTATCATATCTATAACAGGGATACCTTCCGTTATACATACGATGATATGAACTTGGGCATCTATGGCTTCAATTATAGCATCGGCAGCAAATGGAGGGGGTACAAAAATGACAGTTGCCTCAGCATCTGTGGATTGTTTTGCATCAGCCACGGTATCAAAGACTGGAAGACCAATGTGTTCGGATCCGCCCTTACCCGGGGTCACGCCTCCTACCATTTTGGTTCCGTATGCAAGTGCTTGTTCGGAATGAAATGTTCCTTGAGCTCCAGTAAACCCTTGGCATATGACTTTTGTATTTCTATCAATTAATACAGACATTACTTAACTACTATTAGTTGCGGCCACAATTTTTTTTGCAGCATCACCAAGATTATCAGCTGAAATTATGTCAATACCTGATTGACTTAATACTGCCTTACCTTTTTCAACATTAGTACCTTCTAAACGAACTACTAATGGTACATCAATACTAATTTCATGGGCTGCTGCTATAATACCCTCTGCAATTACGTCGCAACGCATGATTCCACCAAAAATATTTACAAGTATTCCGTTCACAGATTCATCAGATAGAATGATTTTGAAGGCTTCAGTTACTTTTTCTCTCGTAGCGCCCCCCCCAACATCAAGAAAATTAGCTGGTTCCGCACCATTTAACTTTATTATATCCATTGTAGC
>DBHM01000011.1:26721-31114 GCA_002296185.1 Alphaproteobacteria bacterium UBA828
ATCCATTGTAGCCATTGCTAAGCCAGCACCATTAACCATACATCCGATAGTTCCATCAAGTTTTATATAACTCAAATCATATTTTGCCGCCTCAATTTCTGCTTTGTCTTCCTCTGTCTCGTCTCTCATTTCAAGTATTGTCTTTTGGCGATACAAGGCATTGTCATCGAAATTCATTTTCGCATCTAGTGCTATTAAAGTCTCATCTTTTGAGAGAACAAGTGGGTTGATTTCTATTAGTGTTGCGTCACATGAAACAAAAGCCTCATATATATTTTTTATAAGATTGACGCATTCACTAAGCGACTTCCCTGAAAGCCCTAAGGAAAAACCGAGCTTTCTTCCATGAAAGGCCTGATATCCAGTAGCAGGATCAATAGACACGCTAAAAATTTTTTCAGGGGTTCTCTCGGCTACTTCCTCTATTTCCATGCCACCTTCTTTTGAGGCCATAATAGTTATACGCCCCGATGAGCGATCAACTACTCCTCCGATATATAACTCTTCTTTGATTTCGCAGCCTTCTTCTATGTATATGCGGTTTACTTCTTTGCCTTTTTGGCTAGTTTGATGAGTAATTAGAATCTTACCGAACATTTCTTTTGCAGTGTCGGCGGCTACTTTAGAGTCATTACATACTTTCACTCCCCCAGCCTTACCTCTACCACCCGCATGTATTTGTGCTTTTACAACCCAAATCGGTCCCCCAAGTATTTTTATGGCACTATCAATCTGATCTGGAGATAGCACTGGCATACCTTTAGGTACGGGCACTCCATACTGGGCCAAGAGTTCTTTTGCTTGGTATTCATGGATGTTCATATTTTAATTATCCGCAGAGTCAAATTTAATCACTATTTAGTTTATCTATATCATTTATTAATATTTTACGTAACCAAATCAAAATGAGAATACTAATTGGCATTTCAAATTTTTATATCAGATATTAGACGTTTGACAGAGTTAATAGATCTTCGAAATTCAGCTTTTTCAGATTTATCAAGGCTAATTTCTATTATTTTTTCAACTCCTGAGCTTCCGATTACAACAGGAACTCCAATAAAAAGTCCCTTAACACCATATTGACCATTGAGGTGGGCCGCACAAGGCATAACTCGCTTTTGGTCCTTAAGATAAGATTCTGCCATTTGAATTGCTGCAGCTGCTGGAGCGTAGAAAGCGGAGCCAGTTTTTAGTAATGCGACTATCTCTGCTCCTCCGTCTCTCGTGCGTTGAATAATCTCATCTAATTCTTTCTGTTTTAACCATCCCATTTTCACTATATCAGGTAGAGGTATTCCACCAATTGTTGAGTAGCGGGATAATGGAACCATAGTATCTCCATGTCCCCCGAGTACAAATGCTGTGACATCTTCTACAGAAACATTGAGGCGTTCAGCCAAAAAAAATCTAAACCTTGCAGAGTCTAATACGCCAGCCATTCCAACAATTTTTTTCTTAGGTACACCGCTTGTTTTTTGTAGTGCCCATACCATTGCATCGAGAGGGTTTGTAATACAAATAATGAATGCTTTGGGGCAGTATTTTTTTATTCCCTCTCCTACTTGACGCATAACTTCTGTATTTATCTCTAATAAATCGTCACGACTCATCCCGGGCTTTCTAGGTACTCCGGCAGTGACTATAACAACATCAGCGCCCTTGATTGTTGAATAAGAATTTGTACCAATTAACTTTGCGTTATAACCATCTACAGGAGAGCTTTCGGCCAGATCTAATGTTTTTCCTTTGGGGGTGCCTTTTATAATGTCAAAGAGCACGATATCACCTAATTCTTTCAGCGCCGCTAGGTGCGCTAGCGTTCCTCCAATGTTACCTGCTCCAATTAATGCTATTTTGCTACGACTCATGATGTGTTACTCCGCTAGGTTTATGGGCGGATTTTTACGCCGCTCAGCGCAAACAAGCAACCATTTCATTAAAATTATATTTACTTAACTGTAGGTAAATATACATGTGGGAGTTTTAACAGAAAAATCTATAGAAATAGGCTTATCTAGCGGCCATCATCTTCTTAATTTCTCCAATGGCCTTGGCTGGATTGAGGCTTTTGGGGCAGGTTCGTGTGCAATTCATAATTGTATGACATCGATAAAGCTTAAAGGGGTCCTCAAGGGCATCAAGTCTTTCATCAACTGCTTCATCCCGACTGTCAATTAACCATCGATATGCCTGAAGTAAAATTGCAGGGCCTAGATATTTGTCACTATTCCACCAATAGCTAGGGCAGCTGGTAGAACAACAGGCGCAAAGAATACATTCATATAAACCATCTATTTTCTCGCGGTCTTTTTGGCTCTGGAATCTCTCTTCAGTCTGTTCTTCTGGCTTATCTGCCTGCATCCAGGGTTTAATAGATTCATACTGTTCATAGAATTTTGATAAATCTGGTACTAAATCTTTAATAACTGGCATATGGGGAAGAGGGTATATTTTAACATCACCTTTCATATCATCTATAGGTTTAGTGCAGGCTAAAGTATTTGTTCCATCAATATTCATAGCACATGAACCACAGATTCCTTCGCGACATGAACGACGGAAAGTTAAAGTAGGATCCACCTCGTTCTTAATTTTAATAAGTGCATCTAAAACCATAGGGCCGCATGTATCCATATCCAAATCATAGGTTTCTGTGCGGGGATTTTCTGGTTGATCAGGGTTATAGCGATATATCTTGAAGCGCTTTAATGTTTTCGCATTCTTAGGGGCAGTATGATGTTTGCCTTTTGTTATTTTTGAATTTTTAGGTAGGGTGAATTGTGCCATGTCAAAATTTTACCTTTTCTTAGTATACCCTGGCTTTTGGAGGTATAGTCTGCACTTCATTTGATAAAGTATTCATCCTCACAGGTCTATAATCAATTTTTACATTTTTACCTGCTTGATCGAGCCAGGCAATAGTATGTTTCATCCAATTTTCATCATCACGGTCTGGAAAATCTTCGCGTGCATGTGCTCCTCGACTTTCTTCCCTCGCTACTGCGCCATGTAAGGTGACAGATGATTGTCTGAGTAAGTTGTCTAGTTCAATTGTTTCAACAAGGTCCGAGTTCCAGATTAATGAACGATCTGATATTCCTAAATTATCTCTGAACCTTCCCCAAACTCCATCTAGTTTATTTACTCCTTCGCTCATTATCTTTCCTGTTCTGAAAACACCAGCATGCGTTTGCATCGTCCTTTGTAGATCAAGACGAATACTGGCAGCCGAATCATCTCCTTTCGAATTTCTGAGTCGGTCAAACCAGCTGAGAGTTTTGTCTAGAACATCACTGGGAAGTTGTTTATGAGAAGATCCAGCATTGACAACGGTTGCAGCCTTTTCTGCGGCAGATTTTCCAAAGACTACCAAGTCTAATAGAGAGTTGGAGCCAAGTCTGTTTGCGCCATGAACTGAAACACAAGAAGCTTCTCCGGTGGCCATAAGTCCAGGGATAATAACATTAGGATCTCCATTCTTAAGAGTGACCATTTCTCCATGAAAATTACCAGGAATCCCACCCATATTATAATGTACCGTAGGGATAACAGGTATAGGTTCTTTGGCAGCATCTACCCCAGCAAAAATTTTAGCTGTTTCGGTGATTCCAGGCAGCCTTTGTTGGAGCACTTCAGCTCCTAAATGATCTAGTTTCAGGAAAATATGATCTTTTTCAGGTCCTACGCCCCGACCTTCTCTGATTTCTATAGTCATTGAACGCGATACGACATCACGAGAGGCAAGATCTTTCGCTGAAGGGGCATGTCTTTCCATAAAACGTTCTCCTTCAGAATTCAATAGATATCCTCCTTCTCCACGCACCCCTTCTGTAATCAGACACCCAGCTCCATATATGCCGGTAGGATGAAATTGTATGAACTCCATGTCTTGCAATGGCAAACCTGCTCTGAGAATCATCGCATTTCCATCCCCCGTACACGTATGTGCAGATGTTGCGGAAAAGTATGCTCTACCAAATCCTCCTGTAGCTAAAATTACTATATGCGCACGGAAAAGGTGAATTGTCCCATCTTCTAGATTCCAAGCAAGAAGACCTTTGCATGACCCATCTGTATCCATGACAAGATCGAGGCCAAAGTATTCAATAAAAAAATCTGCTTTATGTCTAAGAGACTGTTGATACAGTGTATGTAAGATTGCGTGCCCTGTCCTGTCTGCAGCGGCGCAAGTTCTTACGGCCTGACCTTCACCGTAGTGTGTAGTCATGCCGCCAAAAGCTCTCTGATAAATTTTACCTTCTTCAGTTCTGGAAAAAGGAACACCATAATGCTCAAGCTCCACAACCGCTTTAGGTGCTTCTTTACACATGAAAGCAATTGCATCTTGATCACCAAGCCAGTCTGATCCTTTAACAGTATCATACATATG
>DBHM01000011.1:31413-38863 GCA_002296185.1 Alphaproteobacteria bacterium UBA828
TACATATGCCAACGCCAGTCATCCTCTCCCATATTTCCCAGAGCAGCGGATATACCCCCTTGTGCTGCAACGGTATGGCTCCTAGTGGGAAAGAGTTTGGAAACACAGGCGGTTTTTAGACCGGCTTCCACTAAACCAAGTGTCGCTCTGAGACCGGCTCCTCCTGCTCCGAGAACTACAGCATCATATTCGTGTTCAATAATTTTATAGTCATGCATAAATCTAAATCCTAAGGCAAATTGATATGACGGAATATACTGAAGCAATAAATATTCCACTCACAGCTACTTTTAATGTAATTAGCATACCCGTATTTAGCCACTTAGTATGAATATAATCTTCGATAACAACCTGCAAACCGAGCTTTAGATGCCAGAATAATATTCCTAGGAAGAGTAGTATTAATACGGCATTTATCGGGGAGGAGATCCATTGCTCTACTATCTCGAATGTTACACCAGAAATTACTATTTTCCATATTGATGCTATTAGCCATAAGCTCAGGGGGACTAGAGCTATAGCTGTTACTCTTTGGATTAGCCAGTGATTTAGCGCTTCTCTTCTTGGACGAAACAATCGAACATAGGAAAGTGGTTTATAAACCCTTGATAGCATTATTGTTCACCTAGTGCACAGCATAGTTAATCCGATGCCCCATGATATGGCTGTTAGGGCAAATGATGTAATTACTACTATTCTACCTGTCAAATAGGTGCTCTTTAGGGAAAAGCCAAGACCAATATCCCAGAATAAATGTCGCACCCCATTGCAGAGATGATAGAAAATACACCAAGACCATGCTGCAAGAAGTGCTATTCCTATCCATGAAGAAAGAAACCATAGGGACCATCCATAATACTCTGGTCCTGATGCAGCTGAAATTACCCAAAGTGCTAGCATTATGCTTCCTAATGCCAAAAAAATCCCAGTTGCTCTATGCATTATAGATAGCACAGATGTTAATTGAGGTTTGTACACCTGTAAGTGTGGAGAAAGTGGACGAGGTCCTTGAGACATAATTTTAATTAGGGCCTATAATTTGTAGGTTGGGACTTTGCGTTTCCAGAAGTATTTGATTTTGAATACTTAAATAAGCAACTTTCACCATACGATATATAGCCCCGATATTACATCAACAGAAACATTTTAGGGGTTATTTATTTAAATATTAGTGTCTACCCCCTAATATTTAATACCATATTATCTATATAAACGAAACATTTCTCTTTGATGCATTAATAGTTGCAAGATATTAAAATTTATCAAAAAATAATGTCAAATAAAGATAGATATTAATTAACGATGGCCAAGGTATCTTACTATCAATTCTTCAGCAATTTGTACTGCATTTAGCGCTGCTCCTTTTCGAAGGTTATCAGCAACAACCCAAATATTTAGGCCTGAAGCAACTGTAGTATCTTGTCTTATACGTGAAACATAAGTGTCGTCTTTTCCAACACAATCCAACGGTGTTGAATAACAACCATCTTTTCTTTCATCTATAACGCTAATCCCTGGAGCTTCTTCAAGGATTTCTCTTGCTTCATCTTCCCCAATATTTTCATAGAACTCAACATTGATAGATTCTGCGTGACCTATAAATGTTGGAACTCTCACGCATGTGGCTGAAATCAAAATATCAGGATCTAGAATTTTATGGGTCTCATTAACCATCTTAGCTTCTTCTTTAGTAGAACCGTCTATGAGAAAAGAGTCAATTTGAGGGATTATATTAAAGGCTATACGTTTATGGAAATGAACAGGATCTTTGTGTTCATTCATATATAGTTCTTTAGTATGTTCAAACAACTCATCCATAGAGTCCTTTCCAGCGCCAGAGGTTGATTGGTAAGTTGATACTATAACTCGTTTGATTTTGGCTCTATCATGAAGGGGTTTCAAGGCAACCAGCATTTGGATGGTCGAACAATTTGGATTTGAAATTATATTCCTGTTTGAAAAATTGGACATTGTTTCGATGTTTACCTCCGGAATGATAAGAGGCACATCTTCATCCATACGAAAATATGATGTGTTATCAATGACAATAGCCCCGCTATCGGCAGCTTTGGGGGCGTAAGTCTTGGAAATATCTGACCCTGGCGAAAAAAGTGCTATATCAATACCTGTAAAATCAAAACTTTCCAATGACTTTACTTTGAGAGTTAGCTCTTCACCAAAAGATATATCTTTTCCTTCAGACTTCTTGGATGCAAGTGGCACAATTTCATCAGCGGGAAAATTTCTTTCATTTAGTATATTTAGTAATTCACGACCTACATTCCCTGTAGCCCCTACAACTGCAATTTTAAAACCCATATCTAGGTTTTCCCTTGTTGGTTTGATACTTCTAAGGATTTAGTCATATAAGTTTATCAAGTTCTTGTATAACAAGATTTCCCATTTTTTTTGTTGAAACTATCTCCATCCCTGGCTGACTTATATCTTTAGTTCTGTAGCCTCCGGACAAGACATTTTTGATTGAAGATTCAATAAGCATGGCATTTTTTTCCTCAGCAAAGCTATAGCGAAGCATCATAGCGAGGCTTAAAAGCATAGCTATTGGGTTTGCTATATCTTTTCCAGCGATATCTGGAGCAGATCCATGAACAGGTTCATAAAGTGCTCTTCTTTTTTTATCTTTATCAATTTCTCCTAATGATGCTGATGGCAGCATACCAAGAGATCCAGTGAGCATAGCTGCGCAATCAGAGAGTAGATCGCCAAAAAGGTTGTTAGTAACTATAACATCAAACTGTTTAGGTTCTCGAACAAGTTGCATTGCGCAATTATCGGCGTACATATGTTGAAGTTCAATATCTTGCCCTTCTTCATTTTGCAGGGAGGTCATAATTTCTCGCCAGAAAACGCCAGATTCCATCACGTTGGCTTTTTCAACACTATGTACTTTTCTCTGGCGTTTTCGCGCTAACTCAAATGCTACCTTGCCAACGCGTGTTATTTCAGTTTCAGTATAGACCTCTGTATCAAATCCTCTCCGAGTTCCGTCAGGCATTACATCTATACCTCTAGGCTCACCAAAATAGCAGCCACTAGTGAGTTCTCTTACAATCATTATATTTAATCCAGATATAAGTTCTTTCTTCAGGCTAGAGGCCTCTGCCAAGGATTCGAATACTATTGCTGGGCGTAGATTGGCAAATAGATCTAATTCCTTTCTTAATCTCAGTAATCCCGCTTCAGGTCGAAGTTCGCGCTCTACCTCATCCCATCTAGGACCACCAACTGCACCAAATAGAATAGCATCGGATTCTAAGGCATCGTTTAACACCTCATCTGTTAATGGTGTGCCGTATTTATCATACGAAGCGCCACCAATATCCTCCGTTTTAACGTCATAAGAAAATCCGAGGTTTTTTGCTAGCCAGTCCATTACCAATTCGACTTGGTTGGACACTTCAGCTCCGATGCCATCTCCAGGAAGGAGTAAAATTTTTCTAGGACCTGACATTAGTGAGATGTCTCTCTATTATAGAGCCAGGGCAGAGATTTTTTTTGGTTTCTTTCAAACATATCAATAGAGTTTGAGTTTTGAAGTGTCATCTCTATGTCATCGAGTCCATTTAGAAGACGATATTTTAAACTTTCATCGAGGTGAAATTCCATAATTTCTGATTCAGCATAACTAATTTTTTGCATGTTTAAATCGATAGTCATTTCACAACTACTTGGATTCTTTGCATGAGACATTAATATTTGCACTTTTTCATTGGGAAGACTAATAAGCAATATCCCATTTTTTCCGCAATTATTAAAAAAAATATCTGCAAAGGAGGGGGCAATCACACATCTTATACCAAAATCGCTAAGGGACCATGGAGCATGTTCACGGCTTGACCCGCAACCAAAATTTTCTCCAGAGATTAAAATCTTTGCTTGTGTCCAGGGTTGTTGATTGAGAACGAAATCTTTACGTATATTATCATTTATATCGTAGCGGAAGTCATGGAATAATCCCTTACCAAGACCAGATTTTGTTATGGCTGTTAAGTATTGTTTTGGGATAATCTGATCCGTATCGACATTAATTTTATCAAGTGCTGCAGCAGGCCCGCTTAACGACAGAAATTTTTTCATATTTTTTTCCTTTATTATCCCAAGAAAAAATCACGCACATCGACAAAGTGCCCTTTTATAGCAGCGGCAGCAGCCATTGCTGGACTAACAAGATGTGTGCGTCCTCCGCGTCCTTGGCGTCCTTTAAAATTTCGATTCGAAGTAGATGCACATCTTTGTCCGGGGTCTAGCCGATCATCATTCATTGCAATACACATTGAGCAGCCTGGTTCTCTCCATTCAAAGCCAGCCTCAATAAAGATTCTATCAAGGCCTTCTTCTTCAGCTTGAGCTTTAACAAGGCCTGAACCGGGGACAACCATTGCAGAAACTCCCTTAGCCACACGTTTACCGTCAACAACAGCCGCTGCTGCCCGCATATCTTCAATTCGGCTATTAGTACATGAACCAATAAAAACTCTATCTATGCTTATATCTGTTATTGCCTGGCCGGGTTTTAGGTCCATATAGTCAAGTGCCTCAGCAATACTATCTCTAGATTTTTCATCTGACGCAGCTTTAGGGTCAGGTACATTACCATCTATTGATACAACATCTTCAGGGCTGGTTCCCCATGTAACTTGAGGTACAAGATCTGTTGTTTCTATTGTAACAACCTTATCGTACTTAGCTCCCGGGTCAGTAGCTAGTGAATTCCAGTAATCTACAGCTTGATCCCATTCATCACCTTTTGGTGAATAATCTCTGCCTTTTAGATAGTCAAAAGTTTTAGCGTCTGGTGAAACAAGACCCGCCCGCGCACCGCCTTCAATTGTCATATTGCATAGTGTCATACGACCTTCCATTGATAGATCTGTGATGGCTGGACCGACATATTCGATTACATGACCAGTGCCACCTGCCGTACCAATCTTGCCTATGATAGCTAATACAATATCTTTTCCACTTATTCCTATTCCAGGCTTACCAATCATTTCTATTTTCATATTCTTCGGTCGTCTTTGAATAAGGGTTTGAGTTGCAAGTACGTGTCCAACTTCACTTGAGCCTATGCCAAAAGCAAGGCAGCCAAAGGCACCGTGAGTAGCTGTGTGGCTATCTCCGCATACCAATGTGCAGCCTGGTTGTGTAACTCCTTGCTCTGGTCCAATTACATGGACTATTCCTTGGCGTGCATCCAGCAATGGAATATAGGGAATATTAAAATCTTGTGTATTTTTTACCAGTGCTTCAACTTGTTCACGCGCTATTGGGTCTTTTATGCCATCCGCTTGATTAACTGTGGGAATCGAATGATCAGGAACCGCAAGCGTTTTATCGGTTCTTCTGACTTGTCGACTAGAATCACGAAGAGTTTCAAATCCTGTCCAGCTAGTAACCTCATGAGTTAGGTGCATATCTATATAAATTAGCGATGTACCGTCTTCATTATTTGAAACCACATGACTGTCCCAAATCTTGTCAAATAGAGTTCTTGGGGGTCTCAAACTATTGCTATTCATAAGTTTACTCTCAAAAAATTAGGTTCCACCAGTAATAAATTAGTTTTTACTACTAATCATTTTTAGGCTGATTTGGAGATAGTTTTTCCTTTGAGTTAGCTCCGGATTCATCTGCGGCTTTTGCGTTTTGCACTCTTTTGTCATCACGTCTTTCAGCGATACGTGCGGATTTCCCTCTTCTACCTCTGAGGTAGTAGAGTTTTGCTCGTCTAACATCCCCACGCTTGGTTACTTCTATCTTGTCTACTCTCGGGGAATATAGTGGGAAAATTCTCTCAACACCTTCACCATAGGATATCTTTCTTACGGTAAAGGAAGAATTAACACTTCTATTTTTTTTCGCTATGCAAACGCCTTCGAAGACTTGTATTCTCTCTCTTTCCCCCTCAACAACTTTTACGTGAACACGTAGTGTGTCTCCTGGACCAAAACTTGGTATCTCTGTTTCAGAGATGCGTTTATCTATAGAATCTTTATTTAATTGCTCAATTATGTTCATGCTCTTATCCCTTAATTTAGTCGCATCTGTCTGTTAAGATTTTTCTTTCCCATAAGTCTGTTCGTCTTTCGCGGGTAATATTTTCAGCCTGCTGATTGCGCCAGTATTTTATATGTTCATGATTTCCCGATAATAATACTTCTGGCACTTCTTTTCCTTCAAAATTTCTTGGTTTTGTGAAATGGGGGTATTCTAAAAGGTCATTTTCGAAACTTTCCTCTTTTAATGACTCAACTTTCCCTACCACATTTGGCAGTAGTCGAACACATGCATCTAGGAGCACCTGTGCAGCAGGCTCTCCTCCAGATAGAATGTAATCCCCTATACTAATTTCTTCAATATTGCGGGAGGAAATAATACGTTCATCAATACCCTCAAAACGACCACAAATTATTGTAATACCATCACCATTTGCAAGGTTATGGGCGCGTTTTTGTGTAAGTTTTTGTCCACGAGGAGTCATATAAACGAGAGGTCTTGTGTCAGAATCTGAATGTACAGAATCTATAGCTCTTGCTAACACATCTGCTCGCATTATCATTCCTGGACCACCTCCATAAGGCTGGCTATCGACAGACCGATGTTTATCTAGCGCAAATTGTCTAATATCAGTTGCATTGATTGACCAGTAGCCATCAGATAGCGCCCGACCAGAAAGTGATTTCTCAAGAATACCTGGAAACATATCTGGATAGATTGTAAGTATATCTACTTTCCATACTGAAGCAGATTTTCTATCTTTATTATTATGTAATTTCTTGGTTACCAAAGACCTTATCTCCAAATAATTATAATTTTCTCTAATTTCCTACTGCCTCTGTTTCCTTAGGTAAGACTAGGGTCATATTTCCCTTATCCAAATCTATGTTTGGAACAGCATCTTGAGTGAATGCAATAGATATATTCGAGCCATCACTTGCTTCAATCTCTAAAATTGTTCCAGCTCCGTAATCAGAGATAGATATAATCTTACCTATATATTTACCCTCAGCGTCAATACCATTGAGCCCTATTAGGTCAGCATGATACCATTCATTTTGACTAAGTTTTGGCAAAGCGTTTCTAGGCAAATAAAGATTTTTACCTTGCAGTCTTTCTGCGTTATTACGGTCAGTTATGCCATCAAACTCGGCAATAAGTGCACTTCCTGTGCTTTTTCCAATAAGAGAAAAAGACATTTTTTTTCCTAAATCATCTTCGATATTATTAAAGTTTCCGATATCCATAGGCTCAGTCATGTAGCTCTTAACTTTTACCTGCCCCTTTAATCCGTGCGCACCTCCTATAGACGCAACCAAAATGCGTTCAGTATTAGACATTCTAATTTTCTTCGCCATTATCTGGAGTTGTTGACTCGGCAGGCTTTTCTTTTGAGTGATCTTGTTCCGCACTCTCATTAGATCCTGCCTCT
>DBHM01000011.1:39206-90561 GCA_002296185.1 Alphaproteobacteria bacterium UBA828
ATTAGATCCTGCCTCTGCACTCTCGTCTTTATTATCTGTATCACTCTGCTCTGACTGCTCTATAGCTTCTTTAGCTGCTTTTAATTTTTCCTCGCGTTCTGCTATACGGTCGAGTGTTTTTTGTTTTGGCTTAGATTTTTTAGGTTGATCTCGATGCTGAGGCATCTCTATTATATTGGCCTTTCCAAGGAAACGAGCTACTCGATCACTTGGTTGTGCTCCCTGATCAAGCCAGTGCTTTATTCTCTCTTCTTTTAAATTAACTCTGTCACCACTATCTTTGGGTAGCATAGGATTGTAATTTCCGAGTCTTTCAATATACCTACCATCGCGTGGGCTTCTAGAGTCAGCCAAGACAATATGATAATACGGACGCTTTTTTGCGCCTGCTCTTGATAGTCTAATTTTTAATGCCATAAATAATTCTCCTTATTTTATAGAGCATTCTTTATTTTGCCTAAATTACTTTGTTTACACTATTGTATGGGGGGCATTAGTCCTTGTATGCCTTGTCGAGAGAGCCCTTTTTCGCCAAGTTTTCCAACGCGTTTCATCATATGATTCATCTGTTTAAATTGTTTAAGTAGTCTATTAATCTCTTGGACTGATGTTCCTGACCCTTTAGCAACTCGCCGCTTTCTGGAGCTATTTAATAATCTTGGATTCTCTCTCTCCTCTGGAGTCATTGAAGAAATAATTGCTTGTAAATGGGCTATTGATTTTTCATCGATATTACTTTGGGCCAGTTGTTTCTTAACTTTGTTCACCCCAGGTAGCATACCCATGAGTCCTTCCATACCACCCATTTTACGCATTTGAGCAAGCTGAATGCCCATATCATTTAGATCAAATCCTTTACCCTTTTTTACTTTTCTTGCAAGTTTCTCTGCCTCTTTTGTATCTATTGTGGCCTGGGCTTTTTCAACTAATGAAACAACATCACCCATGCCTAAAATTCTGTTACTAATCCGATCTGGATGGAAAATTTCGAGAGCATTCAAATCTTCACCTATCCCTAAGAATTTAATTGGACAGCCTGTAACTGAGCGCATGCTTAAAGCAGCGCCGCCACGTCCATCTCCATCTATGCGAGTGAGAACAACTCCTGTGAGCTTGATTCGATCTGAAAAATTTTGGGCGACGTTTACTGCATCTTGCCCAGTAAGAGAATCTGCAACAAGCAGAGTTTCTATTGGCTTAGATATTTTCTGAATAGCCTCTAGCTCAGACATAAGATCATCATCAACGTGCATTCGTCCTGCAGAATCTAATATTACTACGTCATATCCTTGCCTGGACCCTGATCGTATAGCATCTTTTGCTATATCTATTGTTTTTCGTCCCTTGACTATAGGCAAGGTATCTAGTCCGCCTTGCTTACCTAAGGTAGCAAGTTGCTCCATTGCCGCAGGCCGTTGTGTATCGAGTGATGCTAAAAAAACACGTTTTTTATCGTTCTGTTGGATATATTTACCAATTTTTGCGCTACTTGTAGTTTTTCCGGAACCTTGAAGGCCCACTACTAAGATAACTGCTGGCGGTGCAGAAGAAATATTAAGTTGAGAAGAGTTGCTGCCAAGAACAGCAATAAGTTCGTCATTGACTATTTTAATAACCTGTTGTCCTGGAGTAACACTCTTTAGTACTTCTGATCCAATTGCCCGCGCTTTAACTTTTTCAATAAACTCTTTGACCACGGACAATGCGACATCGGCCTCTAAGAGAGCTATGCGCACTTCTCGCATAGCTATAGAAACTTCTTCCTCTGTCAGCGCGCCCCGACGCGTTAGGCGGTCAAAAACACCCGAGAGTCTCTCAGATAGGCTATCAAACACAAGTTTCTCCTATAAAAATAAAGAACTATCAAGGTTACAACGTCTATTGCATCAGTGCACGAAACTCGCGGACTGATGTTCCTCCTAGGAGGTCAAAGAGACTTATATCAATGAATGTGCACGGAAATTAGGGTCAGGAGCTTCATAAGTCAAGTATTCCAATCTATAACATGGACACATCATTACTTTGCCTTAAAGGCTTAAAGCTTTTATAAAGTAAAAATGGATGGAATAAATTTCATAAAAATGCATGGATTGGGCAATGATTTCGTGATTTTAGATTTGCGGGCTCAAAACCTAGATTTATCTAAAAAGGCCGTCAGAGTTCTTTCAGAAAGGCGTACAGGCATTGGCTTTGATCAGCTTATTACTATTCAGAAAGCTAAATCTAGTCAAATTGATGCGTCAATAAGAATTTGGAATGCTGATGGCGGTGAGGTCTTTGCTTGTGGTAACGCCGTTAGATGTGTTGGCTATTTACTTCTTTTGGAGACGGGTAAAGATAAAGTCAAAATAGAGACAGAGGCAGATATCCTTGACGTTATGGGAAAAGATCAATCTAGGATAATGGTCAACATGGGGGAGCCAAAACTAGATTGGTCAGATATACCACTTTCTGTTGAGACAGATACACTCTCTCTTGATATATCTGTAGAAGGTCTAAATAACCCTGTATGTGTGTCTATGGGAAATCCGCATGCCGTTTTTTTTGTTGACCAATTAGATGATATAGACCTTGAAAGTATTGGTCCCAAAATTGAACATCATAAGATCTTTCCTGAGAGGGCAAATGTCAGTCTAGTTAAGATTAAAAATCTAGATGATATCAGTTTAAGAGTTTGGGAAAGGGGCGTTGGGGTTACTAGTGCGTGTGGAACTGCAGCATGTGCAGCAGTTGTGGCGGGGGTAAGAAGAGGGTTTTTATCTCGTTCAGTATCTGTAAATTTGGATGGTGGTTCTCTAGAGATTGAGTGGCGTAGCTTAGATAATCATGTAATTATGACGGGGCCCGTAGCTACAAGTTTTCGCGGTACTTTAGTATGACAGAAAAGGTTGAGGTTATTACTCTTGGATGTAGGTTGAATACTTACGAGTCAGAGGTAATTAAGAAGAAAGCTTCTGATGCGGGTGTTTCAAAAACTCTAATTATTAACACTTGCGCCGTTACAGCTGAAGCAGAGCGTCAGGCACGTCAGATAATACGGAGAGAGAAAAGAAAAAAACCAGATGTGGATATAATTGTTACTGGATGTTCTGCACAAATAAATCCTCAGAAATGGTTGAAAATTCCTGAAGTCAATAGAGTTTTAGGAAACGTAGAGAAATTACAGTCATCTAGCTATCTGACTTCTCAAGATCACCCCCTAGCAGCTGTTAATGATATAATGTCTGTGCGAGAGCAGGCGGGCCATTTGATTTCAGGATTTGAAGGGCGTGCACGGGCTTTTGTCCAAGTCCAACAAGGATGTGATCATCGCTGTACATTCTGTGTTATTCCTTTTGGCAGGGGGAATAGTAGATCAGTCCCTTTGGGGGATATTGTTGCAGAGGCCAGGACGCAGGTTGCTAATGGTTATAGAGAAATTGTACTTACTGGAGTTGACTTGACATCATACGGGCATGACCTCCCAGGCAATCCATCACTTGGCCAGGCTGTGAGGCGGCTACTTGCTGCTGTACCAGAACTACCTAGATTACGTTTATCATCTCTGGACCCGTCAGAGATTGACCCAGATCTTATGTTGCTTTTTGCTTCTGAGCCAAGATTAATGCCCCACTTGCACCTGAGTGTTCAATCTGGAGATGATTTAATCCTGAAGCGAATGAAAAGACGTCATTCTCGAAATGATGTAATTTCTGTTACAAAAAAGTTGAAAGATTTAAGGCCGGAAATAGTTTTTGGGGCAGATTTTATAGCTGGGTTTCCAACTGAAACAGATGATATGTTTCATAATACATTAAGACTTATTGATGAGGCTGCGATAACTTGGCTTCATGTATTTCCTTATTCCTCAAGGCCAAATACTCCCGCAGCAAAGATGCCTCAAATACCTGTATCTACCAGGAAAATAAGAGCTGCTGAGCTTCGTGGTAAGGGTAAAATAGCAGCTCAGAAACATTTAAAAAATCTTGTTGGCTCAAAAGTATCCGTTCTACTTGAAGGGAAGGGTAAGGGAAGAAGTGAGGATTTTGCTAATGTTAATGTCAAAGGAAATTTCGCCGGCATACAAGTAGTAGAGGCCCTTATAAGTCATTCAGATGGTGTGATTGCATATGGTTTGCCAGTCTAATGTCTGGGGGGAGTGAAGAAAAAACAGGTCTATTGAGTAGCTTAAGAAAGGGCCTTAAGCTCACCTCTTCTCGGATGGGTAGGGGGATAAGTGATATTTTTTCGGGCAATGATATAAATCAAGCTTCACTTGATGAGCTTGAGGATTTATTGATTACTTCTGATATTGGTGTGGAAACAGCTTCCGATATTGTTTTAAGGCTTTCAAAGGAAAAGCTTGGAAAGGCTGCAACCGCAGAAGAGATAAAAAAACACTTAGCAAAAAATATTAAAGAAATTTTGGATCCGGTAGCAAAATCCCTTGAAATAGATAGGGAAGCAAAACCTCACGTCATTCTTGTAGTTGGTGTGAACGGAACTGGTAAGACTACTACTATAGGAAAGCTTGCGCATCAGTTTAAAGATTCAGGCCTTTCTGTGATGCTGGCTGCAGGGGATACATTTCGTGCTGCTGCGGTTGAACAATTACAGGTTTGGGCAGAACGAACCAATGTTACCCTGGTTAAAGCTAAAGAAAATGAACTCGATTCTGCATCAGTTGCATTTAATGCGCTCTCCAAAGCGCAAAATGAAAATATTGATGTATTATTAATTGATACTGCCGGTAGGCTGCAGAACAAAACTCATTTAATGGATGAACTTAAGAAAGTTCAGCGTGTAATAGGAAAAATAGACTCTTCAGCTCCTCATACTAGAATATTGGTATTAGATGCTACTACAGGACAGAATGCTCACAATCAGGTTGAGGCATTTCTCGAAGTTGTAGATATTGATGCTCTTGTAATAACCAAACTTGATGGCACTGCTAAAGGTGGTGTTTTAGTGGCGCTAGCAGAGCGTTTTGGGATACCTGTTGTTTCCGTTGGCGTTGGAGAAGGTGTAGATGACTTAAGGCCGTTTGATTCCGAATACTTTTCTAGAACATTAATGGGTTTGGATTAGGGAAATAGTATCTAACAGAAACTATATTTTGAAGAGTAATAGACCTATGGGTTAGTAAAGGGTGCGAATTGTTTTTTTGATCCAATCTCCTGATAGTGTTTAAGAGCCCATTCTACAGAAGGAAAAGCGAGAGAACTCCAGGGAATTTCATCTTTGCTAAATAAACCAACAGCTTGTGTTTCCTCTCCCGCAGAAACATCTTTATTCAGTAATTTTGCTCTATAGAATAACTGTACTAGACCAATCTCTGGGATAGAATAAATAGAAAGAAGAGTCTCTATTTTTGCTATAGCATTTGCTTCTTCAGAGGCTTCACGTAAGGCTCCTTCTTCAGGACTCTCGCCATGCTCTAAAAATCCTGCAGGTAGGGTCCAAAACCCTTTTTGGGGATTAATGTCACGTTTACATAGTAATACTCTACCGTTATCTATTGCTACCAGACCAACCACAATTTTTGGATTATCATACTCTATATGACCACAAACATTACAAACTAGACGTTCACGGTTATCACCATCGGGAACGCACAGCTTGAAGGAGCAGCAATATTTTGATCTTTTTAACATGCTAGCTAGTATGCAGTTCAGGGCCTTTGACGTCTACTGAATTACATTAGTATAAAATGAGATTAGTAAAAACTCTTGATGATCTCTGGGCTAGAGCATTAATCTTAAGATAAAATTTGGAGGGGCGTTGTGTTTAAATTAACTTTTATACTATTTCTGGCTTTCTTTTATGTTCTAATAGTTGATCCCAATTTAGTTAAAGGGCAAACACCAACACATGGCTTATCGCTATTTGAGGATCTAAAATATCCCTCTAATTTCTCGCACTTTGACTATGTTAATTTAGATGCCCCAAAAGGTGGAAGTGTTAAATATGCCACTGTTGGTTCATTTGATAATCTCAACCCTTACATACTTAAGGGGGTTTCGGCTGCTGGTACAGGACTCCCTTTTGATACACTATTATACTCAGCACTTGATGAGCCTGACAGTGCGTATGGGCTTATTGCCTCATCAGTAGAACGTGCGAGCGACAATAGTTGGGTTAAATTTAAAATAAATAAAAATGCGAGGTGGCACGATGGAACTAAAATAACAACCGATGATGTTATTTTTTCATTTAATATACTAAAGGAGAAGGGGCACCCAAATTTTGCTATTATGCTATCAGGTATAATCAGTGCAGATAAGTTATCAGACACCGAAGTAATTTATAGAATATCAGATATTGATAACCGTAAATTGCCACTAATAATTGGGGGTCTTCCAGTGTTATCTAAAACATTTTTTTCTAAAAATATATTCGAGAAATCAACTCTTACTTCTCCTTTAGGAAGTGGTCCCTATAAAATAGAGGAAGTAGACCCCGGTAGATCAATTAGTTTTAGGCGCGTGAAAAACTATTGGGCAAAAGATCTACCTGTTAATAGGGGGCGCTATAATTTTGATGAAATTATTTATGATTATTATAGAGATCGTGATGTCATGGTAGAGGCTTTAAAGGCAGGTGAGTATGATTTTCATGAAGAGTATACCTCAAAAACATGGTCTACCGCATATGATATTAGGGCGGTTCAGGATGGTTGGTTAAAAAAGGAAGTTATAGAAGATAACACTCCTTCCGGTGTGCAAGCATTTTTCATCAACACAAGGCGTGAGAAGTTTAAAAATCCTGAATTGCGAGAGGCATTATCCCTTGCTTTCGATTTTGAATGGACCAATAAAAATTTGTTTTTTGGTTTATATGAAAGAATGTCCAGTTATTTTGAAAACTCTGAACTAGCATCTACTGGTTTACCAGAGGGTGCCGAATTGGCCTTACTTGAAACTTATAGGGGAAAGGTCCCTGATAGTGTATTTCTAAGAGAATTTATTCCACCTAAGACTGACGGATCCGGAAATATCAGGAAGAATTTGCGTCGAGCAGCGGGGTTACTGAATGGTATTGGTTGGAATCTTGTCAATGGGAAACGTATAAACAGTGAGACAGGGCAGTTGTTAGAAATAGAGTTTCTATATTTTGAGCGGACATTTGAGAGAATTTTAGGTCCATATGCTCGAAATCTTGAAAAATTAGGTATTGACGTAACTCTTAGGCTTGTTGATGTCACGCAATATATCAGGCGCCTAGAGGAGCACGATTTTGATATGACCACCCGTCGTTTTGTTCAGCAACTTTCACCGGGTGCAGAACTAGTATCATATTTTAATTCAATGACAGCTAATCAAAAAGGAACTTTAAATGCTTCAGGTATTATGGATCCTGTAGTTGATGAGCTGGTTAGTGGGGTTCTTAGGGCTAGAAATAGAGAGGAGCTTATAGTTTCTGCCAGAGCTTTGGATAGAGTATTACTTTGGGGACACTACATGGTTCCACAATGGTTTAAGGGTGTTCATCACATTGTTTATTGGGATATTTTTGATAGACCAAAAATTAAACCTAAATATGCTATTGGACTCGATACTTGGTGGATTGACAGAGATAAAACTGATGCTCTTAGTACCTATAGATCTCCTAGAGACTAATATTAACAGGAAGAAAATGATCTACTAATAGATAGAATTAGGGAGTCATATAGAGCTAAAGTGTTTGCATATATTATTCGAAGATTATTGTTAATTATTCCGACTCTTTTCGGGATCATGGTGCTCAATTTTCTGATTATTCAGACAGCACCAGGCGGCCCGGTCGAGAAGGTAATTGCGGAACTATCAGGTGTAAATGTTGAAGCAACGAATAGAGTAACTGGATCGCAGCAAGGAGAATCTAGGAGCGGAGTTTCTGATCTGGTTGATTTTTCAAGCTCTTCAAGTGTTAGTAAGTATCGAGGGTCTCGAGGACTGGATCCAGATCTTATAGCTGATCTAGAGAAACAATTTGGCTTTGATAAGCCCCTGTGGAGCCGTTTTTTAACAATGATGGAGAACTATATAAAACTAGACTTTGGCGAGAGTTTTTATAGAGATCAATCTGTCATATCATTAATTGTCGAAAAATTACCGGTATCAATTACTCTTGGTTTGTGGACTACACTCCTAGCATACTTGATTTCGATACCCTTAGGCATCTCTAAAGCTGTTAGAGATGGAACACGCTTTGATGTGTGGACTAGCGCTCTAATCATTGGAGGCTATTCTATCCCAAGCTTTCTATTTGCAATACTTCTCATCGTCCTATTTGCTGGAGGCACTTATGTAGATTGGTTTCCATTACGTGGGCTTGTTTCATCAGGATTTGATAGTCTCTCGATAGGAGGGAAAATTCTTGATTATTTGTGGCATATTATCCTGCCGGTTATAGCATTAGCTATTGGTGGCTTTGCCACTACTACTATGCTCACAAAAAATTCATTTATGGAGGAAATTAATAAACATTATGTAATAACTGCAAGGTCTAAGGGTTTAACAGAGAGACGAGTATTGTATCGCCATGTTTTTCGTAATGCGATGTTGATTATTATTTCTGGATTTCCTGGCGCATTTATAGGTATTTTGTTTACTGGCGCACTACTTATCGAGGTCATTTTTTCTCTAGACGGTTTAGGTTTACTTGGATTTGAGGCCTTAATGAATAGAGATTATCCCGTCATCTTTGGGACTCTATTCTTTTTTACTCTAATAGGTTTAGTTGTAAATTTAATTGGTGATGTAATGTACGTAGTTGTCGACCCGCGCATCGATTTCGAGAGGCGAGATGTTTAGTTTGTGGAGAATATCTCGAAGCATCCTTTTTTTTAGGGAAAGAAGATTATCTCCTATTACTCGCCGGCGTCTTGCAAATTTCAAAGCTAATAGGAGAGGCTATATTTCTCTTTGGATATTCTTAGTGCTTTTTCTATTTAGTCTTTTTTCTGAATTTATTGCCAATGATAAACCTCTTGTTGTCCACTACAAAGGAGATACCTATTTTCCAATCTTTAGTACCTATAGCGAACAAACTTTTGGCGGTGAATTTCAAACAGAAGCAGATTACCGTGACCCTTATGTTAAAGATCTAATTAATGAAGAAGGTTGGATATTATGGCCATTAATACCCTATAGTTATACGACTATTAATTATGATCTTCCTCAGCCTGCACCATCTCCTCCAACTTTAGATAACTGGCTTGGGACAGATGATCAAGGCAGGGATGTTTTGGCTCGTGTTATATATGGGTTCAGAATCTCAGTAGTATTTGGTCTAACACTTACATTAATAAGTTCTCTAGTAGGTATAGCAGCCGGAGCAATTCAAGGATATTTTGGCGGTTGGATAGATCTTGGACTGCAACGATTTATAGAGATTTGGTCAGGGTTACCGCAGCTTTTCCTATTTATAACTTTAGCTGCTATTATTGAGCCTAGTTTTTGGTTAATTCTCTCTCTAATGTTACTATTCCAGTGGATGGCTCTTGTGGGTGTTGTTAGAGCTGAGTTTCTTAGGGTTAGAAATTTTGATTATATAAGAGCAGCAAGGGCATTAGGGGTAAGAGATTCTACTATTATAGTACGTCATGCATTACCTAATGCTATGGTCTCAGCTCTAACTTTTCTCCCCTTTATTTTGAACGGATCTATTACTACGCTTACAGCACTTGATTTCTTGGGATTTGGGTTGCCAGCTGGATCACCTTCTTTGGGTGAGCTACTGCAGCAGGGCAAGTCTAATCTTCAGGCTCCATGGCTTGGTTTTACTGCATTTGCTGTTATCGCTCTAATGTTAAGTCTATTAATATTTGTGGGTGAAGCAGTAAGAGATGCGTTCGATCCTCGAAAGCTGTTGGGATAATTATAGATGCAGCCTTCTAATAAAAAACTTATTTCGGTTAAGGACCTTTATGTCACTTTTAATTCTGGAAAGAAAAAGACAGAGGCGGTAAGGGGCGTAACTTTAAATATCAATAAAGGTGAAACAGTCGCTTTAGTGGGCGAAAGTGGTTCTGGGAAATCAGTTACTGCACTCTCCTTAATGCAATTACTACCCTATCCTTTAGCTCAACATCCAAGTGGGAGCATTAAACTAGATGGTAAAGAAATAATTGGTGCTAATAAAAAAACTATCAGAGAGATTAGAGGTAATCGTATCTCTATGGTTTTTCAGGAGCCTATGACTTCACTAAATCCACTCCACTCAATTGGAAGGCAGGTTGCGGAGGCATTAATAGTTAACAAGGCTCTGCGTAAGTCCGAGGCGTGGAGGGAAGCGCAGAAGCTTTTAAAATTAGTTTCACTGGGAGCTGCTTCAGAGAGAATGAATGCATACCCTCATGAGCTTTCTGGTGGTCAGAGGCAGCGCGTAATGATTGCTATGGCGCTATCTTGTAGCCCTGATTTATTGATTGCAGATGAGCCAACGACAGCTTTAGATGTAACTGTTCAAGCTGAGATTCTCGAATTATTGAAAGACCTTAAGAAGCGTCTTGCGATGTCTATGCTTCTCATTACTCATGATTTAAATATTGTTCGTGGATTATCGGATAGAATGTATGTGATGAAAGACGGTCATATACTTGAAGAGGGAATAACTTCTTTGGTGTTTTCCTCACCTAAAAGTGAATATACAAAATTATTAATAGATTCTGAGCCTAAGGGTGTACCTTTACTGCCACCATCTGATTCCCGTGAAGTTATTAGATGTGACAGTTTGAGAGTTTATTTTTCTAAAAAATCTGGAATATTTCGTAGACATGATAGGTCTATTAAAGCAGTAGATGATGTGTCCTTAGTAGTTAAAGAGGGGCAAACAGTTGGGGTGGTGGGAGAGAGCGGATCAGGAAAAACAACTTTGGGTCTTGCGTTGCTTAGACTCCAGCAAAGTTCAGGGAATATAGTTTTTCAGGGAACAGTTATCAGCAAAAAAGGATTTAGGGCTATGCGGCCGTTGCGGCGTGATATGCAGATAGTATTTCAAGATCCTTTTAGCTCTTTGAGTCCAAGAATGTCAGTCTCTGAAATTATAACCGAGGGTATGTTAGTCCATGGAATTGGAAAAAATCGTTCAGAACGAGAGCACCTTATTGTAAATTCCCTAAAAGAGGTTTCTGTTGACCCCGATGTTCGTAACCGATACCCCCACGAATTTTCTGGCGGCCAAAGACAAAGAATAGCTATAGCCAGAGCTCTTGCTCTAAAACCAAAATTCATGGTTTTGGATGAGCCTACCTCATCGCTTGATATGACTGTTCAAATGCAGATAATTGACTTGCTTAGGGAGCTGCAGGAACGAAGGAGGCTAGCATATTTATTTATTAGTCACGATCTGAGAGTGATACGTGCACTTTCTCATGAGGTGATAGTTTTAAAGGATGGGATTGTTTTAGAAAGAGGGTCCAGTGAGAAAATCTTTAATCAGCCTACTCATGATTATACAAGGAATCTAATCTCAGCTGCATTAAATTGAGGATTAAAGTATTTCTGTTCTATAAGAAGAACTTCTTCAAAATATCAAGATATATTGCCGACAGCATTTCAAGCTCTTTTAGTGAGACATTCTCGTCAATTTTGTGCATAGTTTTTCCTGAAAGTCCAAACTCTATTACTGGGCAGTAATCTTTGATAAAACGAGCATCAGAGGTGCCCCCACTGGTGGATAATACTGGATCTTTCCCTGTAATCTGGTTAACAGATTTAGAAATTATCGAACTAAATTCACCTTGATTATTAATGAAAGCTTCCCCAGTTATATCGGTATCCAGAGTAAAATCCTTGGTTATCTCCTGAAACCCATCATTAATCATTTCGACTAGAGAGCTACCTGTATGTAGGTCGTTAAACCTTACATTGAATTTTGCTTGGGCTTTAGAGGGGATAACATTATGGGCAGAATTACCAATATCAATACTTGTAACCTCTATATTTGAGGGTTCAAAATGATCGGTACCGTTGTCTAAAGAGATGGAAGTAAGCCAACCGAGCATTGAAATTAGTTTTGTAACAGGGTTATCTGCAAGGTGAGGATAGGCAGCGTGCCCCTGAGTTCCTGAAACTATTAAGTTTGCGTTTAGGCTACCGCGTCGGCCAATTTTGATCATATCGCCAAGTTCTACTGGATTTGTAGGCTCACCGACTATACAGGCATCAATTTTATGATTATTTGATTCTATCCATTTAAGCACTTTCTTCGTACCGTTAATAGCTGGTCCTTCTTCATCTCCAGTAATTAAAAGGCTTATAGAACCATCAGGATTTTTGTTTTCAGATTCCTCTAAATATCTAGATAGTCCTGCGACAAATGCAGCTATTGCTCCTTTCATATCTACTGAGCCGCGTCCATATAGATTACCTTGGTGAACAGTTGCTTCAAATGGTGAAAATGTCCAAGACCCTAGATCCCCTACTGGAACAACATCAACATGCCCGGCAAAACATAAATGAGGTCTATTGGAGCCCAGACGTGCAAAAAGATTATCTACATCTTGTGTTCCTGGTTCAGAAAATGGCAACCTCCAGCATTTAAAACCAAGCGAAGTAAGGGCGGAAGAGATTATCTCTAAGGCCCCTTCATTTTTTGGCGTTATGCTTTTGCAGCGAATTAATGCTTGGGCAAGCCCTAAGGGGTCAGAAAAATTGTTCACCTACCCTAGCTCCGTAATAGTTCATTGATTGAGGTTTTGGATCTAGTTTTTGCATCAACCTGTTTCACAATAACGGCACAATAAAGATTTGGACTCATGTTAACTTCTTTATCAGTTTTATTTGGTAATGTTCCTGGGACAACTACTGAATACGGCGGCACACGACCATAAATTACTTTCCCAGAATCTCTGTGAATAATTTTAGTAGATGCTCCAATATAAACTCCCATAGACAATACTGAGCCTTGTTCAACAATTACTCCTTCAGCAACTTCACTCCTGGCGCCAATGAAGCAATCATCCTCAATAATTACTGGGCTTGCTTGTAGAGGTTCTAAAACACCTCCAATACCTGCTCCTCCAGATATATGACAATTTTTTCCAATTTGTGCACAACTACCGATGGTTGCCCATGTATCAACCATAGTTCCTTCATCAACGTAAGCGCCAAGATTAACAAAAGAAGGCATTAAAACTACGCCCGGTGCAATATAAGCTGAATGTCGAACTATAGAGCCCGGTACGGCGCGAAATCCAGAGCTACGGAAACTTTCCTCATCCCAATCTAAAAATTTTGATTTAACTTTGTCAAACCAATGAGAATTTTCACCGGGCCCACCAGAAATTTTAGCCATATCATTTAATCGAAAGGATAGGAGGACAGCTTTTTTTAACCATTCATTGACTATCCACTCACCATTTTTTTTCTCAGATACCCTAAGTTTTCCATCATCTAAAAGTTTTAGAGTTGTTTCAATGGATTTACGAGTCTCTCCATCCGTATGATGTGAGATTGATTCTCTTTTTTCCCATGCCATTTCTACATTTTGCTTTATATCTGTGATATCCAAGTTTATCTCCCGGTTTTTCTGCCGTTAATAGAACTACTTTAAGATTAATGAGCTTCTATTTCTAGTCAATGATACCGTATGTCAACTGTACAAGTATATATAATTACTAGATAAATAAAGAGTTTATCCACTCGGGCAGGTTGTTTGTTTCGTGATCGGCTGTGACTCCCTCACTATCTGGAAGGGCCCAATCTCCATTGTTTTTTATCCAAACAGCCTTCATTCCCATTTGCATAGCTGGTCCAAGGTTTCGAAGAATATCTTCAAAGAAAATAGACTTATTTGGATCGAGGTTATATTTCTTTATTATTAGATCGTAAGGCTTTTGGTACGGCTTAGGTATAAATTCCGCATCAATAATATCAAAAATATTAGGAAAAAACTTATCTATTCCAAGTTGGTTAGTTACTTTTTTTGCATAAGCTGCATCGGCATTAGTAAAAATCAATCTTTGACCTTCAATTTTCTCTAATGCTTCAATTAGTCTAGAATCGGGTTGAAGGGGCGAGAAATCAATATCGTGGACAAAATCTAAGAATTCATATGGATCTACCGAGTTCTCTAGCATGAGCCCTCTTAATGTTGTCCCATGATCAAAAAAATATTGTTTTTGAAGGACACGTGCATCCTCAAGGGGGATACTAAGGTAATTTGAGACAAAAATTCCTATACGTTCACTGATTTGATCAAAAAGGTGAGATGTCGAGGGATAGAGTGTGTTATCTAGATCAAATATCCAAGTATCTATAGAGGATACTGATAACTTTTCACTATAAGAATTTTTTTCCATTAAGTGTTCATTCAGAATCAATTGTTAAATTTTGATCAAGCATCATTGTGCCAGTGCCGTGCTGAGTAAATATTTCTAGCAGTAATACATGTGGTACTCTACCATCCAATATATGGGCTGCAGCTACATTATTGTTTATAGCATCTAGGCAAGTTTCTACTTTTGGTATCATTCCGTCTTTAATTACCTTATTTCTGATAAGTTCTTCTGCTGTTTCAGCGTCAATCTTATTAATAATTTCTGAATTTAGTCCCATTACACCTGGAACATCGGTCATCATTATTAGTTTTGCTGCCGACATAGCTGAAGCTATAGCTCCTGCACAAGTATCCGCATTTATATTATAAGTGTTACCATCCACTCCAAGACCAATAGGGGCTATGACTGGTATTATATCAGCAAAAATAAGTTCTTCCAAAACTGTAGTATTAATAGTCTTGGGTTTTCCAACAAATCCAAGATCAGGATTTTTGTTTGGTTCCTCATAATAGTTTTTATGAATAAGTTTCTCACATTGAATTAAATTACCATCTTTTCCAGATAATCCTAATGCTATTCCTCCTGCTAAACCAATAGAACTAACAATATCTTTATTTATAGATCCCGATAACACCATTTCAGCAATTTCTATAGTTTTGGCGTCTGTAATTCTCAATCCATCTATGAAGTTGGTTTTTATACCTAATTGATCAAGCATTCTGTCTATTTGAGGTCCTCCACCATGAATTATAATAGGATTAATTCCTACATGTTTTAGTAGCACTACATCTCTAGCAAAGTTTAATGAAAGTTCTTCATCAACCATTGCGTGGCCGCCAAACTTAATTACAAAAGTTTCTCCAGAAAACTCTTTGAGATAAGGCAGGGCCTCAGAAATAGTTTTTGCTGTTCGTAGCCATTCTTTCATTGCAATATCACTAGTTTTATTATCATTAGACATAATTAATACTCTATATGCTTTCGGTCGAGACAGCCAGGGCTGCCAGATGTGACCGTAAATAAGATATTCCATCTCCAGTCTTTGAACTTGATGCAATAACAGATGGGTAAGCTGCAGGTCTACTCTTTAAATCGTTCTCGCAGACTTTTTTCATATTTAGAACTGAATTAGGCTTAATTTTATCTGACTTTGTGAGAACAATAATGTAAGAAACAGCTGCCTCATCAAGCATATTCATAACAGAAATATCGCTTTGCATAGGGCCTCTTCTTGAATCTATTAGAAGACACGTTCGACGTAAGCTTGCTCGTCCTTTTAGGTAATTTTCAACTAAAGTAGTCCATTTTTTTATATTCACTTTTGGAGCTTTCGCATATCCGAAACCAGGTAAGTCCGCTATCATCATTGTATTGTTTAAGCAAAAAAAATTGATTTCCCTGGTTCGGCCGGGTGTGACTGAGGTTCTAGCAATATTTTTTCTTCCTGTAAGAGAATTTATAAGACTAGACTTTCCAACATTTGAGCGACCGGCAAATGCAATTTCTGGCAAAGATGTATCTGGTATTCCAGCCAGATTAACTGCTCCAGTTACAAATTTGCATTCTCTAGAAAATAGCATTCGACCATTTTTTAACGCTTTTTCCGAGATTTCCGTGATTTCACTCTGTTGGCTTTTTTCTTCTTGTCCGACCATTTTGAATCCTGACCCGACTGTGTATCAGCAGAATCTTTCTTAACTCTGTTTGATTCATTGTTATCTTTTTTAGCAGAAATAGCAGCTTTTTGTTCTCTACGTTGTTTTCGCGAAGTTTTAGGTGTCAAATCTTCTTCTGTCTCAACTTTTGAGGTCTTAGCTTTACGCCTTGCAGGCTTCTTGCCGCGGCGTTTAGCGTTTACTTTTCTATCAAAATCACGCTTGCGTTGTGCAAGTTTAGCATCTTGCTTTTTTCGCCTTTCTACAGCTTGCTCTCTAGCATCCTCACCTGTTTGCAAGATACGGTCCCAAAATGTCTTCTTGCCACCGGAGGCCGCAGCTTGACGCTTTTTATCACTAGCCAGTTTAGCGTCAAGAGCAGCGATAGCTTTTTCGCGTTCTTTTCCAGTGCCTTCTTTTATAAGTTTTAAATACTCTGATTCTTTTTTGAGAGCAGCTTTGGTGACTCCCATTCTTCTCATAATAATCCACTGTTGAGCAATTGATAGAACATTATTCCATGTCCAATAGACAACTAACCCAGCAGGAAATTGACCAAATAAGAACAAAAATACAAATGGTAGTGCCATCATAATTTTTTGTTGAAGAGGATCAATTGGCTGAGGATTTAATTTCATTTGTAGCCACATAGTAATACCAAAAAGTATCGGCCAAACTCCTATCATAAGAAAGCTTGGTGCTCCCCAGTCAAAGTATCCAAAAACTGTTATTAATGCTGAGGGATCTGGTGCAGAAAGGTCGTCTATCCACCAAAAGAATGGGGCATGTCGCATCTCAATCGTCACGAATAAAACACTATAGAGAGCAAAAAATACTGGTATTTGTACAAGTATTGGGAGGCAGCCAGCCAATGGATTAGCTTTTTCACGTCTATATAGCTGCATCATTTCTTGGTTTAATTTCTGTTTATCATCACCAAATCGCTCACGAAGTATTGCCATTTGCGGCTGAAGTTTTCGCATGCGGCTCATTGATGCATAAGCCTTGTTTGCTAGAGGAAATAAAATAATTCTAACGCATATTGTCAGCAGAAGAATAGCGACTCCAAAATTTCCAGCCGCACTAAAGAAGAAGTCTACGGCATAGAATAGTGGTTTTGATAGGAACCAAACAAAACCAAAGTCAACGGCATTATCAAAATTTTCAACACCAAGTTTCTCTTCATAGCTATCCAAAACTGATACTTCTTTTGCTCCAGAGAACAGATATGTAGTTACGCTGGATTTTTCTCCAGGATTGATAACTAGTGCAGCCTCTTCGATTAAATCAACCTGATATTGGTTTTGGTAGTTTGTCGCAGGGTTTTTGTGATGTGATTTAACCCGAATTGATCGATTTTGTTCTGGTATAAGAGCAGATAGAAAATATTTTGAGGTTATTCCAAGCCATCCACTTTTTCCTGTAGCGCTGAAGCCATCTCCGTCTTCCAAATCTCCGTAGTCAGCCTCTAACTGTTGCTCTCCGACTCTTCCTAGGGCTCCATCCTGAAAAATACCCCAAGGCTTATAATAAACAGAGTCATCAAAAGGATCAAAGCGACGAAGTAGGGAATATGGGTGTAGTTTGATGGTTTCTGAGGTTTGATTTTTAACTCGTTGCACAACGGTAAAAGCAAATTCTCTATCAATACTTATTAATTTTTCAAATATTAGGCCGTTACCATTATTCCATGTTAATGTTATAGGCCTCTCAGGTGTCAGCGAGAGGTGGTTTGAAGACCAGAGAGTATCGCTAGTAGGAAGTATTGTTTTATCGTCAGGGTTACTATGGGTCCAACCAAACTGCGCAAAATATGGGGCCTTTGTCTGATCTGGTGAGAAAAGAACAATTTCTTCGCTGTCTTCTTCTACTGCTACTCGGTAGTCTTTAAGAGTAATATCGTCTATTCTGCCGCCAAGTAGCGAAATTGACCCATGTAATCGTGGGGATTCTACTGTGACACGATTTGCTGATGTCCTCGCTTGTTCTCTTGTAATAAGTGACTTTGATTTTTTCTCTTCGTCTGTAATTTCTACTTCTACATCTTTGCTGGAGATTACTTGTTCATTCTTTATATTTTGCTGAGATGACGGAGTCCGTTCTGGAGTTGGAATAAGAAACTGCCAGCCAACTAGAATGAGCGCTATAAGGCCTATGGCTATAATAGTATTACGTTTATCTCCGCCTAGGAACATGATGTTTTATTTCTTTCCATATTCCGGAATTTTTTTGACTTCAAATTTATTAATGGCTCTTCTGGCGCAGGGTCGTATCCATGGCCGCCAAATGGGTGACATCTTAAAAGTCTCCAAAAGATTAAGGCAATTGCATTAATGAGATTGTGTTTTTCAAGTGAATCTATGGCATATTGAGAGCACGAAGGATGAAAACGGCAGGATGGGACTAGCCAGGGAGAAATTACTAGCTGATACATCCGAATGCAAAGACGTAGAATCGCGCCAATCAAACTCATTGAGATCCCTCGTGAGATTTTTTCATATTAATATCTATATACTTTCTTGAGGTTCCTGTTTTTTCTAGTGCCTTAAATAGATCCTCTGATAGTTCGCTAAAATTTCTGTCATTAGTTTTTGCTCTAGCAATTAAAACATAGTCATAGCCTACCTTAGCATGAAATGGCATAACACGAGCCACTGTTGCTCTCAATCTTCGCTTAGCACGATTTCTTTTTACTGCTCCTCCTACTCTTCGTGACGCAGTATACCCAATACGCAATACAGAATCATTTGGAGATGTATGAAGGTTATTCCTATCGACTTGCAGAACTAAACCAGGGGAGGCCCAAGTATGATTTTTAGCAGCAATACGCAAAAAATCGGACCGCTTTTTAATTTGTGCGATCCTCATGCCCCTACTTTGCCTTAAACTGCAAGACGTTTGCGCCCTCTGCCCCTTCTGCGGGACAGTACGCGTCGGCCGCCCACTGTCTTCATACGGGAGCGAAAGCCATGCCTTCTGCGGCGAACAGTTCTACTTGGTTGAAAAGTCCGTTTCACTAGTAACACTCCCTAAGTACAAAGTAACAATTATTTGGCTATATCAGCCTGCCATAGAATTTATGCTGGAAGGTGGGCTGTATAAGCGCCAGTGGCAACCAAGTCAATAATTTTGAGGTATAAATTAATTATATTCTCTTTGAGGGTATCAGATCGGGGTTGAAAATGTTGCATAGTCGGCACTTAGGCTGATTCAGACAATTATCGAAAAAATGAGCTATTACTTGATTTCCAGCCTTAAATTCAAATTTATCTTGGTAATTTTTGACGTTTTAACTGTCTATCGAGCATAAATACGAACTTCACCTGTTTGCACAGCTGAGCTTGTTGAGGACGAAAGCACCAAGCGACTACTAGGTAATCCCATTTCCGCCAGAGCTCTTAAAACGGTCTGAGCATGGCCTTTGATCGTATTGCTAGCTAAAGCTATATCCGCGGGAGGGCCAGAATTAGGTGAGATTGAAATTACATCAAAACTACTTTGCGGCCTACGCTCTAGCACGGCTGAAATAGTACTGTACAATGCTTGTTTAAATTCAACATTATTTCTATCGAATCGAATTACTATAAGCGGGCGTCTCTCTGATATTATCTTTTCAGCGTTGCCTGGATTGGTCATTGAAGCTACTTTCGCTGGGGGAATGTAGCCGGTTTGGTTAGAAAGGCTTGGGCCTAAATACTCACCGTTTTTGATTGCTAGTGCCAGTGTTGTAAGATTTTTTCTCTCAGCATTTACATAATGGGTAAAGCGATCAGTGGTCTCGCGTAATCCACTAAGTAGACGATTAATGATCACTAGAGTGCTATTAGTCTTATCCTCTATTAGAGCCAGACGTTTATGGTCTTCATCAACTGCGCCTTGAAGGCTATAGGTTGCTCTTACGGCATCAAGTAAATATGCTGCCATAGCAGAGTCTGCTGCTACCTGGTTACCCAGAGCGTTTAATGCTGCTACATCTGTTAGTAGTCTATCCAGCTCACTCTGAGCCGCATTCCATTGGCTACTCAGAATGGGGTTGCCTGGAGTTGAGCCAACTTGCAGCCTGGCTGTTATTGCTGCTGCTGTGGCGTAATAACTTTGGGCATTCTGCCTGGCTGTGTTGCGGACTGCCAGATATTGTTCCTTTCTGGTTACCACCGACATATGCATATCGTTTAGCTCGTCTCTGAACTGTTCGACTTTGCTTCCTACGTATGTACCGGTCGATGGGGCTCCAGGTATTTGTCTGTCAGAGTCTGAAATAGAGCTTTTGGACTCCACACTAAGTGGTGGTAGGTCATTTGCGGGCTCATTAAAGATTGTTTCTGAGCTAGGCCCTTCATCTGGGGTTGCTATTATTAATGGTTGGCCACTAGGCTCATCGCCGCTTAGTGAAGGCCAGATATCATCTAGAGAGCACCCTGCAAGTAGCAATGCTGCTGCGGATAAGCCCAATATTGGTCGAAAAGAAGTCATCTTTATATTCAGCCATTTGTCATTAAACCGCTTACCGGGCCAGCATAAGTTAATTTTTACTTGCCCGATGCGCGGATACTAACCTTCTCAGCGATTCCTCACAAGAGCCCATTTAGGAGTAATTTCATCCTTTTTAGACATTATTTTGAGTAATAGGTCATTTTCTAAGTATTTTATTGCTATTAAAGCCCAGATTCCTTTCACTTGCGGGTATCTTCCTATTTCGTTAGTGTCTTCTGTTGCTGATGCAATAATATTACAAACTAGAGATAAAATTTTGCGCCCGTAGCTCAGCTGGATAGAGCACTAGACTACGAATCTAGGGGTCGGGAGTTCGAATCTTCCCGGGCGCGCCAACATCAATAGGATTTTTGCCCATATTAAGGTTTTATTGATTTATTATGAAAAAAGCGCCCGTAGCTCAGCTGGATAGAGCAACGGCCTTCGAAGCCGTGGGTCGGGAGTTCGAATCTCTCCGGGCGCGCCAAAACAATTAATAACAATTAATAGAGTCCGCTGCTTTCATCCAAATTGAGTAATATAACAGTTTAAGTTTATAGTTTCTTTTATCCTCCGGCTATTACTTCACCAGCTTGTGCTGATTCTAAATTCATGGAAAATTCAGCAGCTGCTTGTGAGCGGATATCATCTATTTTTTCGGAGGCGGTCTTAGCTGTTTGTGAGTCAGCATAATGTGTAATAACCATCATAGATAAATCACCTGTTCTAACCATACTAACGCTGGTAGCTCCAAGTGCTTTAATCATGGGCACAAACTTTTGTTGTGCAACTTCAATCATAGATTCATCATAATTATCCATAGTCCAATTTGAGACTGTAACAAAGGCCATTATTATTCTCCTGAATTATGTTGATAAAAGAAAAAATTATTTAATAATTGATAAAGTAATAAAATACGAAAAAGTTATTTCAGTTTTATTTATAATAAGAGTTAGTATATATAAAAATCTATTCAGATAAATGTATAAGCTGTTTAGTTTTTAAAGAATCTATTGGGATCAAGGGATTTTTTAAGTTCATTTTCCTCGCTTTTAGGTGAATAGGTTCCGGGACATATCATATCTGCTGCAAGCACTCCCATATAAGGGGCTGTTTGAATGCCGTAACCGCCTTGTCCAGCTAACCAAAAAAAATCTTTGTGTTGATAATCAAAACCAACAGCAGGGTCTCGATCAGGTGTAAAAGTTCTCAAGCCTGCCCAACTTGAACCAATTGACTTTGCTTCAAAATCTAAAGCATTTTTAATACGATCCATTCCCAAAGCAATATCGTACTCTTCAGGATAAACATCTCTCGGAACATCATTTATTTCATCTGCTGGTGACCCTATAATTGATCCGGTCTCCGGCTTTATGTAAAAATTTTCCTCGCAGTCAATCACTACAGGCCAGTTTGAGTATTGCCATTTTTTTTCATCAAATGAAAATGCAGTCCTTCGTAAGGGCCTAAGTCCAATTTTTTTACACCCAGCTAACTCTGCCACTTGATCCGCCCAAGCGCCGGCAGCATTAATAATTTTATTGCAATATATGATAAGCGAATCGCATTCAACTATATATTGGCCAGATGAATTATCTATTTTTTTTACCCTCTGAGACATGTGAATAGTCCCATTAGCTTCTTTAAGTCTCTGTATATAATAGTTATGTAGTAACGAAACATCTATGTCCTGTGCTTCAGAATGGTAAAGCGCTTGAGATAAATATTCGGAACGAAGGGCGGGCACTATTTCTTGGGCCTCTTTTTTGCCAAGTTTAGACACTTTAAGACTCTCATTTAGCTCAATATTAAGTTTTTCTAGTTCTGCACTTTGATCTTCGCGTGCGATGAACAAAAAACCCCTGGAGCTGAGTATATTCTGAGTCAGGTCTTTCTCGGCTTTTTTAAATAGTGGAGAACTTTTTTTTGTTAGCTGTCTTATAATTCTAGACCCATAAGATTCTGCATAAACGGCAACAGATCTACCTGTTGAGTGGTATCCCAAGTTCTCCTCAGCCTCTACTAAACAGACATCTGTTCTTGTAATAAGACTCGCCGCTACTGATGCTCCTGCAATACCGCCGCCAATAACTAAAATATCTGTTACAATTTTATTCATTAACTATTCTTATACTTCTATCAGTATAGCTCTCACTGGTGATGCCTCAGCTCCATTGAATTTTAGTGGTAAGCACATGAGTGTATACTCCCCTTCAGGTATAGACTCCAGGTTGATAGCTTCTACAATTATAACTTCATTGCCTAGTACTTCTAGGTGGCTTGGAAATTTATCGTCGTCACTTTTTTCAATGGTTATATAATCAATACCAATGACAGAAGTGCCGATATCACAGGCTTTTTTTGCTGCTTCGGGAGTAAGATAGACGTAATCTGGAACATATTTTGCAGATTTTACGAGCCCATCTCTTGAGTTTCGTGTTTTGAATAAGACTCCGTCTCCAGGCTTTACTCTGTCCCAGGCGACATCTTCAACAGTTATTGCGTTGGGGTTCATAATTTCTATTACATGTACATGGAATATAAAATCTTCGACTTTGTAGTGATTAAGGGTTTTTCCTTTAGTGTAAAAATGATACGGAACGTCAAGATGTGTACCTGTATGGCAGCTCATCTCAATTTTTGATAAGTTACAAAACGAATCTTCTGAATTTAATATAAGATTTCTGTCGTATTCAGTATCACCAGGAAAGTCCACATGTTCCTTGCCTATCTCTACACTAATGTCATAAATTTTATTCTTTAAAATGTTACTCATAATTAAACCTCTTTCCTTTTCGACACATCAAATCTTTCATCAACTTCGCAAGACATAGCTGTAGCCATAGCGTTTGTTTTATTTGCAAGTAGTACTACCTGCATAAATTCGCTATACATTTCGTCGGTCATTCCAGCTTTACGCGCTGCCAGAGTATGGGTATGAATGCAGTAATCACAATTATTCATTATAGAAACGGCAACATAGATCATCTCTTTATAAAGATATGATATTTTTCCATCGGACATTATTTTTTTAACTTGTGACCAGGTTTCTTCCAAGGATTTCTCATCGTGCGATAAATCTTTCCAGAAATTATTTATGTAGTCAGTATTTCTGGTCTGCTTTATATCTTCAAATACATCATTAACTTGATTGCTAATAGTTCTTTCTACCGTAGTCATTTGCTTCTCCAATCTTTCTGGCCAGGTATTTAATTGACTCTATAATTAAATAGAACCCATCTTTAGTTTTAGGCAAGTCACAAGAGTAACTAGATAATTATATGGAATCTTTATCAGTTAGAATCATTCGTCCAAAGAAATTTCTACTTTCCATTAATTTATGGGCTTCAGCTGCCTCTGATAGATGGAATGTCTTATGAATGACAGGTATTAGTTGTTTATTAGCCATTAAACTTAGGACTTTGCTGGCGTGTGCTTTTGTTGATCTACCTGCACCGTGAACAGTTATGTGTTTTCTAAAAAATTCAACGAAATCAACTTCTACTTGTTCTCCTCCATGAGCGCCAATAACTACAACCCGCCCTCCAGGGGTTATGGCACCTATTGTTTGTTTCAGGATGGTTCCGCCTATCATCTCCAATGCACAGTCTATACCCCGGCCATTTGTTAAATCCTTACAGCAATCTTCTATATTGTCAGTGGTATAGTTTATTACTTCATCGGCCCCAAGGGCTCTTGCCCTTTCAAGTTTTGAACTTTCTCCAGCAGCAGCGATAACTCTTGCTCCCGCTAATTTTGCAACTTGAATGGCTGCGGACCCAACACCACCGCCAGCTGCGGTAATCAATACACTTTCACCTGCAGAAAGGCTTGCTGCTACTATTAACGACTCCCAAGCTGTTGCAAAAGGTAGTTGGCCTGCTGCTGCATCAATATCGCTTAGTGTTTCGGGTATGCGAATTAAGTCTGTGGATTTGCATTTTAAATAATCTCCATAACCCCCCCAAACTGTGACACCAAGAATTTCAGCTCTTTCACAAATATTTTCTTTTCCTTCCAAACAATTTTGACAAGTATTACAGGTCAAAAGGAAATGGGGAGCAACTCGATCTCCAATAGAAAAATTTGATACTCCATCGCCCAACTCAGCTATTTCACCACATGCATCTACACCCATTACCCATGGAAATGGCTGCTCTATACCAAATATACCTTTACGAAGGTCTGTATCGCAGTGATTTACTGCGCGTGCTTTTACTCTGATTAAAACCTCACCGACTCCCGGCTTAGGCGTTTCTACTTCTTCATATGAAAGACTTGAAAAACCCTCAGAATAATTATGGATAATAGCAGCTTTCATATTTTAATCTCCTGATATTTGAGCATTGCAGATTGCAAAATAGAGTTATTATTTTTATTTTTGTCTATTAATTCTTTTAAGGCAGTCTGTGCAGAACGGTAGACTATTGTGTGTCTATATATTAGTTGATTAATATCAGTTTCATATCCTCCTCCAATAACACAAGCAATTGGTATTCTATTATCTAAGCATATCTTGATAGTCATCCAATCTCTTATTTGAATCCCTTCGTTGCTAAGAGATAAGTTACCAAGCTTATCATTTTTATGGACATCTACCCCGGCATTAAAGAATACTATATCGGGTTTAGATTTATGAATAATTTTTGGTAAGTTAGTCGCTAGGCACTTAATATAATCTTCATCAGTTACGCCTTTAGGAAGTCCTATATCAAGATCGCTTACTTGCTTTTCTGTTGGGTAATTGTCTTCACAGTGGATTGAAAATGTAAAAACAGATGGGTCATCACGAAAAAAACAAGCCGTGCCATCACCTTGGTGTACATCAAGGTCTACAACTAGTGCCTGCTTGATTTTTTTATTGTATTGAAGATTTTTTATAGCCACAGCTACATCATTAAATACGCAAAATCCAGCTGCGTGGCCAGGGTGGCTGTGATGACTGCCCCCAGCTGTATTACATGCTATCCCATACTGAAGGGCTAATTTAGATGTCAGAATTGTTCCACCTACAGCCGCTCTAGATCTTCTTACTATCTCTGGTGTGCACGGGAATCCTAAACGACGCTCTGCAGATTTATCCAAACGGCAATGAATCACTTTTTCAATATATTGATCTTCATGTGCGAGGCTCAATTGTGATAGAGTGGCTGGTTGAGGAGTTGAAACCTCAGTTTTTAAGATAACTTTATCCTCTATAAGTTTATCTTTTATGAGCCCAAACTTTTCCATAGGGAATCTATGTCCAGGCGGTAGGGCAGTCACATAATGTGGATGAAAGACGATTGGTAGAATTTGATTCTGATCTATAATCACATCTGAGCCCAATGTTTAGTTTCTATAAATTATTTTAATAACAAGAGGACATTTTCGGGAGGTCGGCCAATCACAGCTTTTTCTCCTCTTATGACAATAGGCCTTTCTATTAGCTCAGGGTATTCTGACATTGTTTTTATTAACTTGTCTTTAGGAAATTTAGGGTCACTTAATCCAAGGTTTTTATAAGCAGCTTCACTTTTGCGCATGATATCTCTTGGCCCCATATCTAGCCTATTTAGAATAAGTTTTAAGGTTTTTACACTAGGAGGATTCTTGAGGTATTCAACAACAGTATATGGTGATCCATTTTTATCTAATATAGCAAGTGTCTGTCGAGATTTAGAGCACCTTGGATTATGATATATTATAATTGACATATTGCTTCTTCCTCTCAAAAAGACATTACTCTAATCTTTTCTCCAGATTTCTGTTGCTTTGATTCTCATAAAAATTATTAGCAGTATGGCACAATTAAGTTAAATTTATACAGTCAATTAGATCAAGGTATAAATTATAATAATAAATAGAAATATTACTACTAAGCTTGTCTCGCAAGTTGATGTAGATTATCTATTCTTTGACCCGCATCAAAGGAAATCAGTTTTTTAATCTCTAAACTATTTAATATTAGTGAAAGTGAATTAAATGAGAATGTCTGGGGCCATGAGTTCTATAAATTGGCTTGGTATGCGCACTCTTTATTTAAAGGAGTGTAGGAGATTTTTAAAGGTGACTCTACAAACAGTATTGGCTCCTACCGTTACATCTATGTTATTTCTAGCAATATTTTCTTTGGCAATTGGCAATTCGTTTATACAAATTGATGGAGTTAATTTTCTTACTTTTATGGCTCCTGGTTTAATAATGATGACTATGATGCAGAATAGTTTTTCCAATACTTCCTCATCACTAATGTTAGCTAAAATCCAGGGGAACGTTGTGGACATATTGATGCCCCCTCTTAATGCTTTTGAGTTGTTAGCTGGGATTGTTGGAGCCGGAGTAACCCGGGGTTTGATATGCGGTTTGGTTTTATCCTTAGTTATGCTCCCCTTTGTTGATTTACAATTGTATCAACCAATATTACTAATATATTATTCAGTAATGGGATGTCTTCTTCTCTCTCTAGTGGGAGTTATCACAGCAATTTGGGCAGAAAAATTTGATCAATTAGCGGCTGTAACAAACTTTATGATTACTCCACTAGCATTCTTGTCGGGGACGTTTTATACGATACACAGATTACCAGAGCCATTTTTTACTGCGAGTCAGTTCAATCCATTCTTTTACCTTATAGATGGATTTCGTTATGGGTTTATCGGAGATTCTGATGGTTCTATAAGTGCTGGAATTTTTATAGTTTTAGGAATTAACATTATACTTTGTATAATAGTCCATAGAATAATTAAAAGAGGCTGGAGATTAAAGACATAAATTATTTATGAGCGGCATAATTCTTTAGACTTGCTAGCTTTTTGGTTGAAACGGCATGGAGTGTATTAATGTCTTCAAATTTGATGGCAAATTATGGTCGGTTTGAGCTAGGCTTTGATAGGGGCGTAGGTTCATACTTATATACTCCAGAAGGAGATCGATACCTTGACTTTGCAAGTGGGATAGCTGTGACTAGTTTAGGTCATTCTCATCCGGCTTTGCTTGCCTCAGCAAACAAACAGTTAGAAAAGCTTTGGCATGTTTCTAACTTGTATACTATTGAATCTCAGTCAAAGTTAGCAGAGCGACTATGTAAAAATTCATTTGCTGATAAGGTTTTCTTTTGTAACTCTGGTGCTGAAGCAGTAGAGGCATCACTAAAGCTTGCGCGTATTTATCATAATTCTTCTGGTGCAAAAGATCGTTGGAAGGTTATTTCTTTTCGTAATGGTTTTCATGGCCGTACATTTGCAACAATAGCAGCCTCGGGGCAACCAAAGTACCTTAAAGGCTTCGGGCCGGTTTTTGATGGTTTTACACAAGTAAATTTTTTAGACATTGAAGCTGTGCGTTCTGTAATTGACTCTGAGACAGCGGCAATATTAGTTGAGCCAATTCAGGGTGAGGGAGGTATTCATGTGGCAAGTGATTCATTCTTGAAAGAATTAAGAGAGATATGTGATAAAAATGATCTTTTATTAATTTTTGATGAAGTTCAGTGTGGAGTTGGAAGAAGTGGTCGTATGTGGGCTCATGAATGGTCAGGAGTTAAACCTGATATCATGGCAACTGCAAAAGCTCTTGGGGGCGGTTTTCCTATAGGTGCTTGCATGGCTATTGAGGAAGTAGGTAATGCATTTATACCAGGCACGCATGGCTCAACATTTGGTGGCAACCCGGTGGCGAGTGCTATAGCTAATACTGTTTTAGACATAGTTGATGAAAGAGAATTTTTGCAGAATGTAACTAATGTAGGAGATATCTTAGTTAGTAACTTACAGGAAGTTATTAAGAGGAGTAGTATAATAAGTGAAATCAGAGGAAGAGGTTTAATGGTAGGCCTTCAGTGTTTAATCCCAGCTGGAGATGTTATATCAGCTTTTAGGAAACAAAAATTACTTTCAGTTGGTGCAGAGGGCAATACTGTTAGATTTCTACCACCACTAATTATAAACGAATTAGAAGTTAATGAGGCTTGTACTGCTGTTAGTAAGGCATTGCAACGATTGGAGTGCTGATCTTGCCGAGAAATTTTATAGACCTTGATACTTTTGATCCTGCAGAGCTTCGCTCCTTGGTTCAGTGTGCGAAAGAACTTAAAAATAATATCTTAAGTGCTAAGGATTCACTTGCTGGGAAAACTTTGGCCATGATTTTTGAAAAGCCATCAACTCGCACGCGAATTTCTTTTGATGTTGCAATGTCAAAACTGGGTGGACGTGCAGTAGCATTATCACCTTCGGATTTACAGTTGGGACGAGGGGAGAGTCTGAGTGATACAGCGCAAGTACTTTCACGATATGTTGATGCAATTGTCCTTAGAACGAGCCGTCATAATTCTCTAGAAGAACTTGCTGCAGCTTCGAGTATCCCGGTTATAAATGGGCTTACAGATAGAACTCATCCATGTCAGCTGTTAGCTGATATTCTTACATTTGAAGAGCATGTAGGGCCAATTTCTGGAAAAAAAATAACTTGGCTTGGTGACGGTAATAATGTTGCAGCAACATGGATTCAAGCTGCTGCGCAATTTAATTTTGACATGCAAATTGGTTGTCCAGATAGCTTAAGGCCTCAGAAGAAAATCGTAGATTGGGCAAGAAGCATGGGTGCAACTATAGAAATAACCGAGGATCCTATAGCTGCAGTAAAAGGTGCGCACTGTGTGGTAACAGATACTTGGGTGTCCTTATCTGATGAGCAAAGTAAATCTATTGATTTATTAAAGCCTTTCCAGGTTGATAGTAAGAAGATGGAAGCAGCAGCAGATGGTGCAATTTTTATGCATTGTCTTCCTGCTAAAAGAGGCCAGGAGGTAACAGAAGAAGTTCTGGAGGGGGCAGCATCAGTTATTTTTGATGAGGCCGAGAATCGTTTGCATGTACAAAAGGCAATTCTACTCTGGTGTCTTGCACCTGATGGATTGTTCTAAAGCGCAGAATTTATGAGTCAAACCGGAGATTTAGTGTTACCTTTCTTGTTGGGATCTTCTTCAATTAGCGGACGTATTGTAAAACTAGGAACTGAGCTTGATAGGGCTATAAAGCAGCATAACTACCCTAAAAATATTTCCCTTGCTCTAGGCGAGTTTTTGGCTCTCGGATCAATGTTAGCCGCAACAATAAAGTTTGATGGTAATCTTAAAATTCAGACACATTCTGATGGACCATTGGGCATGTTAGTGGCCGATATTTCAAATAGTGGAGTGGTAAGGGGTTATGCCAATTATGACGAATCTTATGACAAGGTATCAAACTCAGATTTTTCTTTTAATAATTTGAGTTTTAACGATCTAGTAGGCTCGGGATATATGGCCTTAACCATAGACCAAGATAAAAATAAGCAATCATACCAAGGCGTAGTTGAATTAAAAGGAGATTCGCTGGCGTCTTGTGCAAAGTCATATTTTCTCCAATCAGTTCAGGTAAAGACAGACATTATACTTGCTGCAGAATACACCGAACGGGGTTGGCGGGCTGGAGGAATTATGGTCCAAAAAATGCCTCTTGAGGAAGGTGGGGATAAGGTATCTGATAAATATATCTTAGATTTAGATAAAGAGGACTGGGATAGGGCTGTTATTCTTATGGGTAGTATGAGAATTAGCGAGCTTTTAGATGAAGAAATATCTGCAGATCAGCTTGCTTTCCGTTTATTTCATAATGAGGGTGTGAGGGGCTTAGAGGCGCAGAAAATAAGGTTTGGTTGCTCCTGTTCTCGTGATCGATGCGAAAGGGTATTATCAACATTACCTAGAGAGGAAATAGAGGAAATGGTCAAGAATGGAGTATTAACTATGGTGTGTCAGTTTTGTAACTCTGTGCATACTTTTGATGTGTCGTCTCTCGACGCATTAATATCAAGTTGATATCATAGGCTAGTCTAATTTTTAGGTAATCTAGTGTTATATGAATGGAGCATATAGGTGAGTAGTTTTTCACTTAGATTTTTTGTAATTACCGCTTTTAGCTTAGTACTATTAATTTTCTCTGGTTGTACTACTACGGTGAAGCGTCCTGAATTTAAGGAAATGGCATTTTCTCATTTACCTATAATAGCTTTTGATGTTGGGCATATTGAAGTTGTTGAGAATTATCGATCACCATTAATTAGCCCAAATATCGAACATAATTTTCCGATTCCGCCCATCGTCGCAATAAAAAGATGGGTTAGGGATAGGGTTGAAGCAGTTGGTGATAACGGCGTTTTGCAAATTTCTATTATTGATGCTAGCGCGAGGAGTTATGAACTTGAGACTAATCAGACTATTGAGGGTTGGTTTACTACTGAGCAGGCAGAGAAAATTGAAGCACGTATAGAAGTTAGTTTTAAAATTCTTCGTAATGGAATCACTCAAGATTTATATGCAAATGCAGAAGCAGAGCGTTCCCGAACCCTTCCAGAGGGTGCATCACTTAATGATAGAGATATGGTTTATTTTGATCTTACTGCAGCTCTAATGAATGATTTTAACGCCACAATGGAGCAGTCTTTAAGAAAATACTTAAGTGATTATCTAAAATAGTACTAGATCAATAAGTTTCATACAATTTGGTATTTCTACAAAATTCTAATAATCTTACAAGAAAATCATTGCACTCTTTTATCTGTGATAACTCAATAAATTCATTTGGTTTATGAGCCTCATTAATGCTACCGGGGCCGCAGATTACTGTAGGAATCCCTGCAGATTGGAAAAGGCCTGCCTCAGTTCCAAATGAGACTACCCCGGTCTTATTTTTTTGTGCCAGTTTCAACACTAGCTCTTGGAGAGATGATTCTTTATTGGGAATTAAGTTAGGAGCTCGGGTTTTTGCCTCAGTTTTAATCGAAGCTTTTGGGTATACATACTGCATTTCAGGAAGAATTGATTCAGTTATATATTCCTGAAACCGATTAATTATTTCATCTGGGTCTGACCCTGGCACTAGGCGATATTCCCAACTAAATGTACACTCCTTTGGAATGATGTTCTGAGCTGTGCCACCACTTATCAACCCAACATGTACAGTCGTATAGGGTGGGCTAAACCCACTATTGGGTTCTATTCTATCGTTCCTCATTTGATCGCCTATTTGCATAAGAAAACTTATTAGTTTAGCAGAATACTGAATTGCATTGACGCCTAAGTGAGTTGCACTGGAATGTTGTTCAAAACCTTTGACTGTAGTGTGAAAACCAAATACGCCTTTATGAGCATTAACTACTTCCATATTAGTTGGCTCACCAACAATACATGCCATTGGTTGTGTGGGAAGATTTGTCAAATTTTTAATCATACTCGGTGCCCCAAGGCATCCAACCTCCTCATCATAAGAAAATGCAAAGTGTATTGGTATATTAAGTGGTCTGGATACTATTTTAGGGATAAGAGCAAGAGCTATTGCACAAAAACTTTTCATGTCGGCTGTGCCACGACCGTATAAACGGCCATTTCTTTCTACTACTGAAAAGGGGTCTGACAACCAATCCTGGCCATCTACTGGAACAACATCAGTATGCCCGGAAAGGACTATACCAGGTAACTCTTTAGGTCCAATTGAGGCCAGAAGATTTGCTTTTCTATTTGTTTCATTGGGTATAAGGGTTGATTCTATTCCATGGAGTTCTAAATAGTCCTTAATAAAGTTTATCATTTCCATATTTGATAAGTAACTGGTTGTATTAAATGATATAAGAGTCTCTATCATTTCAGTAGGGGAATACAATTTATTTGGCATACGGCCTCCAACAAAAGATCAGTCTTCTTCGCTTTCGGATCATTTTATAGTGACCGAGGTAAAGCTAGCTGACAAGACATTACAGCATGTTTACATTTCATGTTGTCTGATTAGTTTTAATATTTCTAGTATTGGATAGTCTCTCATGAAGATCTCAAGAAAGTGGCTGCGAAGAATTACACCAATTCTGGTTTTAGTACTTGCAGTACTGATTGCTAGCTATTTTTTAGCTACTAAACCACAAATTACTCTTTCTCCACCTGAAGAGAAAGAATGGCTAGTCGATACCAAGTTAGTAATTATTGGGGATCAGGATTCACCGATTAGCGCATATGGGGAAATTCTTTCTGAGCGCGATGCTGATATGCGCGCCTTAGTTTCTGGAGAAGTTATTGAGGTTAGTTCCGCATTTAAAGATGGCGGCTTAGTGCGCTCTGGAGAAATGCTAGTACGTATAGATCCTTTTGTATTCAAATCGGCAGTGAGTGAATCAGAAGCTGTCTTGGTTGCCTCACAGGCACGTCTGAGTGAGTATAGGGCCCAATATAGAGCTGAGGAAATTGCAATAGTTGAAGGCCAAGCTCAACTTAACCTGGCGCTTCGTGAGCTCGATAGAAGAAAACAACTATTTGCAAAGGATGTAGTGTCAGAAAAACATGTTGATGATGCTGAGTTATTGGTTAGTGAAAGAAACCGTCAGGTATCCTTATCACTTGAGTCCATGCAGGCTTTGGCTGCACGAATTGAAGGACAAGTAGCAGAGATTACTCGGGCAAGGGTTCTTCTAAGTAGAGCCCAAAATGATTTAGAAAAAACAGTTCTTAGAGCTCCTTTTGAAGGCTATTTAACAGATACTGAGGCTACTATAGGTAAGCGGCTTAGTGTTAACGATAGAGTGGCCGGTTTGTTGGATTCCAATTCATTGGAAGTGGGCTTTTATTTATCTGATGCTGAGTATGGAAGAATTCTTGATTCTGATGATGATACAGCTTTGGAGGGCCGTTTAGCAGAAGTTTTTTGGAGAGTCGGAGGAAGAGTCTTCAAGTTTCCCGCTGTAATAGAGAGAATTTCAGGAAAGGTTGAGGCTCAAACTGGGGGTTTGAGAGTTTATGCAGCAGTAGATACTTCTCGTGAGGATATTCAGATTCGTCCTGGGACATTTGTTGAAGTGGTTGTTTCAGGGCCAGTATACGGAAAGTCAGCAAAGCTTCCTGAGAGCGTTCTATATAACGATAATACGGTGTATGTAGTAAAAAATAATCGTTTGACCAAGCGTCAGGTGACTTTGCTCGCTCGTTTTGATCGTATGGTTATAATTCGTGGTCAATTACAGGATGGCGAGTATGTAGTAACTAGTAGATTTTCTGAAATTGGACCAGAGCTGAAAGTTAGAATTAAATGATTTTCTCGCAATTTAATTTAGAAAATGAGGCATAGGGGAGTGCAGAAACAAGGCCTAATTGATTTGTTTGTGCGCCATCGTACTGCTGCAAACCTTTTGATGGTCTCATTTATCATTATTGGAGTAGTAGCTTTTGCTAAACTGAACACTCAGTTTTTTCCAACATTTAGCATAAATTGGGTAACGGTTTCAGTGAACTGGCCCGGTGCTGCTGCTGAGGATGTTGACTCAAATGTTATTAGTATAGTTGAGCCTGAAGTTCGATTTATCGATGGAGTAAAGCGAGTTGTTTCTCAATCTTCAGAAAGTGGAGGTTGGGTAGCCATTGAGTTTGAGCAGAGTGCAGACATGCAGACCGCTCTAGCTGATGTGGAAACAGCTATGTCGCAGATAAACAACCTACCAGAAGGTAGTGAAAGACCAATTATTCAGAGAATATATAATTATGAAACTATTGCTAGGCTTGTTGTATCCGGGCCATTTTCTGAAGGTTCTTTGAAATCTCTAGCTAAAGGAATTCGAGAAGGGCTTCTTGCTGATGGTATTGATAAAGTCGATCTATTTGGATCTAGAGACGAAGAAATCTGGGTTGAAGTTCCGCAGGGTATCTTACGTCAACTAGATATTACTACGGAATATATTTCAGAAAAAATAGCTGAGTCATCTATTGATGTTCCATCAGGTATATTGCCAGGTTCCAATGAGAAACAGGTTAGAAGTGTTGGATTGGCTAAAAGTATCGAAGAGCTGAGAGAAATTGAGGTTATTTCTTCGTCTGATGGGAGGAAAACCCTTATTGGAGATATTGCGAATATTTATGACACATTTGATGAAAAAGGTATTGAAACTATTCGTAAGAATAACCCTGCAATAGAGCTCCATATAAGGCGTGCATTAACGTCAGATGCCCTAGATCAGTCTTCTCGCTTAGATAACTTTCTTGATCAACTTGTCCCTACTCTGCCGCCAAGTATACAAATAGAAAGGTATAGTGATACGGCGGAGATGATTGAAGATAGAATAAATTTGCTTTTACGTAATGGGGCTAGTGGCCTTGCTTTAGTCGTTGCAGTTTTATTCGTTTTTCTTTCTGGTCGTGTGGCATTTTGGGTTGCGATAGGTATCCCAGTCTCTTTGCTGGCTACATTGGGCGTAATGCTTGCAATGGGCCAGAGCATAAATATGGTTAGTCTTTTCGCAATAATTATGGCTCTTGGTATAATTGTTGATGATGCAATAGTTGTTGGCGAACATGCCGTAACACGGAGGGAAAAAGGAGATGATCCGGTTGTTGCTGCAACTGCCGGAGCCAAGAGGATGCTTGCTCCTGTAATGGCTGCATCTTTGACTACAATTGCTGCTTTTGCTCCTTTATTACTGATCTCAGATATTATTGGTCAGATTATATATGCCATTCCAATGGTTATAATTGCAGTGATAATAGCTTCCTTATTCGAGAGCTTCTTAATATTACCTGGGCATTTGAGAATGGCTTTGAAAAAAAATCCATCATCTGAGAACAGGTTTGCGCGATGGTTTAATCCTCGTTTTAATTCATTTCGTGATAATACTTTTGACCGCTTAGTCACAGGGTGTTTAAAGTGGCGGTACCTGACTATTGCATGTGGTTTGGGTTTAATAATTATAGTTTTTGGAATTATATCAGGCGGAAGACTGGATTTTGTTTTCTTTCCTTCTCCAGAATCTGACACAGTTTACGCTAATGTAATTTTTGCAGAGGGCACTGATCGGTCAGAGACTCGCCAAATGATTGCCGAGTTAGAGCGCTCTCTTTTAGTCGCCGAATCTCAATTGGGGGTAAGCCCGGGCGAATTAGTTGTGATGAGCTTTGGTCAGATTGGGCAGAGCGTTGGGAGAGAAGATAATCCAATAAAAATGAATGGCAATCATATTGCAGGAATGAGAGTAGAATTAATTCCTTCGGACTCGAGACATATCCGAACACAGCAGTTTATCAAAACATGGAGAGCTGAAACCAGGTTAATGTCTGGGACTGAGTCATTTTCAATTTTTGAAGAACAAGCAGGTCCACCAGGTCGTGAAATAGATATTCGTATTACAGGATCAGATTTGACCTCATTAAAAATGGCTTCATCAGAAGTCAAAGAATTAATATATCGTTTCCCGGGTGTTAGTAATCTAGAGGATGATTTGCCTTACGGAAAAACAGAGATGATTTTGGAAGTAACGCCAAGAGGTAAGGCATTGGGATTTTCGACAGATAGTCTTGGACAGCAAGTCCGTAATGCATTTGAAGGTACTGTCGCGAAGCGTTTCCCAAGGGGAGATGAGGAAGTTTTAGTAAGTGTGAGGTTGCCACGTGAAGAAATGAAAGAATCTTTAATAAAGAAGTTGTATCTTAGATCTCCAGAAGGCGTATTTGTCCCTCTATCAGAGATAGTAGACTTCCGTGAAGCACAAGGCTTCGCTCAGATAAAGCGTGAAGATGGTCTAAGAATGGTTTCTGTCATTGGTGAAATAGACCAGTCTATCAGTAATACCGATGAAATCCTTAGCAGTGCAAAAAATTCAGGACTTCACGATATTGCTTTAAAATATAATGTAAATATTACTTTCAAAGGGAAGGCAGAAGAGCAGGCGAATACATTAGCAGATATGAAAATTGGTGGAATGGTTGGTCTGGCTGCGATCTATCTAATTTTAGCAGCAGTATTTTCTAGCTATTCTATACCAATTTTTGTTATGGCAGTTATCCCTTTTGGAGCGATAGGAGCTGTTCTAGGACATTTAGTTCTTGGTCACGACGTAACCATACTTTCAATGGTTGGCTTATTAGGATTATCTGGAATTGTGGTAAATGACTCTATAATACTTGTAAGAGCAGTTCAGGATAGGGTCAACAAAGGCCAGTCATTAATGGAGGCCCTTTCTGGCGGAGCCAAGGATCGCCTAAGGGCGGTAATTCTTACATCTGTCACCACAATATTTGGATTAATCCCACTATTGTTTGAGACGAGTTTGCAGGCGCAATTTTTAAAACCTATGGCTGTTACTATAGTATTTGGCCTTATGGCTTCGACTATTATAGTACTAATTTTAGTTCCGACTCTATTAGCAATAAGGGGAGATATTGGATGGTTATTTAGTCGCGCCAAAAATGGGGAACCAACAATACCAGAATAGTAAATAATTCTAATCTACCGATTAGCATAGCAAAAGATAGTACCCATTTAGCTGCATCTGGAAGGGGTTGAAAATTACCATGTGGTCCAATTATATCTCCCAAACCTGGGCCAACGTTAGATATTGCTGTAGCAGCTCCTGAGATGCTAGTAACATAATCAAGACCCATTAGGGACAGCACAAGTGATACTAAACCGAATCCAAGAATAAATAGGAAAAAGAAGCCCATTACTGCAGCTGGAACCTCTTCCGGAACAGGACGCCCATTAAATTTCATAGTAAACATACCATGTGGCTGTATTAATTTAAGAAGTTGCATTCTAGCAGTGCCGTATAAGACCTGAATCCGAAATACTTTTATTCCCCCTGTTGTTGCTCCAGTACATCCGCCAACAAACATAATTAAAGTGAAGAGTGGTAGTGCAAATGCTCCCCATAAGTTGAAATCTGCAGATGAGTACCCAGTTCCTGTCATTACAGAGATTGCATTAAAACTAGCTAATCGAAGCGAGTGGCCAAGGTTTCCGTCCCCATTTGCCCACAGCCACCCAGTGAGTGCTAGGGTTGCGCAAAAAGCAATTCCAAGGAACCAGCGTACTTGAGTATCTTTGAGCAGGGCTTTAAATCCACCTCTCACTGCTTGTAAATAAAGCACAAAAGGAAGTGAGCCAAGAATCATAAATACTGTAGATATCCCCTCTATTGTTGGGCTATTAAAGTGTCCTATAGAGGCATCAAGAGTAGAAAATCCACCTGTGGCTATAGTTGTCATTGAATGGCATACGGATTGGAAAAGAGTCATTCCGGCTGCCCAGTAAGCAAAAAAATTAATTACTGTAAGTCCAAAGTAAACCAAAAATATTGCTCCTGCGAGTTCAGCTGCTCTGGGAAGTACTTTCTCAGATTGGTCGGAGCTTTCTGTTCTGAATAGTTGCATCCCCCCAACTTGAAGTAATGGAAGAATAGCTATGGCTGTAACGATAATTCCTATCCCACCAAGCCATTGAAGTAGGGCTCGCCATAAGAGTATGCCTGGAGGTGCGTTATCTAGTCCTGAAATAACTGTTGACCCTGTAGTAGTAAGCCCACTCATAGCCTCAAAATATGCATCAGCGTAGCTTAAACCCAGGTCACTGAAGACGAATGGTAGTGCAGCAAAAGCTGGTATAATAATCCAACTGAAGGTTGTTAAGACAAAGGCTTGCCTAACAGTAATGACCGTTTTGCTACTCCGGTTTACCAGAGTAAGACAGCCACCCAGGAATAATGAAAATAATGCTGCTGCAAGAAAAACCTGCCAATCAGGGTTACTAGCGATTCCATCAGCTATAGCTGGTATCATCATTGCAAGCGAGAGTGTTATCAGCAAAATGCCGATTACAAGAAAAATAGGTCGAAAATCTCTTACAGAGCCCATCATAGGGCTCCTATTCCCTATATGAGTTTATGCTTTGCCGTTAAACGGCATGCATTTACTTGTTTTAGGCTACGCATTTGATTTTCCAATCATATTGAAAAACTCTTGTCGTGCAGAAGGATCATCACTAAAACTTCCTAGCATTCTACTAGTTACCATACTGACCCCTGGTTTTTTTATGCCCCGTGTAGTCATGCATTGGTGTGCGGCTTCAATAACTACAGCTACTCCTTTTGGCTTTATTACTTCATCAATCGTATCAGCAATTTGAGCTGTGAGAGCTTCTTGAATTTGCATTCTCTTAGCAAATACTTCTACTAGTCGTGCAAGCTTAGAGATGCCGACGACACGTTTATTAGGAAGATAACCAATATGTGCAGAGCCAATAATAGGCACAATATGATGTTCGCAATGGGATTCTAGTCGAATATCTTTAAGGATTACCATATTGTCATAGTCAGATATGTCTTCATAAGTTGCGCCTAAAATGTTTATTGGATCCTCATTATATCCCGCAAAGAACTCTTCATAAGCCCGGACTACGCGTGCGGGTGTATCAATAAGTCCCTCTCTAGTTGGGTTGTCTCCAGCCCATCGAATAAGCGTTTTGACTGCTTCTTCTGCTTCTTCGCGCTTTGGTTTTGGGGGCTTTGAAGTTAATTTTTCTTCATTTCCAATATTATCTTTAGTCAAGCTAGCTCTCCTGATTATAGAGCAATATTATTTTTGCAAACATCCTTATCCAATTAGCCGTGCCTATCTAACCTTCAATAGGGGTGAAAGCAAGTTATAAAAATTACAATTGCTCAGTTAATATGGTTACGAACATTAGGGCTGTCGAGAGAAAAAGCGGGAATTATTACATCGAAACGATCACCATTATTGGTCTCCATTTCATACGTTCCAGCCATAATACCTGTTGGGGTTGCAAGAGGACAGCCACTTGTATATTCAAACATTTCTCCTGGGGCAAGAACCGGTTGTTCACCAACCACTCCAGGCCCCCGAACCTCTTGTGTTCTGCCAAGTCCATCCGTAATTTGCCAATGGCGATTAATTAGTTGAACTGTTCTTCCACCATGATTTTCAATTTTAATATGGTAAGCAAAGACAAAATGTCCTTCCTCTGGCTCGGATTGATCCTCAAGGTAAAAGGGCTCAACTGAGACCTTTATTTCCTCTGTTGTTGCTAAATACATATCTATCAGTTTCTACCTAATTTTCGCTAATAGTGCATATATTGGGTCAAATCACTAGTTTGTCTACCTTTAAGGGTGTTATATATTTTTTAGTGCTTGTTTTAGGTCTTGAATTATGTCTTTGGGGTCTTCAAGCCCTACGGATAGTCTGACCATAGTCTCTGAAATGCCTAATATATCCCTTTCTTTTTGGCTTATCCGTTGATGGGTAGTTGTGGCGGGGTGTGTGATAAGGCTTTTTGAATCTCCTAAATTATTGGATATATCTATCATCTCTAGAGCATTAAGCATCTTAAAAGCTTTTTCCCGACTTCCTTTTATCTCAAAAGTAACAATTGATCCGCTAGAGCTCATCTGTTGTTTTGATAAATCATATTGAGGATGTGTTTTTAGCCCAGGATAAATCACTCGTGCTACATTGGAGGATGATTCCAACGCGCTAGCAACCTTTATGGCATTTTCGCACATGCGAGAAATTCTAAGCTCTAGTGTTTCTAGACCTTTGCTCATGACCCATGCATTGAACGGGCTCATGGCTGGGCCAGTGTTTCTGTAAAATGGGACTAGTTCTTCCTTTATCCAATTAGATCTTCCGAGAATAGCTCCCCCAAGGCAGCGTCCTTGACCATCTATGTGTTTGGTAGTCGAGTAAACGACAATATCTGCTCCAAGTTTTAGTGGATTTTGAAGTATTGGTGTAGAAAACACATTATCAACTACTACTCTTGCGCCTACTTGATGTGCAATTTCGGATACAGATGCTATATCTATTATTTCAAGCGTTGGGTTTGATGGGCTTTCAAAAAATACACAACGAGTATTTTTTTGAACAGCTTTCTTCCACTGATCAATGTCACACCCATCTACAAGTGTTGTTTTAATCCCGTATTTTGGCAGCAGTTGTGATAAAATATATTCACAACTGCCAAATAAAGCTCGGGATGATACTACATGATCCCCCGCTTTTAATTGACACATTAAAGATGCAAATACGGCTGCCATTCCTGTAGCAGTTCCTCTGCAGTCTTCGGCGCCTTCAATGGACGCAAGTCGTTCTTCGAATGTGCGAACAGAGGGATTTCCAAATCTGGAATAAACATATCCTTCACTTTCGCCTGCAAATCTTGCCTCTGCTTCTTCAGCGGTGGCGTAGGCATAACCAGATGTAGTGTATATTATTTCGGAAGTTTCGCCAAACTGAGAGCGATTTAGCCCACTTCTCACTGCCTTGGTTGATTTGCCCCACTCTTTATGCGTGTTATGTTTTTTATCTTCCATCACTACTAACTCCACAAATATTTGGCAAAAAAAACCCCGACTAAACTGTCAGGGCTTACATGCCTCAGACCTTTTAGCCGTTTATTTTATGTGGCCGCAAGCCGGTCGACTCAAATCGCCACATTATCTTTCAAGCACTTATATTGGAATGCGTCAAGTGAAGTATTATATTTTAAGTATTCTAGCCTTCTCCTTCTATTTTACTTTCACATGATCCTCCTCCCAGCACACAAAAACGAGAGCAATGGGGGTGGTTTAGTGAAACTGATCCTTGAGAATGCTCTAATTTTTGACCTAATTCAAAGTTAGTATCGTAAGCAAGCAAAGTGCATGGCATAATGACTGTTTTTTCAGTTTCTCGGCGCTTTACTATCATGCGGGACGTTGCGCACATCATATTTTGTGGGGATACACCAAGTGTTTTCCAGCATTGATCGGTAATCTCGGGTACATCTTTATTCTTATACATTTCAGGGAAAAGTATTAACTCATCAGAGTTTTCTGCATTAAGTGAAATCTCAAGTTTATCAAATAAGTTTTGAAATCCTTTTTTTAGACTCTGCTCAGTCTCGTTCCATCTTGTTCTTCCTGCAACAGTAAATGAGAAGTTATTTTTATTAAGCCATTTTAAGCCTTCACAAAGTACTTCCCATGAGCGTTCCCCGCGTTCTTTTGCGTGTAATCTCTCGGTATAGTGATCAACGGAAACTCGTAAAGATAACATTTGTCCATAAGACTTTTTAATCTCGATAAGTTCATCTTTCAATTTCATCATTGGTTTCATAGCATTGGTGAGGACGAGGGTTTTATGGCCTCTACCTAACACTTCTTCTAACAATAAGATTATATTTGGATTGAGGAAGGGTTCTCCACCAGTAAACGCTATATCTTTTGTTCCCAATTTCAGAGATTTTATTTCATTCAGATATGGTATTATATCGTCTGGTTCCATGTACAAAAGGCGGTTATTTATTGGGCTTGATTCTATATAACAGTTCGAACACTTAAGATTACATTGAGTCCCTGTATTGAACCAAAGTGTTTGTAGTTTTGAGAGAACCACTGTAGCCCTTGTCGAGCCATCAGCTGTCTTGTGGGGATTAGAAAATTTTTTGCTTAGCTTATTATTATTGTAATTTTGATTCATCCTTGTTCCTTGGAACAGTTATTTTGTCTTATAATAAAATACATTAAATACGCATATTTTTATGGTATATCTTGTGAATATCAATTTAAAAAGCATTTACTTGCTGGTTTTGTCGCGCTGTATATATATTTAACTTATAAAAGTTCAGCATGGGCGTAGCTTAATGGTAGAGCAAAAGCTTTCCAAGCTTAAGACGAGGGTTCGATTCCCTTCGCCCGCTCCAGCAGTAGAAGATATACTTTGATTTGGGGAAATTTATCTATGGAAAAGCAATCGTGAACATAGATCGCCAGAGATTACTGTTCTTAAATATTGGGCATAGTTTTGACCATCTTTTGATGCTTCTTTTCCCAACAGTCGTTCTTGGTCTTGAGGATGAATTTAATATGTCTTACGGAGAACTGATATCTCTATCAATACCTGGCTTTATTGCCTTTGCTGCTGGAACACTCCCAGCGGGCTGGTTAGGCGATCGGTGGAGTAGAACAGGAATGATGGCTGTTTTTTTTATTGGTATAGGTATTGCTTCAATTCTTACAGGCTTTGCTCAAAATACTTGGCAAATAGCTGCGGGTTTAGGATTAGTTGGACTCTTTGCGTCTATATATCATCCTGTGGGGTATTCAATTCTAGTTGAGGGGCGTGAGAAGGTCGGACGGCTATTAGGTATTAACGGGGTATTCGGAAATTTTGGAGTAGCTGGTGCAGCTCTTGTTGCTGCAGTTCTAATGGATCTGATCAGTTGGCGTATGGCATTTATAGTGCCCGGTATAGCAGTTTTATTAGTAGGTTTTATTTACGTTTGGCATATTTGGCGTTATCCAATTAGTTCGAGAGAAAATTATAGTACAACTAATTCAGATCAACAGTCAGATTTTAGGAAGGATATTACTTATCGGCGTTTAATTTTTAGGGTTTTAATCCTTATGGCCGTTTGTACGGTACTATCGGGAATAATCTATCAAGGAATCTTAATAGCTCTTCCTAAGGTTTTCGATATTGGCTTGGGTGATTTAGTGAAAACAGATCTGGATACTGGTCTCTTGGTATCTGCGGTCATAGCCCTCGCGGCATTTGCTCAGATAGGTATTGGCTGGTTAGCGGATAAGTATTCTCCGAGAATAATTTGGGCTTTGCTCCTTGTTGCTCAAATTCCATTTATGGCTCTTATAAGTTTTGTTAGTGAAGCTGGTATGCTTACCGTCGCACTATTTATGATGGTTATGGTGGTTGGGGAAGTACCTGTTCAAGATGTATTAATTACTAGATATACAGAAAACTCATGGCGTTCGCGTATATTCGGTATTAAGTTTCTTTTAGCACTTGCCCCCGCTTCTGTTGCGCCAGTCTTGGTTGCGGTGTTACATGGCGCAGATGGTAGATTTATATGGTTCTTTGTTGTTCTTTGTATTAGTGCATTAGTTGTTGCTTTTCTTGCAATACTGTTACCAGAACCCTCTCGTTTGAGAAATGCTAGTAAATTAACCACTGCTGCTGAATAATTTAATTTTATAAGTAAAACACTATAATTTATGAGCCATATAGATATAGTCTTTGAAAGTTATTTTATAACCATAAATTTTTTCGAGTATGTTTCTTGAGGAAAATATGTCTTTAGGGTGAATGCTGTGCAGCAATTTAGCGAAGCCTTTGTTTCGGCATTAAATATGATCATAGGTGGTGACCCGGGGTTGGGTGAGGTTGTTCTCCTCTCTTTAGAGGTAAGCGGTAGCGCTGTTGCACTGGCACTTTTATTCGGATTGCCTCTCGGTGCTGCTCTCGCGCTGTATCGTTTCCCGGGTAGAGGTTTCGCAATCATCAGCGTTAATGCCTTAATGGGTTTACCTCCAGTAGTAATAGGTCTCGTTGTCTATTTGCTTCTCTCTCGAGCAGGACCATTTGGCGTATTTGGTCTGCTTTATTCACCGGGAGCAATGATTATTGCTCAATTCCTACTGGTATTACCAATTATAGCCGCATTATCACGACAACATTTTGTAGATCTATGGGAAGAGTATGGTGATCAACTGAGATCATTAGGTTCATCACGTATTCGGGCTCTACCTACACTTTTATGGGAAGGTAGAGTTAATCTTCTTACTGTTAGTTTGGCGGGTTTTGGTAGGGCAATAGCTGAAGTAGGCGCTGTAATGATTGTTGGGGGAAATATAGACCATTACACACGCATTATGACAACTGCCATAACTCTTGAGACTAGCAAGGGCAATCTATCCCTCGCTCTTGGTTTGGGAATAGTTTTGATATTATTATCATTTGCAATTAATGCAGCATTATCTATTGCTCGCGTAGCCACAATCAGACAGGGTAGTTAGAAAAAGATAATGAATATTTCTAGTATACTTCCTTTATCAGCAAAGAACGTCTCACTTTCAAGAGATGGAAGATTAGTATTACGGCAAATCAACCTAGATATTTTTCCATCAAAACGTACGATAATTCTTGGCCCTAATGGAGCTGGCAAGACTACACTTCTTCGTTTATTACATGGTCTTGTAGTTCCTGATACAGGAGAAGTCCTCTGGCTTGGTTCTCATGCTGGGATGCAGTATAGAAGACAAGCTATGGTATTTCAAAGGCCTGTAATGCTTAGAAGATCTGTATATTCTAATGTTATGTATGGACTAAAATTTAGTGGCTTAAGGAGATCGCAGCGCGAAGCTCGAACTGCTGAGGTTCTCAGAGAAACTGGATTGGAAAGTTTAGCTAAAAGGTCTGCAAGAAAATTATCGGTAGGCGAGCAACAAAGGGTTGCTATTGCAAGGGCTTGGGCCCTGGGTCCTGAAGTCTTATTTCTTGATGAACCAACCGCAAGCCTTGACCCTAGTGCGACAAAAGCTATAGAGCGCTTAGTAGATTTTATTAGTAATGCCGGAACAACAATTGTTTTAACTACTCAAGATTTAGCTCAGGCTCGTAGGTTGGCTGAAAGGGTAATATTTATTTATAACGGTCAAGTAGTCGAGGTTGCTGATGCTGACTCATTCTTTCTCAGTCCTCAAAGTCCGGAAGCTCGTGCATTTTTATCTGGTGAACTGCTTTGGCCGGGGGCAGCTGGCATGAAGGGCCCGAGGTTATGCGTAGGATAACTATTCATTCTGCAATTATATTTTCTTTCTTTTCTATGTGCTTCTTTTTTTTTGAAAATGTTCATGCCGAAAGATACATAAGGCTTGCAACTACCACATCAACTGATAATTCAGGGCTACTTGATTATCTTTTACCACATTTTGAGAAGTCATATGGCATTAATGTTTTAGTGGTAGCTGTTGGAACTGGGCAGGCAATTAGGATGGGTCGAGATGGGGATGTAGATATTTTATTAGTTCATGACCGTAGTGCAGAGGAAGAGTTCATCTTAAGTGGATTTGGGATTTCAAGAGATGAAATTATGTATAACGATTTTGTTATTATAGGGCCAGGATCTGATCCAGCTAGTATAAGTGGCTTAACAAGTGTAAGAGAAGCGTTAAAGAAAATTTATGATAGAAAAGTCAGCTTTGTATCTCGTGGTGATGACAGCGGGACGCATAAGGCAGAGCGGAGGCTCTGGAGCCTAATACTTGGATATAAGCCATGGGAGAATAATGTGCGATCTTGGTATATGGAAGTTGGCTCTGGTATGGGGCAGACCTTAAATATAACAGTTGGTTTAAATGCTTACACAATTAGTGATCGTGGCACATGGATTTCATTCAATAATAAAGCTGAACATAAGGTTTTGTTTGAGGGAGATAAGCTCCTTCATAATCCTTATAGCGTTGTGCAAATCAATCCTAAGCGTCATCCTCACATTAACTCCAAAGATTCCAAGTTATTTGCGGAGTGGTTAAGAAGTGCAGCTGCAAAAAAACTAGTACATGAATTCAGGGTAAGGGGAGAGAGACTCTTTACACCAATGAAAAAAAGTAATTAACAAAGTAATTCTTATTTATGGTATTTTCATATCATTTCTTTAATTATTATTAAAAAATTTTAACGAGTGTTTATGGGGAGATAATACTATGGCTTCTGCTATATCTACTGAATTAATAGATAATGAAAGAGTGCGTGTAACTGAGTGGAAATTTCGTCCGGGTGAAAGTACGGGATTTCATCGACATGAATTTGATTATGTTGTCGTTCCTATGACAACAGGGGATTTATTATTAAAAGATTCTGATGGTGATCAAGTTGTGCGGATTGAGGCTGGTGTGCCCTATTTTAAAGAGTTGGGGGTAGAGCATGACGTGATAAATCCTAGCGAGTCTGATGATGTGATCTTTGTTGAGGTAGAAATCAAGTGATTATTATAGCCCGCCTTAGTTATACTAAATAATTAACAGCGAGATATTGTAGTTGGGGATTAAGATGTGGATAGCCTGTGAATTTAAGTTTACTTTTGATTACCTTATCCACAAAAAAATTGATTGGTAGTTTCATTCTATATTGCATCTTAGGCTGGCAATGAAGGAAGCTTATATCTCATTAATGTGAATAGGGACTTGTCTTTAGTTTTCGTGAATTGTCTTCGATTAAGTATCCTGTATATTTGATCAGAGACTAGGGAGATAACGAAAAATAGCTAGAGGCATGTCTCTGGGAGCCCTGCTTGCAAAGCGATAATAATTGGCGGTAGGCAGAATCGTGGCTGGCGGCAGCGCTTGAGCAAGCGAATCCGCTTGGTTGGCATAATTAGCTATCGTATGATTCTAGTATGCCAATTGCCAAGGCATAGGTGAGAACGGCAGAGCTTTCCGAAGCCATTTGAGCTGTGAAGTAATGCCGCCACCACGATACTCTCATAAAATTATCACAAAAATTTGCGAATCGGTTAGCATCGATAATCTTATAAATTTGTGAGTCGAAATCATTTTGCATATCACTTTATGGGAGGTCTAATCTATGACGCTGAATAAAACATATAGAGCGTTTGTTGTTGATAGGGATGGTGAGAAGCTTATTTCTGGCATCCAGGAACTCGATATATCTGCATTGCCTGATGCTGACGTGAAAGTCAGGGTTCAGTGGTCAAGTCTTAACTATAAAGATGGGCTAGCGATAACTGGAGCGGCCCCTATTATACGCAAAACGCCGATGACGGCGGGAATAGACTTTTCAGGAATCGTTGAAGAATCGGCTATTGAAGACTTTGTTCCTGGAGATGAGGTTGTGTTAACGGGTTGGGGTGTTGGTGAAACGCATCCTGGAGGGTTTGCGCAGCTAGCAAGTGTTCAAGGAGACTGGTTGGAGAAGTTACCTGATGGCCTTGACCCAAAAAATGCTATGGCAATAGGCACTGCAGGTTTAACATCTATGTTATGTGTTATGGGGCTTGAGAATAATGGTCTGAAGCCATCATCAGGGCCTGTAATTGTGACTGGCGCTGCTGGGGGTGTTGGAAGTTTGGCGGTCGCTATTTTATCAGATCTTGGTTATGAAGTAAGTGCGCTCACGGGTCGTAAGGATTACTCAGAATTTCTAACTAATCTGGGCGCAAAAGAAATTATAGGTCGCAATGAATTTAGTGAAGAGGTATCTAAACCATTGTTATCCGAAAGGTGGGCAGGAGCAGTAGATGTAGTTGGTGGAAAAATTTTAGCAAAAATAATTTCCCAGATGAAATACGGTGCCCCTTTAGCAGCATGTGGTTTAGCTGGGGGATCTGAACTAAATACAACTGTCTTACCTTTTATTCTCCGTGGAGTTAAACTGATAGGTATTGATTCAGTTATGTGCCCAAAGCCCCTGCGTGTAAGTGCATGGAATAGAATTGCTAAACAAATTTCTAAGGAAAAATTATCTTCTATAACAAATATTCACTCGATGAGTGATTTAGATGGTCTTGGCAAAGATATACTTAGGGGTGCAATAAGAGGTAGAATTGTAATTGATGTCAATAAGTAGTCTGTTTTTATAATGCTTCGATCATACCTGTTGGAAGACAAGTCCAGATTGAAGTTATTTGCCGAATTTAATTTTTAGCAGCTCATAAGCGTGGACGCCATTTGGTGTTGTGATCTCGACAGAATCACCGACCTCCTTACCAATTAGTGCTCTTGCGAGTGGCGATGCTATAGAAAGTTTTCCGTCTTTGACTTCTGCTTCATCTGCTCCAACAATTTGGTAAGTACTTTTCTTTTCTGTATCCTCATCAATAAGATCCACTGTTGCCCCAAATTGAACCCGTGAACCTGTTAGTGTAGAAATGTCTATAATCTCTGCCCTGGCAATTTTTGCCTCAAGCTCTCCGACTCTAGCTTCAATGAGTCCTTGGCGTTCTTTTGCTGCGTGATACTCGGCGTTTTCTGAAATATCACCATGTTCTCTCGCTGTGGCAATCTCTTGAATTACCCTAGGCCTCTCCTCCTTTAGGCGGATGAGTTCTTCTTTGAGTCTTGAGTGACCCTCTGGCGTCATTGGAAATCGTTCCATGTTTACTTTTCCAAAGTATGCATTGTTTATTTTTTAAGTATCTAGGATAGGGCTGCTTTGAGTTAGTTTCAATGAATTTTAATAAGACTGCAATGGTCTAACGCCTAAATCGCCCTTATTTAAAGCAGTTAAAGCCTCACCCATTGCTTTGGAGGCTGCAAGAGTAGTGAAATAGGGCAGTTTATATTCCAGAGCTGTTCTGCGCAGAGTATAGCTATCCTCAATAGCTTGAGAGCCTTCGACGGTATTGACGACTAATTGAATATCACCATTTTTTATGGCGTCAACGCAATGTGGTCTTCCCTCATAGACCTTATTCACTGATTCAACATTTAAACCAGCAGACGCAAGGGCATTTGCCGTTCCGTTAGTAGCCATAATCTTAAATCCTATGTCAGATAATTGCCTAGCAATGGGAATAATATTAGTTTTGTCAGAATCTTTTACAGATATAAATGCCTTTCCCTCGGCGGGCAAAGCCATTCCTGCTCCTAACTGAGCTTTTGCGAATGCAAGTCCAAAATCGCGATCGATTCCCATTACCTCTCCTGTTGATCTCATTTCTGGGCCTAGCAGAAGGTCAATTCCAGGAAATCTAGCGAAGGGAAAAACTGCTTCTTTTACAGCAATATGTTCGGTTGGTTGCGATGCAAGGGTGAATTCTGATAATTTTTTTCCTGCCATAATAAGAGAGGCAACTCGAGCTATTGGCATCCCTATCGATTTCGCTACAAATGGAACTGTTCGACTAGCGCGCGGGTTAACTTCGATAATAAAGACAGATCTATCCTTCACTGCATATTGAACGTTCATTAAGCCTTTAACATTTAATGCCTTAGCTAATTTTTCAGTTTGTCTGCATATTTCAGAAATTATTTTTTTATCCAATGAAAAGGGGGGAAGAGAACACGCGCTATCTCCGGAGTGAATCCCAGCTTCCTCAATATGCTCCATAACTCCCGCAACATAAACAGTATCGCCGTCCGATAATGCATCGACATCAACCTCTATTGCATCTTGAAGAAAACTATCAATTAGTACGGGACTATCCCCTGAAACCTTGACAGCTTCATTCATATAGCGATCAAGGTTTTCTTCGTCGTAAATTATCTCCATTGCACGTCCCCCAAGTACGTATGAGGGTCTCACTACTACTGGATAGCCAATTTTTTTTGCAATCTTTGTTGCCTCTTTTGTAGAAGTGCAGGTTGCATTGTCTGGTTGTTTAAGATTCAAGGTTTGCAGAAGTGTTCTAAAGCGGTCTCGATCTTCAGCAAGGTCAATAGCGTCGGGATTAGTACCAAGTATAGGGATACCAGAATTAGCAATACTATTTGCTAATTTAAGGGGTGTTTGCCCTCCAAATTGGACATTTACTCCAATTACATTACCATTTTGACTCTCTTTTCGAACAATCTCCAAAACTGTTTCAATAGTAAGCGGTTCAAAATAGAGACGATCAGAGGTATCATAGTCAGTTGATACAGTTTCAGGATTACAGTTTATCATAATTGTTTCAAACCCTGCTTCACTCAATGCAAAAGCTGCATGTACGCAGCAATAATCAAATTCGATTCCTTGCCCAATTCTATTTGGCCCACCGCCAAGAATGATAATTTTATCTTTATCTGTAGGCTCAGACTCACATTGTGGTTTTTCTTCCAAAGTTCCTGTCTCGTAGCAGGAGTACATATAGGGTGTGCCGGAAGCAAATTCTGCTGCACAAGTATCTATACGTTTAAAGACGGGAAATACATCGTGTTTTATTCTGTGATTAACTACTTCAGAAACGGACGTGCCAGTGAGGTATGCAATCCTGTCATCACCAAAACCCAGACTTTTAATTTGACTGAAATCAGCCTCATTTTGAGGCATTCCATAAGTTCTAAGTGATTCTTCTATTTCAACAAGTTCTTTAATTTTTTCTAGGAACCATTTGTCATAATGACATGCGGCATGAATTTTTTCTATAGAGATTCCGGCACGAAAAGCTTCGGCTACAATCAAAACTCGGTCAGGTCTCGGTTGACCTAGAGCAGCAATTATTGCTTGTTTGTCTTTTCCTTCTGTCCAGCCTGTTATTTCTACCTCATCTAAGCCTGTTAGCCCTGTTTCCATTGAACGCAAGGCTTTCTGAAGAGACTCCTGAAAATTACGGCCAATTGCCATAGCTTCTCCCACAGACTTCATTGATGTAGTAAGTAAAGGCTGAGTATCGGGGAATTTTTCAAATGTAAATCTTGGTACCTTTGTGACAACATAATCAATTGTAGGTTCAAAGGATGCGGGTGTTGATCCTGTTATATCATTTTGTATTTCATCTAAAGTATAGCCAATCGCAAGTTTTGCCGCCACTTTTGCTATAGGAAATCCTGTGGCTTTGGAAGCCAGCGCAGATGAACGAGAAACTCTTGGATTCATTTCAATAATTACTAATCGACCATTTTCTGGATTTATTGCGAACTGAACATTCGATCCGCCAGTTTCAACTCCAACCTTACGTAAAACATTTATAGATGCATTTCGGAGTCTCTGGTATTCTTTGTCAGTGAGTGTGAGGGCTGGGGCCATAGTTATTGAATCGCCTGTATGTATTCCCATTGGATCTAGGTTCTCTATTGAGCAAATAATTATGCAGTTATCCGCTTTGTCCCGCACCACCTCCATTTCATATTCTTTCCAACCAAGAACAGATTCTTCAACCAGCACCTCATTTGCGGGTGATGCATCTATACCTCCGGTAACAATCGACTCAAATTCCTCACGATTATAAGCAATACCTCCGCCAGTACCACCAAGTGTAAATGATGGCCGAATAATTGCTGGTAATCCTATTTTTTCTATTGCCATCCACCCTTCGTCCATTGATCTCACAATCTGACTTTTTGGTGAATCGAGTCCAATTTCATCCATGGCCTCCCTAAATAGCTGTCTATCTTCTGCAACCTTTATCGCTTTGGGTGAAGCTCCGATTAGGGCGACATTGTTCTCTTCAAGAACTCCAGAATCTGCTAGTGATAAAGCTGTATTCAGTGCTGTTTGACCGCCCATAGTTGGCAAGAGAGCATTTGGTTTTTCAACTTCAATAATCTTCTTAACTACTTCAGGGGTTATCGGCTCAATATATGTTGCATCTGCAAATTCTGGGTCAGTCATTATTGTGGCTGGGTTGGAATTAACAAGTATCACTCTATAGCCCTCATCGCGCAGTGCCTTACAAGCTTGGGTTCCTGAATAATCAAATTCACA
>DBHM01000011.1:90894-117188 GCA_002296185.1 Alphaproteobacteria bacterium UBA828
CCAATAATTATTGGACCTGCTCCAATAATCAGAATAGACTTTATATCTTCTCGCTTAGGCATAGCTTACTTATGTGACTCCATTAAATGTATGAAATGGTCAAATAAATATCCAGAGTCCTGAGGTCCGGGCGAGGCTTCAGGGTGATACTGGACAGAAAATATTGGCTTATTCTCAACTTTTATACCTTCTAAAGTTCCGTCAAATAATGAGATATGAGTAGCCTTAACTCCAGCAGGGAGTGTATCTGCGATTACATCAAAGCCATGGTTCTGGCTAGTAATTTCAACTGTTCCCTTATCTAGATCTTTTACTGGATGATTTGCGCCACGATGTCCGAATGGCATTTTACGTGTTTGAGCTCCTAATGCGAGGCTTAGTAGCTGGTGCCCAAGGCAAATGCCGAAAAGTGGTTTTTCACTTTTGATTAAGGCCCTAATTATTGGTCCTGCGTACTGGTTAGTAGCTACTGGATCACCCGGACCATTTGAAAGAAATATACCATCGGGTTGGTATTGTTGAATTTCCTTTACACTTGTGGATGCAGGAACAACTATAACCTCACAATGACGTGAGGCTAGAGATCTCAAAATATTATATTTAGCTCCGAAGTCCATCGCAACAACTCGAAATTTGGGTTGCGTTAGTTCCTTGTAGGCTGGTGGGTCTGTATTAAATGTCCATTCAGTTTCTTTCCAAGTGTAGCTCTCTTTACAAGTTACATCCTTTGCAAGGTCCATCCCTTTAAGGCCAGGCCAGTTTCTCGCTTTTTCTATAGCTAAAGCATTATTTAATTCTTTTGATGACTGGAAACTGATAGCACCGTTTTGAGCTGAATTGCTTCGTATATGTTTAGTAAGTCTTCTCGTGTCCACTCCAGTTATACCAACTATTCCGTTTGCCTTTAACCAACTATCTAAATGGCTATTTGCCCTCCAATTTGATGGATCAGAAATATTTGCATTTAAAACTATTCCTCTCACAGCAGGAGATAGAGATTCTAAATCTTCCTTATTTGTACCGACATTACCAACGTGTGGAAAAGTAAATGTAATTATTTGTCCTGCATAAGAGGGATCAGATATTATTTCTTGATATCCCGTCATAGATGTATTGAAGCAGATTTCTCCTACTATTAGTCCTTCTGCCCCAATTCCATATCCTGAATAAATAGTCCCATCTTCTAAAGCCAACACGGCGTTTTTAGAAACTGATGAGATCTTTGTTTTGAGCATCCTGCCGGACTTCCTAAAAAGTCTGTAGTGAGGTGATAAATTTCTGATATTAGCTTAGATTTAAGAGTAGCATGTTCTGTTAGCTATTATTTGTGTTATTCATGAATTCCGCGAAAAGTAGGTTGCCTCTGCCTCCTCGTCAAGCTTGCCTTTTACCAAGCATATTTAGGTATATTAGATTAAACCCTTGATTGCATTGCAGAGCACGGTATAGTGCGCCGCCGCAGAAGAAATTAATGGTAAGAAGTGTAATGCTAAGGCAAAATTTAAGCGATTCTCTTAAGAAAGCTCTCAAAGCCAGAGAGGAAGGCGCCGTATCTACGATTCGGCTTATACTCGCTGCGCTAAAGGATCGTGATATAGCAGCTAGGACTAAGGGGCAGGAAGATGGAATATCCGATTCGGATATTTACCAACTTTTCAATACTATGATTCGCCAGCGACGCGAGAGTATCGAACTTTATAAGTCTGGGAGCAGGAATGATCTGGCTAAAAAAGAAGAGGAAGAAATAGAAGTTATAAGAAGATTTTTACCCACCCAGATAGAGGGAGATGAAATGCAAACTGCTATTGAGGGTGTAATTAAAGAAATTGGCGCTAATACAATAAAAGATATGGGTCGGACAATGTCGGCTCTTAAGGAAAAGTTTTCAGGTCAGATGGACTTTTCGAAAGCTTCTGGCCTTGTAAAGGACATATTAACATAGTCTTTGAAAGAATAGAGTGCTTAGGTGCGGGATCCTCTTAGTCCCTTAAAAATATTTTCAGTCACAATTTATCTACAAAAGACTCTATACTGTATTGGATTAATTTAGTACGATTTTTTTGTGCCCAACACTTTTGATTCAGATGATACAAGATCATTGATGAGGACTAAGACTTTAACTATGAATTCTTCTTCATATCTCGATGGCTTGAATGATGATCAACGCGCAGCGGTAGAGTCTCTTGAGGGGCCGTTACTTGTTCTTGCAGGGGCTGGCACTGGAAAAACTCGAGTATTGACTACCCGATTAGCCCATATTATTCACACTGGTAATGCTAGCCCTTCACAATTGTTAGCTGTTACTTTTACCAATAAGGCAGCCAGGCAAATGATTGACCGTGTGGGTAATCTTTTGGGTCACTCAGTTGATGGTCTTTGGCTTGGCACTTTCCATTCAGTGGCAGTTCGCATACTTCGTATGCATGCTGAAATAGTAGGTTTAAAATCTAACTTTACTATTCTAGATACAGATGACCAAACTCGATTACTAAAACAACTTTTGCAAGCTAGGAATGTTGATGAGAAGCGTTGGCCGGCTCGTAATTTATGTACAATGATTCAAAGGTGGAAGGATAGGGGTCTTACGCCCAAACAAGTTGAAAATATTGATTTTGGTGATTTTGCAAATGGAGAGGCATATCTAATATTTCGTGAATATCAAGAACGTTTAAGAGTACTAAACGCAGTAGATTTTGGGGATCTTTTGACTCATTGTATTACATTATTCCAAAATGAGACTGATATCCTGTCAAATTTTCATAAAAGATTTCGCTATATTCTTGTTGATGAATACCAGGATACAAACATTGCGCAGTACCTGTGGTTAAGGTTATTAGCTGGAACGGGCCAACAAAATATATGTTGTGTTGGTGATGATGATCAATCCATATATGGATGGCGCGGAGCTGAGGTTGGAAATATCCTAAGATTTGAGAAAGATTTTCCAGGAGCAGAAATTATAAGGTTAGAACAAAATTATAGATCAAGCGGGAATATACTGGCAGCTGCCTCTGGACTTATAGAAAAAAATGTAGGACGCCTAGGTAAGACTTTATGGACTGACGATGACTTAGGGCACCCTGTTGTGGTAACGGGTAATTGGGATGGAGAAGAGGAGGCGCGTGCAATAGGAATTGCAATTGAAGAAAAATTTCATGCCGGAAGTAGTCTGAATGAATTTGCTATACTTGTTAGGGCCTCTTTCCAAACGCGTGCTTTTGAGGAAAGGTTTCTTTCTATTGGATTACCATACAGAGTTATAGGAGGGCCAAGGTTTTATGAGAGACAAGAAATACGTGACGCTATTGCCTATATCAGGGTTCTAATCCAGCCTGATGATGACCTTGCATTTGAGAGAATATTAAATGTTCCCAAGAGAGGATTGGGTGATGCGAGTCAGCAGATAATTCATCAATTAGCTAGGTCTTCTCAAATTTCTCTACATCAGGCTTCAAGAATAATTATAGGAACTGATGAACTTAAATCAGCAGCTAGAAATAGTCTTTCACAATTTCTTGAAAACTTTGAGCGGTGGCGTAGCGAGTTAGATGAGAAACCGCATTGGGAGATACTAGAAGTTATAATGGATGAGTCAGGATATACATCCATGTGGCAGGCAGATAAGTCTCCTCAAGCACCAGGGAGATTAGAAAATATTAAAGAACTGATTTCTGCAATTGAAGATTTCGAGAGCTTTAGTGCATTTATTGAGCATGTCAGTCTGGTTATGGATAGAGAGAATGGCAGGGAGGGAGGAGTGCAAAATCGATTCTCTAGAGGGCAAGCCACCAAACAAAATGATATGGTAAATATTATGACATTACATTCTGCAAAGGGCTTAGAGTTTGACACCGTTTTCCTTCCTGGGTGGGAAGAAGGTTTGTTTCCTCACCAACTCGCTCTCGATGAGAAAGGGTCTGAGGGATTAGAGGAAGAAAGACGTCTGGCATATGTTGGGTTAACAAGGGCTAGAAAAGAAGCCCAAATACTATTTGCTGCTAACAGAAGAGTATATAATCAATGGATTTCAGCGATTCCATCACGTTTCATAGATGATTTGCCTGTAGACAATATAATTACAAATTCTTTGATAAAAAATCACCCAAAATTGTATGAAAAAACTTCATACTCCCATTACACACAAGATAGTATCACTTTAGTTTCAAAAGACTCAAGAAATGATCTTAATGTATTATGGGAGGAAGAAAAGCCCGTTAAAAATAGGAATTCTGGATCTAGGTTTAAGACTAACGATCGTGTTGTACATAGAAAGTTTGGGGTAGGAAGGGTTAGTAAGGTAGATGGTGAGAAGCTTGATATTATTTTTGACCGTGTAGGCATAAAGAAAGTAGTGGATAGATTTGTTGAGCCAGAAAAATAGTCGAGAAGTGAAATACGTATTAAGTATTAAAGTACCTAGGAGTTTGCTTGAAGAAGTTGAGGGTTATATAGAATACCTTTCTCTAGCTATGGTAACGGAGATAAATGGATCTAGCTCAGTAAATACATACTCAAAAGACAACAAAATATGCAATCTAAAGTTATATCTTGATAGCCTTGATAGTTGTGAAAGTGCAAAGCTGGCGATAAGAACGGGTTTAATTGAGGCTGGGCACCCAATGTTAGAAATTGAGACCGATACAGTTCCTAATATTGATTGGGTTGAAAAATACCAAAGAGAATCCCCGGCTCTAAAAATAGCTGATTTCTATTTATATCAAAGCCATATATCCCCACCATTGAATGAACAAAAGTCAATTCTAATTAATGCTAGCAATGCATTTGGTTCTGGAGATCATCCAACTACAAAAGCATGTTTACTGACTATTCAGAAACTTTCTTCAGGGGGATTTAAGCCAAAGCGAGTACTTGATATAGGTACGGGTTCAGGTATTCTTGCTGTAGCATCTGCTATCACTTGGATGGCTCATGTAACGGCTGTTGATAATGATGCAGTATCGGTGAGGGTTGCTAAAAGAACTGTTATAGAAAATAAGTGTTCTAATAAAGTAAGAGTAATATTCTCAGATGGTTTATCCGCTAGCGATATAACAAGAGCTCAACAATACGATTTAATTTTAGCAAATATTTTTTCTAGATCTCTGAAATTAATTTCTAAAACAATATCAAAGAAGACTAAACAGGGTGGATACGTTGTGCTTTCAGGACTTTTAGAAAGTCAGGCAGAGGAAATAATTCACGTTTACCAAAATGTGGGGCTAAATATTGATCATAGTTTAGATATTGATGGTTGGAAAACACTAGTATTAAAGAAGATAAAAAAAAGCATTAACTAAGGGGGCTGATTATCTTGCAACTAAAAGAACCTGATTTATACAAGTGTATTGTTGATGCTGGCTGTAAGTTAGATAGGAAAGATTTTGAAGACTTGATTCTCGGGATCGCAGCTTCTCCAAAGTTGCGTGATAGCCAAGATTATGCGCAGTTGTTCGTGCCTGATCCAGAATGTATTAAAGGAAAAATTCTGAGGTCTCTAATAAATCAAATAGATTCGTTAAGATCCAGCATAGATATAGTTGCTAATTTTTCGCAAAGTCGAGAAAGGTTAGAGAGGCTAAGAGCCTATATTAATAGTAATGGTCTTTCAGGTTTTATTCTACCTCGTAGTGATGAATATCTTGGTGAGTATATTGCCCTTAATTCAGAACGTGTTTCTTGGTTAACAGGTTTCACTGGTTCAGCTGGTTTGGTTGTAGTCCTTTCCTCAAAGGCTGTAATTTTTGTAGATGGGCGATATACACTTCAGCTAGATAATGAAGTCGATGCAAATCTTTTTGAAAGGAAAAATTATACTCAGAAAAATTTATACGAATGGTTTTTATCTTCCTTAGCATCAGAAGATGTTATTGGATATGATCCAAAGCTGCACTCACGTCAGTCTTTATATGAACTCCGAAAGGCATGTAAGATTAAGGGCGCTCATATAAAGAGTATGCAGGGCAATCCTATAGACATTTTATGGGAGGACCAGCCCCGTCCACCCTTATCTCCAGTATATATTCATGATCTTAAATATTCCGGACAGTCTGTTCTAGAAAAATGCTCGGAGGTACGTAAAAAAATTATAACATACAATGCCGATGCTGCCATGATTGTGTCGGCAGACTCTTTGGCATGGCTTTTGAATATTCGGGGAGGGGATGTTCCAAATTGCCCACTAGCGTTAGGGTTTGCAATTATTAATCAGGATGGGTTGATCAAGCTTTTCATGGATAAAAGAAAAATACCTCCAAAGACATTAGGTTATATTCAATCACTAGCCACAGTTCATCATCCGGATGAAATTTCTAGTGCTTTGAAGGCTTTGGGCCAATCAGGCCAATCACTTTTGGTCGATATAACTAAAACTCCAGAATGGTTTGAGGATCAAGTTACGCAAGCTGGTGGCGGAATAATAGCTGGTACAGACCCATGTACTATATTTAAAGCAATAAAAAATCACACTGAATTATCAGGTGCACGATCTGCTCATGTCTATGATGGAGTCGCCTTAACTCGATTTCTTCATTGGCTTGATAACTCTTTATCTGGCGGAGTGGTTGATGAATTATCCGCATCAAAGATGCTAGAGGGTTTTAGATTAATAAATTCAAATTATAGATATCCTTCATTTGATACTATATCTGGTTATGGTCCCAATGGTGCAATTATTCACTATAGGGTTACTCCTTCTACTAATCGTGTACTAGAAAAGGGATCATTATATCTTGTGGACTCTGGAGCACATTATCTAAATGGTACAACTGACGTAACTAGAACTATTTCAGTAGGAGAGCCTAGTGATGAAATGTGTGATAGGTTTACAAGAGTCTTAAAGGGTCATATTGCTTTAGCCACAACTAGCTTTGAGCAGGGCACTTGCGGTTATCAACTGGACCCGCTGGCACGTCAATATTTACAGGAGGTGGGTCTTGATTATAACCACGGAACTGGACATGGGGTTGGAAACTTTATGAATGTTCATGAAGGTCCACAGAAGATATCAAAAGTTAAGGATGATGTTGTACTAGCAGCTGGGATGATAGTTTCTAACGAACCAGGATTTTATAAAGAAGGGTATTTCGGTATAAGAATTGAAAATTTATTAGCTGTGATTAAGAGCCCTAGATTAAATACTGAATGTAAAAATATACTAAGGTTTGAAACTCTTACTCTTGCACCAATTGATAAAAGCCTAGTTCAATTAAATTTAATGACACAGCAGGAGATCTCATGGCTTAATGCATATCATTCGCGAGTATATGATGAATTAAAGGGCTTTCTAGAGGGAGAGCCTGATACTCTGAAATGGTTGGAGAAAGCTACATCTTCAATATAATATATAGTAATTATATATCTTACCTTTTTATATAGGTAAAAAGAAAGCAAATGCTGGATTTGAGGAAATAAGATCCCAAAATATTGCGAAATTGTAATTTAATCACTATTAACATCATTACTACTAAGGTAATTTTCAATTATTAGTATATGTTCAATATAGGGCCCGTAGTTCAGTTGGTCAGAACAGGCCGCTCATAACGGTCATGTCGCAGGTTCGAGTCCTGCCGGGCCCACCACTCTTAAGCAGAGAATTTGAGTAACTAACAATAGTTTGGTAATCAAGGTAGTGGGCCGTCTTCCAGAAATCCATCTATAACATTTTGTGTTAGGCGAGATATGTTATTGTCATAAGAGTTATGAGAGAGGCTACCGCAGTAAGAGATGGATCCAACAGAAAAAGTAGCGCCATCATTTGGTGTTTTGAAATATACCATGTCAGCTCTAATGAGAGGATTTTGATCGCCCCCTCCGCCAGAGCCAAAATAACCTCTAAAATTAAATGAAACTTCCTCAGTAACGCACATATACATATCCGTATGTCCTTCTGAAGATGCAAGTAAAAAACTATTTTCAGGTGTACCTAGAGAAAGATCATATCTATCTATTTCAAATCCTGCAGCTCCCCCTCCTACTAATCCAAAGTCTCCGATGATATCATCATCAATGCCATCAAATATCCATTTACATTGATGTAATTGACTATCAGGAGAGCGACGATAGTATGAGCAAACATCTAGACCAAAAGCTGAAAAGGAAACTCCAACAAGTTTAGCCATATTACGACCTCGTACTCTCCAAATTCCTCCATGTTTTCCATCAAACATTCCGCAATATTCACCAGGAGAGATTGTCCATGCTCTTGTTGCATTATCTCCTCTTCTGACCTCAATGATATTAGTATTTTGGGGATGATAATTAGTTACCCAATAAAATCCATTACCGCCAAGATACAGCATTCTCCCACCTTGATCTTGGTAATCTTCATAAGCATTTAAACAAGACTCAGTTTGATATTCCGGATGACTTCCTGTGAGAATAACTTTGTAACGGTTTAGGAGATCAGAACCTTCTAAATGTACATCCTCATCTGTATGAATGTCAAAATCATATTTTTTTTCTGTAAGCCAATCCACTAAATGTAAATCTGCATTATATTGTCTCACAGAAGGAGATAAGAAATGCTGATATTTTGGACGCATATTTAATATTGGCCTAAGGCGGCTAGAAATAGAAATACCAGATCCATCTGTATGTGTACCGTAAAGGCCATAGCCCATATTGTGCAGCTCATTAAAGAGTAGATCTGATGGCTGCAAGGCGGTAACACGCCCTGTGATTAATTGTGCAATAGGGGACTCCATATTCAAGTTATCATTTGCATATGCCATATAACTGGCGGTCGGTATAATAAGTGCTATTGGTGCAGGCCTCTGTGAGGGTGCTGGGCGAACAAAAAATGGAATATAATCTTCATTTTGAAGATCAGATTTTCCATTAACCCTTAGGCGTGCAGCATAGCAACCGCTTTTTAAATCTTTAGGGATAACAAATGAAAAATCTATTTCCCATCTGGCATCGTCAATATCATCATCATGAAAGTGTATTGCACCAAACTGATCAGGGGAATCTTTATAACTCATCGAGTCTTGCCAAGCATACCCAGTAACCCCCCTGCAAGGCATATTAACAAGTACTCCATTGTTGTTAGAGCCACTAATGTCAATCACATCACAACTTGCTGCGGTTGGGGTTATATTTTTTGAAAAATCTAAGATTGCAAAAAAATTATGATTTATTTGTGGGCATTTTTTTTGCAAGCATATTTCTTTAATTTCGTCCAAGTCTATAACTTCCTCGGCAATAATAGGATGTTCAATTTTTCCATTAAATTTAGATGTGTGCTCAGGTATAGCAATCTGCTTAGTCAAGTTAGAATAGTGTGCTCCCTCCAAGATACGGCCAGTGTCAGCCACCTTTGTTTTTGCAGCTATTAATATATAAGCCTCACTGTTTCTTAGCTCTTGAGGGGGAAAACTAGTTTTTATTATTTGGGTCTTATAGTTTTCTTTTGAGAGTATTCTGGGCCCATGCCCACTGTTTGATGAGGTTATACAGGGTTCTTGCATAAGTTGAGCGGTACCAGTTGAGGCATCAAAGCTAACTCCAATAAAATACCAGATTTTTCCAACCAGCGGTTTTTGAGTTGTAATTACTTGAGTCTCAGATTCAAGATATAATTTTAGTTGTAATATTCCATTTTCATTTATACACAAATCAAAACCACCATCAGTTCCTTCAATAGATTTAGAGAAAATTGATTGTTGGCCTTGCTCAGGCGTTGTGGCATAGACAAGAGTTCCAAAACTTAAGCTTCTAAAATGCTTCTTATCGCTATTTTGAACAAGGAGGTATGACCCATTAAATAGTCCTTGTTCTCTTCCTTTATAAGTCCCACTTACAGTAGTCTCTATTAACTCTTCTTTGAAACCCGGTCCCGCGGGGTTTGTGTCTCCATGAATCAATCTGACTATATCTGCCTGATAATCTTTAGAGTCAGAACTATGGACATAGAATCGCAGTTCTTCGCCGGGACGACTAGAAAATTTGTTACTATATCCTGTAATCTTTAACATTCAGTTTCTGCCAATTCAAAACCGTACTGAGCTAAAAGATTAATGATTCTTTTTTTAAAAATTACATGTTCAGCTTTTGCTCGATCTTCAAAAATCATTCCTAATTCCCTAATCTTTTCCCCTCTCTTTCCTGGCAATTCAACAATGTGAAATGGTCCATTGCAGTTGGGTTGATATAATGCAAGTTTTCCATTAGTGGGCTGAACTCTGAGTTTATCAATTATACGTGCTAATTCTGCAGAATAAACTTTTGTAGGGTGCTCTTTATCTCCAGACATGCCAAAGGGATTATTTTTGTGTTCGTCTAAAATCTTCTTTCTAGTATTTTTATCTAAAAGAAGAGGGATAATTTGTGTTTTGGTGTTATATTCATCAATTGCTACAAAAGCAAAATTGTCCTGAAGAGCTGTTTTTTTCAAACTTTTCTGTTTTTTCATAGTTGTTTCTCACTCTCAGCCATTTTCTGGTATTAATAGTATAGATTATAGCAAGTAATTATTTGAAGTTATTAATATATTGTTAGCACGATGATACTCAGAGTATAAAAACTTTTTATTTTATTGATCAATGGCCTTCAAAATAGGCATAAAAAATATAAGTTTAAGGAAAATAATTTTTATGAGCTTGCCCAAAACACCATAACCTGCCACTTTATAGGCCTATTGTATGGGGTATTGGCTTTATAGCGAAGGAGAATTGATATGTCTTTAGATGCGGCAAGAAACATTTCACTCGAAGAGCTCGATAAGCAAGTTCTATTGCATCCTGTTACTTCTATAGCGGAGCAACAGGAAAAGGGCCCGCTTATCATGAAGCGTGCAGGCGGCGTCAGGGTATACGATAATAACGATAAAGCTTATATTGATGCTGCAGCTGCGCTTTGGTGTGTGAATATTGGATACGGGCGCCAGAGACTTACAGAGGCTGCTAAAGAGGAGATGGAGCGTATAGGGTTTTATCATACCTTTGGTGGCGCATCGAACGAGCCCCAGATACTTCTTGCCGATAAATTAATACACCTTTTACATAAAAATGCTGATTGCACTCAGATCAGCAAGATTTTCTTCGGTCTGTCTGGCTCTGATGCTAACGATACTCAATTTAAGTTAGCTCGCTATTATAATAATCTAAGAGGTAAGCCCAATAAAAAGAAAATAATCTCAAGGATTGGTGCTTACCACGGAGTATCAGCTGCCGCAGGTAGTCTAACTGGAATCCCGTTGTACCATAAAGCTTTTGATCTTCCTTTTGACGGCGTTTTACATACTTCATGTCCAAACTTTTGGAAGTTCGGTAACCCGGGGGAAACTGAGGAAGAATTTACCGATAGGATGATTAAGGATCTTGAAGATCTTATTCTTCGCGAGGGTCCAGAAACTGTCGCTGCATTTATCGCTGAGCCAGTTATGGGTACAGGCGGGGTTATCATACCAACACGAGAATACTACCAGCGTATACAGAAATTACTTAAGGAACATGATATTTTGTTCATAGCCGACGAGGTTATTACTGGGTTTGGACGTCTTGGAAGTTGGTTTGGTTCTGGTTTTTACGGAGTAAAACCTGACCTGATGTCATTTGCAAAGGGCTTAACAAGTGCATATTTCCCAATGTCTGCAGTTGCCGTTGCGGACCATGTTTGGCAGGTTCTTGCTGACGGTACTCCTGAGGTTGGAATGTTTGCGCATGGTTTTACCTACTCAGGCCATCCTGTAGGCGCTGCAGTAGGACTTGCCAATCTTGAAATAATGGAAGAAGAAGATCTCATCAGCAACGCTGCTGCTGTAGGTCCTTATTTAAGGGACTCTCTAAGAGAAAGATTGGTTGGGCACCCCAATATTGGGGAAATACGTGGTGAGGGTCTAATGATAGGAGTGGAATATGCTGCTGGACCTGAGAGTAAGGAGGCACCTGAAATGAGTCCGCCTGCCCATAAACAGGTTGCTATGGCAGCACAAGAGCGTGGTCTTTTAACAAGGGCTTTACCTTTTCTGCCAGTAAATAATTTCTCGCCACCATTAACCTTCACCAAATCTGATGCCGATGAGACAGTAGATATATATGTCGACTCGGTTGAAAGTGTCTTTGGAAAAATTTAGAGGTTAATCTGTCTACTTAGCTGTTCTCATAAAAAATAGATCTGCTAAGTTAAGGGTATATCTATAACTTTTTATGCCTTTAAAACGATAAGTTTACTGGTACAGACTTTATGTTCGCAATATTCTATTGCTTGTGTGAGAAAATTATTAATTATGGCTGCCAAAAATAAAACAGGTTTAGATACATATTTTAAGCGGATTGTGGGTGGTGATCAAACTTTTACTATTGAGGCTCCTAACTTGAAGTTTGGTTTAGGCTCAATAAAAGAGTTAGGCGAGGAAGCGCATCTCAGAAATATTCGAAGAGCAGCTATTTTTACAGATCCCCGAGTTTCTAAGCTAGATTACTTCCAGGCAGCCATTGACTCTCTTAGTAGTTCAAAGATTGAATTTGAGGTTTATGAAGAGGTCGAAGTTGAACCAACCGACCGTTCATTTAATTCAGCCACGTTATTTGCACAGCAAGGGCAATTTGATGGATACATATCTATTGGTGGTGGATCTACTATGGATACTGCAAAAGCGGCAAATCTATTCGCAAGTTATCCCGATGATTTATTTGCCTACGTAAATGCTCCTATCGGCCAGGCTAAGCCTATTCCGGGACCGCTCAAACCACATATAGCTTGCCCTACTACTTTTGGTACAGCAAGTGAAACAACAGGTATAGCGATTTTTGATATTCTTGAAAAACAAATGAAGACAGGAATTGCCCATCGTGCTTTACGTCCCGATTTGGGTATAATTGATGCAGATAGTTTAAAAACTCTTCCTGCAGCAGTCATTTCCGCAAATGGTTTTGATGTATTCAGTCATGCTATAGAATCATATACAGCAAGGCCTTTTACAAAACGCAAAGCTCCTGAAAGATCCCTTGATAGACCCCTTTTGCAGGGAGCTAATCCATTTAGTGATATGGCTTGCTTGGAAGCTATAAGGATTATTGGCAGAAATTTGGAGGCCGCAGTCTCAGATACTCCTGATATTTTAGTTCTTGAAGCTATGGCATTTTCAGGAATGTTGGCAGGTATTGGATTTGGGAATGCAGGGTGTCATGTTCCTCACGCAATGTCTTATGCCGTAGCAGGTCTAGTAAAAGATTATAGACAAGAAGGTTGGCCATCTGACCATGCAATGGTACCGCATGGCACATCCGTCATAGTAAATTCACCTGCATCTTTTCGTTTTACCGCTCAGGCTTGTCCAGAAAGACATATGAAAGCTGCGGAGGCTTTAGGTGTAGATATTAGGAATCTTCCAAATGAGAGAGCAGGTGAGGTACTCTCTGAAAAAGTAATAGCTCTTATGAAGAGTACTGGTGTGCCAAATGGTCTTCAGGGTGTTGGTTATACCGAGAGTGATATAGACGCATTAACTGAAAGGACTCTTCCGACCAAAAGATTATTGGATATTAGCCCTAGATCTGTTAATGAGGACCAACTTAGATCAATATTTCGCGATGCTATGTCTTATTGGTAGATATTTTTTAGGTTATTATAATGTCCATTAACATAAAAGCAGGCTCTGAAGCGTTACTCGCTGCTCAATTTGTAGATCAGGATCGGCTCTGGGACAGAATGATGTCTATGGCAGATATAGGATCTTTACCCAATGGCGGGGTTAACAGGCCAGCGCTGAGTAGTTCTGATATTGAAGCAAGGCAGCGCTTATTAAGTTGGGCCGGTGATTTTGGTTTTGAAACTAAACTAGACAATATAGCAAATCTATTTATTCGTTTGCCAGGATCTGAGAATAACGCACCACCTGTTACTACCGGTAGTCATTTGGATACGCAGCCACGTGGTGGAAAATTTGATGGTGCATACGGAGTAGTTGGTGGATTTGAGTGTCTTGAAGCAATTTACCGTTCAGGTATTAAAATTAGACGTCCAATTGAAGTTGTGGCATGGACAAATGAGGAGGGCGGCAGATATCAGCCTGGAGTCATGGGCTCATCAATATATGTAGAAGAATTAAGACTAGAGGACCAGCTAAATAAAAAAGACGCAGATGGGATTAGACTAGAAGATGCACTCAAAAAAACCTTAGATTCTACACCATTACTTTCTCGGAGAGATTTTAATTCTCCAATGTCAGCTTATCTTGAGGCGCATATAGAGCAGGGTCCAATATTAGAGGGGTTAAATAAAACTATTGGTGTTGTTAGTGGTATACAAGGCCTTTGTTGGTTTGAGGTGGAAATTTTTGGAGAAGAAGCTCATGCTGGAACAACGCCATTAAATAAACGTAAGGATGCCCTTCAAGTTGCAATATCAATTATTGCCAAGCTGCAAAGTAGCATTTTAAGTTATGGAGACTCTACTCGTTTCACTGTAGGAAGATTTATTTGTGAACCAGGCTCTCCAAGTACAATTCCTGGGCGAGTATCTTTTACTATAGATTTTCGGCATCCTGAAAAATCTGTAATTGAAGAGATTTCTAATGTTATTACAACTGTTTGTTCTAATCACGCAAATGATTGTAAAGTAACAGTCGATCCTTTGATTTTTAATATGCCTGTAGACTTTGATCCTAGAGTAATCAACTGTGTTGAGAGTGCTGCGAGTGCTCTTAATCATGAGTATAATTTGATGCCATCTGGTGCCGGACATGATGCTGGCTATATTGCTAAATGTTATCCAGCCGGTATGATTTTTGTCCCTTGTGCAGGTGGCGTAAGCCATAACGAAGCTGAAAGTGCCTCTGCTTCTGACCTTGCTGCTGGTATAGAAACGCTTACAGTTTGTCTTGTTGAGCTTGCAAATAGTTAGAATTATTTGAGATAAGGAGGGAATCCTAATCAGTGCTTTCTTAATTTTAATTAATATGTTCCTTTAATTAAACACTGCCGTTACGCCAGCTACCAGAAGACTTACACCTTTTGCATATACGCTCACCCGCCCATTGGCTGGGAAAAACTTCCCTACATTTCAAGCACTTACGTTCCTTTATCTCTTGAACGGGCTCCTCCTCGTTAAATGAGTCATCGCCTTCAACGTGATTTTCTATGGTTTCAATCATGTGAGTTAGATAATGGAATCGAAAAATAAAATCAACTACTTATAAATTAATTATTAATATGCCTATTTTTGGTAATTAACTCAAGTTATTCTAAAAAATCAGGTTAAATAGGATAATAATGTCTTATTATGGCATTGGTGAGGAGAAATTTTCTAAAAGTAGTTTTAATAAGAATATTTTTAGAATTTTTCATTTTAAAGTTTAGGTAATATAACTAATAGGAAGATTTTCAAAATTTAGTGTCACTGGGAGGCATCCAATATGGAAATGACAATGAGAAGTTACCCAAATGAATGGGTATCTGAATCAATCATGTATCGCCAAGGGGTTGGCGGAGGATATTCGGGGAAGAGCCATAGATTAACTAAGGAAGAGCAGGGCGATTACCATTACACAATAGGTCCTTATTCAAGCCCTGTTCTAAAAATTTCACCTGGAGATCAGGTGGTTGTTGATACTGCAGATGCATTCGAGGGTAAAATTAAATCAGAGAGCGATAAACCTACTGAGATACTAGAAATGCCATGGTTAAATCCACAATGTGGACCTATCCTAATAGAGGGCGCAGAAAAAGGTGATACTATTGCGGTGCATATTGAAGAGATGATTCCTAGAGGTGATCAGCCAAGAGGTACATGTTGTATGATACCAGAGTTTGGGGCTCTAACAGGGACAAATTATACTGCTACATTAAATGACCCTCTTCCCGAGCGAGTTCGGAAGATTAATCTCGATGAAGAGAATGTCTATTGGTCAGAACGCGTAACTCTTCCGTATAAACCCCATATTGGTACTTTATCCTGCTCTCCAGAAATAGATAGCATAAATTCTCTGACCCCTGATAGTCACGGTGGGAACATGGATCTGCCTGATATGGGACCTGGGACGATTACGTACTTACCGGTTCGCTCAAAAGGAGCAAGATTATTTATTGGAGATGCACACGCTTGTCAGGGTGATGGAGAAGTTTGTGGGGTTGCGGTTGAGTATGCAACTACTACCACTATTACAGTAGATCTTATCAAAGATTGGACTATTGAGTGGCCACGTCTAGAGGCAGACGATTTTATCATGGCAATAGGAAGCACTCGACCGTTAGAAGATGCCACGAGAATAGCTTATCGTGAGTTAATCAGATGGATGGTGTCTGATTATGGTTATGATCAGTGGGATGCTTATATGATGTTGAGTCAATGTGGTAAGGTAAGATTAGGGAATTTTGTGGACCCCAAGTATACAGTTGGTGCTGCAGTTTCAAAAAAATATATTTTTAGTTAAGCAAAATTAGAGTTATTATTTTAAAACCTAAGACTCTCTTTGCTTGATAAGATGGGATAGGAGCTGGTCAGCTACGCACTCAACCAGTTCTGAGGTATTATTATCAAGACAGTTGCCTTGTTCATCAAATGCCTTTCTAACTTGAGCAATAGAAATAAATTCAGGTATAGGCAAAGCTCCTACATGTGAAAGTACACTGCTCAGTTGATCTAGTGCCTTATATGCCCCTGCTTTTCCTGCTGCGCAACCCAAAAGAGACACGGGCTTATTTTTAAGAGCTGAAGGATATCCAAGGTTTTCAATGATTAGTTTAGAGGTAGCAGACATTCCGCCATGATATTCCGGCGTAGCAAAGATCAGGCCATCAGATTTACATATTATATCCTTAATATAATCTGTGTCTGAATCTATTATTTTATGTCCAGGAAATGGAAGTGAAAGATCATTTGGACGGATATCATCAATATAAATATTTAGTCCTTTATGTGGAGTCCTTAATTTTTTAACGGCTAAATCTAATGCACTCCCAGTATATGAACCAGGTCGAGAGGTGCCAAGGATATTGCAAATTCTAAAGTTATGAATCATTTTTAAATGCTTAAATAAGCTAAGAAATAACGTTGTCTTATAAAAATTTTGTTAAGATTGGATTTTGTTATAAATATGTTTTAACTACTAATTTACAATAAATCTCACATACTACTTATAAATTATACCATATCTTCATCTATATACTTTATTTATATAAATAATTACGATTTTTTATAAATAAAGAAAAATATTATAAAACAATGGCTTAGTTTAATTAATCCTGCTCTGATAGATGTCGTATGCAAATTTCAATAATAAGTATGATTGCCAGTAGCCTCTCAGGGCTCTAACATATACATGCAGAGTGCGATAGCTGGGTAATCCAAGCTTTAATACGAGGGAGGATTATAAGCTGGGCATATTGTGATCGGCCCAATTAGTAAACCATGTTTGCTATGGGGGATCTTTTTTTTGACTATTAGAGAGTAAAAATAAAATGGCCACAGGTACTGTTAAATGGTTTAACGCCACTAAGGGATACGGCTTTGTCACACCGGACGAGGGTGATAAGGACGCATTTATTCACATTTCAGCCGTGCAGGCTGCCGGACTTGAAGGTTTAACTGAGGGTCAGCGTGTCTCATATGAGCTTCAGCCAGGTCGTAATGGCAAAGAAGCAGCTGAAAATTTAGCCCTCATAGATTAATAACCTTTAGTTTTTGGGAATCTCAGAGGGTTTTCAATTAAAAAATTTATAGCAGTCTGGTGGTGCAGATACTTACTGCGCCTCCAGGCTGTTCTATTTTTTTATTTTTGTAGTGTTCGAGTGTTATCGCTTGGCGTCTTGTAATTAACTATCTTAGTTTTCTACAGGGGCGGTTATGCGAGCGCGGAGCATGGAAAGGAACCCATCAAATCCTTTGCGATTAATTACAGATGCAAATTCTACACGGTGCGTGTGGAGCATAGATATTCCTTCTACGTTGACATCAACTACTTTATAGCCACTCTCAAAGTCTCTTATCCGGTAATCTACACCTATTGGCTGACCACCATCACGTTGAATATGTGTTCGTACAACTTTGTCACTACTTTTTGGCTGTTCTATAACCTGGAGAACTTTAAAAAATTCTCCGTTATATGTATTAAATCTTGATGCATAGACACGAGTTAGAAAATCTAGAAATATTTCGTCGTATTCTTCTTTTTGCTTTTCTGAGGCTGAACGCCAATATCTACCTACGACAAATCGGCTAATTGTGGGCATATGAAAGGCATCAACTAATAATTTACGGAACGCCTCTTCTCTGAGAGAAAACTCGGTATTTTGTGCGTTACTCAGTATATCTATTGCACGCGTGCCGAGGTTCTCAATAAATTTTTGGGGATCTTTTGTGTCAGCTGAAGCTAGGTTTACTGTTGAGGTAGCAATAATTATTGCAGCTAGGATAGTGGCGTATACCCAATATCTTTTTGGGGCAGAAAAACCTAATAGTTTTTTCTTGCTTAATTCAGCAATAACATAAATTTTATAAAGGGAATTATAATTATTCACCAAAGTCATTTCCAATTAATTTAGTTTCCAGAGGTAGCTATTTGATCAATGTCATCAGCTGGGCTTGGTGTTTCTTCTGTTTCATCTATTGTCATAGATGGAATCGGGATAAGTTCAGGTAGCTCACTATTCCTTATTTCTGCATTACGGTATTGTCTATATGATTCTCTCATAGTGGCGTAGAAATCTACAGAAGTTTGTTGCAGTGTATCAAGCTCATCCATATAGGCAGTCCGTTGATCAATTCCGTTGCCGACCATTCGGGCAATACTTTGATTTTTAGTTAAGATAAAACCCATAGGATCAATTAGCCAATCTACGACCAGGCCCAGGGAGTCTCTTGGGTTAGATGGCCCTAAAAGTGGCCAGACTATATAGGGGCCCTCATCGACGCCCCAAATGGATGCGGTTTGACCAAAATCTTCAGGAACATATTCAATTCCCCACTCTTCTGCCACATCAAATAATCCGACAATGCCAAATGTTGAATTTATTACAAAACGCATAAAAGTGGACCCGGCACGTTCAGTTTCACCTTGTAAAAGATTGTTGGTGAAATTTATGGGTTCACCCAAATTATCTAGTGCATTTGAAACACGATCACGCCCCCATTTTGGCACTAAAGAGTATACCTCAGCTATAGGTCTGAATAGCGCTCCATCTACTGCCTGGTTAAAAGCAAAAACGCCTCGATTAACGTTTTCATACGGATCATTAACGGCTAAATAATCTTGGTTAACATTATTATCTGATTCTACTGCAACATTATTTGAGTTTGATGCACAGGCACTCAATGCAAGAATGCCAATAAAGAGAAATATAGTATGGGCTCTCAATCTTATCATATTTGATTTATTAGGAAAAAATAGGCCAGTCTTAAGGGTCAGTATATTTTTAAATTTTATTTGTATTATGGGTTTTATCATTAAATACAGGCCTATTTTAAATAATTGATTTAACAACCTTAACTGCAGACATAATAATTCAAATTTTAACCTTTTCCATACCTGCATGTGTCGCACCATGCAATTCTCCACAAATTAGAGGAGGGGTGGCTATGTATTTAAGGCCTTATTAAGGCACAAGGAAAACTATCAGAAGGGCTGAAAACTGCCGATATTAAACTATATTGGGGCTATTTATATGAGTATTGGTAATGAGTGGAGGATTTAAAAATCGGACCTATTGTTGCAAAACAGCAACATACTTTTTAGACTTCAAAAGATTAGATCTTATTTGGCATTAAAAATATGATGATTTATAGAGTTTTTGCTTCCGAGTCGTTAGATGATTTAAGGCTTTATCAATAGAATTTGCTTTCACAAAGGTTTCTTTAATCTTTGCTTCCATAGCCTCCTCCTCCAGGTGTCTCTATAGTGAAAATATCTCCTGAATTGATTTCTATCTGATCTGCTCCCCTAAGTATTTCTTTAACACCATCTATTCTTTCAACGTAGCTTTTGCCTGTTTTACCAGGAGCTCCTCCTTTGAGTCCAAAAGGTTTAACTATTCTATGCCCAGATAGTATTGCTGCTGTCATTGGCTTTAAAAAGCGTATTCTTCTAATTGTACCATTGCCTCCACAGAATTTTCCTGTACCACCGGACTTAGGACGTATTTGAAAGGACTCAAGTCTAACTGGATAGCGCCATTCGAGAATTTCAGGATCGGTCAATCGCGAATTAGTCATATGAGTTTGAACAGCATCGGTTCCATCAAAACCTGGGCCCGCACCAGAGCCTCCAGATATAGTTTCATAATACTGATACTCATCATTGCCAAAAGTGAAGTTATTCATTGTTCCTTGAGCGGCAGAAAGCACACCTAAGGCTCCGTATAAAGCATCAGTAAGATGCGATGATGTTTCAACATTTCCTGCTACTACCGCTGCTGGATAGTTGGGATTTAACATACAACCAGAAGGAATGATAATCTCAATAGGTTTAAGGCATCCTTCATTCATCGGGATTGTATCTTCAATCAATGTCCTGAAAACATAAAGAACACTTGCTTTGCAAACTGCAGCGGGGGCATTAAAGTTATTTTTTAATTGAGAACTAGTTCCTGAAAAATCAATAGTCGCTTCACCTAAATCATGATTTATATCTACTTTAACTTTGATTTGGTTCCCGTCATCAAGCGGATAGTTAAATGAACCACTTCTGAGGGAAGCAATAGCACGACGAACTAGATCTGCTGCGTTGTCTTGTACATGGCGCATGTATGCCTTGACGGTCTCCAGGCCAAAGTGAGCTACTGCCTGATGGAGCTCTCTAAGCCCAACTTCGTTTGCAGCAATTTGAGACATTATATCAGCAATATTTTGGTCTGGGTTTCGGGCGGGCCATTCACTACTTGAAAGAAGTTTACGAAAATCTCTTTCATGGAAAATACCTTCTGTAACTAGTTTGAAATTATCTATAATTATACCTTCTTGATGTACTTTCTTTGAAAATGGTGGCATAGAACCAGGAGTAATACCTCCTATGTCTGCGTGGTGGCCTCGTGAGGCAACAAAAAATAATATATTTGTTCCAGCATTATTAAAAACTGGAGTAACAACAGTAATATCGGGTAAATGTGTTCCACCATTGTAAGGATCATTTGTGGCGTAAGAGTTACCTGGCCTGAAGTCTTTACTAAAGTTTTCCATAATAGATTTAACTGATTCCCCCATTGAACCTAGATGAACTGGCATATGCGGGGCATTGGCAATAAGTCCACCGTGTGAGTCGAATACAGCACAACTAAAATCAAGTCTTTCTTTTATATTTACTGAGTGAGCAGTATTTTCTAGTGTTGATCCCATCTGCTCAGCAATAGACATGAAAAGATTATTGAAGACCTCAAGCATCACAGGATTAACCTTTGTACTTACATCCTCATTTTTCTTTTTTGGTATAGAACGTTTAAGTATTAAGTGTAGATACTCATTTACGTTTGCTGTCCACCCTTGTTCGATTATAGTGGTAGCTGAAGGTTCAATAATTACTGCTGGCCCACAAATTTCATCCTTTGGCTCAAGTTCTTCACGGGAGTATACTTCAGTGGATTTGATAGATCCGTCTATCCATATATCTTTGATATCAATAGGATGAGGGAGTGCCCCTATCTCACGAATTCTTTTATGTGCTTTTTCCTTAGAAAAATTATTTTGTCCAACCGCCTCGACAATTAAGGACTCTATAACAAGCTCACGATTTGGATGTAAAAAACCAAATTGTTGTTTATGTAATTTTAAAAAAGATTGAACTAGATCATTTTTTTCTGAATAGGGAACAGTCAAGGCGTTATCTGTGCCATCATATCTGATCTCTAGACTAATTTCTAAATTAATTTGGGATGGCTTCACTCCTTGGAGCACCAGGTTTTCAGAACATATAGCAACGGCGACCTTTGTCTCATGTTTTAGTCTTGTTAGGGCGTTAGCGTCTAACTTTATCTCTATCGTTTTTTGTTTAATGTCTCTAACTTCTGCAAGGCCTATACCATAAGCCGAGAGCATTCCAGAATGTGGGTGTATGTGTATAGTATCTATTGAAAGTTCATCGGCAACAAGACACGCATGTTGACCTCCTGCTGCGCCAAAACACGCCAGGGCATATTCAGAAATATCGTACCCTTTTTGTATAGAGATTTTTTTTATAGCGTTAGCCATATTTTGAATTGCAATTCTGATAAAGCCCTCTGCAACTTCATGTGAAGTTGTTTTTGAGGCGGTGGTTAAAGAAATTTTTCTAGCTAAATCTTCAAATTTTTCGAATACAATATCTTCATCTATAGTTTGGTCTGCATTTGGTCCAAAAACTTTTGGAAAATGTCTACCAGAGATCTTGCCCAGCATAACGTTACAGTCAGTTAGCGTAAGTGGCCCACCTCGACGATAGCAAGCAGGACCAGGATTGGCTCCTGCGGATCCGGGGCCTACTCTAAAACGATTACTATCGAAGTGGAGTATAGAACCTCCTCCTGCAGCAACTGTATGGATATGCATCATTGGTGTTCTTAATCGAACCCCTGCTACCTCTGAGTCAAATTTACGTTCATATATTCCATCAAATCTTGATACATCAGTAGAGGTGCCTCCCATGTCAAATCCAATGATTTTTTTTATTTCTGTATGCGAAATACTTTGTGCTGCACCAACCACACCCCCTGCTGGACCCGATAAGACTGCATCCTTACCTCTAAAGTTATCAGCATCTACTAATCCACCTGAGGATTGCATAAACTGTAATTTCACACCACTTAGATGGCTATTAATTCTACTAACATACCGTTTTAGTAATGGGGACAAGTAGGCATCAACAACTGTCGTGTCCCCACGGCTAATCAGTTTCATTAATGGGCTTACTTCATGACTTAGAGAAATTTGATTAAAACCAATTTTTTTTGCGATAGAGCCCACTAATTTTTCGTGGCTTGGATTCCTGAAGCTGAACATAAACACTACTGCAATAGATTTAATTCCACTATCCCATACTTCATTTAATTTTAAATGTAGTAATTTTTCATCTATTGGTAATACTTCAATACCATCTGAAGATATCCGGCCTGGTAGTTCAACTACCTTATGGTAAAGCATTTCTGGAAGAATTATTTTTTTTGAAAAAATGTTTGGACGATTTTGATATCCTATTCTAAGAGCATCACGGAAACCTTCATTTATAATTAATGCTGTGGGCTCTCCAGCTCTTTCAAGGAGGGCATTAGTTGCGACTGTAGTGCCCATACGCACTACTTCAATATGCGAGCCTGGAATTTCTCTTTGATTAGAGATTCCTAATACTTCACGGATGCCTTGTACAGGTGCATCTTCATATTTCTCTGGATTTTCAGATAACAGTTTGTGGGTAATAAGCTTTCCGTTAGGAGATTTTGCAACTACATCTGTGAATGTACCCCCCCTATCAATCCAGAATTGCCAACCAGTCATAATATCAATAGCCCATACAAATTTAAAAGAAGCAATTTTAACGTGATATCATTATTTTTAAAAACCTTTAAGATCATACTTGTAAAATCAATCATTTATAAACAAGTTGTGATTTACCTACTCAATACTAAAATTAAAGTGGATAGCAAGATAATAAGATAAGAGGTTAGGTGGTTTTATATGAGTATATGGGGAAAACTTATCGGTGGCGCAGCAGGCTTTGCTATTGGTGGACCACTGGGAATGTTGTTAGGTGTTGCTGCAGGGCATTTGGCCGATAATGTTAGTAAACGTGCATTTCGTGGGAAAAGTGAGTCCTTAGAAAGAGAGAATCATCAGCAAATCTTTGCGGTTTCATTAATAGCTCTTTCTGCAAAAATGGCAAAGGCAGATGGAAGAGTTACAAGTGATGAGATAAAAGCCTTTAAAGCGATTTTTCGAGTGCCATCAAAAGAGATTCCAATGGTGGCAAATATCTTTGATAAAGCAAAAGAGGATACGAGTGGATTTGAAGAATATGCTTTTCAAGTCTCTAGATTTTTTAAAACACGTCCAGAGGTCCTAGAGGAACTATTAGGTGCTCTTATGCATATAGCTGCCGCTGATGGAGTTATACATCCAAAGGAGCGTTCATTTCTGAGTGCTGTTGCAGACATTTTTGGCTTTGATCAGATCGTTTATGAGCGTATAGCTATCCAGCATGGGCTAGGTGAGAAAGATAACCCTTACAAAATATTGGGTGTAAAAGAAGATGATTCTAACCAAGAGATAAAAAAGGTATATAGGGAATTGGTGCGTGAGAATCATCCCGATCATCTTATAGCGCAGGGTGTACCGGAGGAGTTAATAAACTTAGCGAACGAAAAACTAGCTGCAATCAATGATGCTTATGCAAAAATAGAGAAAGAGCGTGGACTATAAAATTAAACATAAAATATTAGTCGATATTTAATAGAACAATATGTCACCTTTACATGTCCTTCTAGCACTAATGGTTGCGGCTATATTTGGCTTTGGGTTTGTTCCTTCAAAAATTGGCGTCGAAAGTTATTCTCCTTTATGGTTTCTTGCTACACGCTTTGTCCTAGTGAGTATCATACTTTTACCATTTATTCGTATTTCAAAACATCAATGGCCTGCTGTTCTTGTTTTTTCATTAATAATGGGAGTTGGTCACTTTTCCTTATCTTATCTAGGTATGAAAGCTGGGGCGGATGCTTCGATAGCTGCGATTTTATGGGTTATGCAAGCTCCAATTTCCACAGCCTTAGCACTGTTTATGTTGGGAGAAAAAATAAATAAGATTGGTTTATTTGGAATAACTATAGCGTTCTTAGGTGCTGTTTTACTTCTTGGTGAAACAAGGCACTTTGGAAACTATTTAGGCATAGGACTTGTTGGATGCTCGGCTATTTTAGGGGCGCTAGCAAATGTAATTGGTAAACGACTAGGGTCAGTTGAGCCTTTGGCACTGCAGGGGTGGAGTTCAGTTGTTGCCATCCCGGTACTTTTTAGCCTATCAATAATATTTGAGGAGAATCAGATAACTAGTATGATCAACGCGAGCTGGCAAGCGCATGGCTCTTTATTATACTTAGTGTTTCTTTCATCAATTGTTGGATACGGAACCTATTGGTGGCTACTTAAACGCTATACTGTATTAACCACTACATCAATTTTTCTTATGGTGCCTATATTCGGTGCAATTGGTGGTATAGCTGTTTTAGGAGATGATTTTACATGGCAGACTGGCTTGGGCACTTTAGGAATGTTAATAGGTGTTGGTTTATTGATGTTCCCCAGTCATTTAAGGGATAAATTAAATTTCTCTGTAAATAAAAAAAGATAATACTAAGCTATTAGCTATTCATTAGATTTAAAAGTTCTTAGGTATTATTTATATAACTTTAAGGATCACTAATTTTGCCAGTTAAATTTGATCTTCTTGATTCACCTAACAATGATGCTCGACCTATAAAGAAAAAAGATATCGATAGTATTGTTATCCATTATACGGGCATGAAAAATAGAGATGCTGCTATAAAACGTATGCTAGATAAACGTCACAAAGTAAGCGCGCATTGGTGCATTGCTGAAGATGGAAAAATTTTTAAATTAGTAAACGAGGAGATGCGTGCTTGGCATGCGGGAATTAGTTGGTGGAGGGGGAGAGGTAATGTAAATGATTTTTCAATTGGAATTGAGTTAGTCAATCCAGGTCATAGATGGGGATACAGGCCTTTTCCATCTACCCAGATGAATGCATTAATTGAATTATGTATAGATATTCAAGAAAGATATCCTATTGACCCTCGCAATGTGGTTGGACATTCTGATATAGCGCCAAATAGAAAAAAGGACCCGGGAGAATTATTTAACTGGATGCTCTTAGCTGACGAAGGTATTGGGTTATGGACTAAAAAGTTTGTGCAGCCAATTTCCATTCCTACTTTTGGGCCTGGTAGTCAGGGTGAGGACATCAAGGATTGGCAGGTGAAACTAGCACTATTTGGCTATGGCTTATATCAAGATGGAATTTATGGCGATCAAACATCTGAAGTAGTTGCTGCTTTCCAACGACATTTCCGGCAGGCAAGGATAGATGGTTTTCTCGATAGTGGGACTGGTTCAATTTTGAATCATTTACTATCCAGTTTTTAAATACTTTAGCTATAGAAGAAAGTTGACCTGACGATTGCAAAAACATATTTTTGTTTTTGCCAGATAGCTGGACGGCTGCTCTCACGATAATTCGTGGGGGAGGAAAGTCCGGGCTCTACAGAAACACGGTGCCGGGTAACACCCGGCGGGGGTGACCCCAGGGAAAGTGCCACAGAAAGTAAACCGCCTATTTGCACTTAAGCAAAATATGGGTAAGGGTGAAAAGGTGTGGTAAGAGC
>DBHM01000011.1:117494-144261 GCA_002296185.1 Alphaproteobacteria bacterium UBA828
AAGGGTGAAAAGGTGTGGTAAGAGCGCACCGCACGAACGGTAACGTTCGTGGCAAGGTAAACCCCACCGAGAGCAAGACCAAATAGGGATGGCAAGACGAAGTATTGTAATTTGCAGGCTTTTTCAAGCGAGTTTCTGCGTTAGCCGTCCGGGTAGGTTGCATGAGGCACTTGGTAACGGGTGTCCAAGATGAATAGTCGTCAGCATTGTGGTTTTTCCATTTGCGACAGAACCCGGCTTATAGGCTATCTGGCAATTTAATTTTGTTTCAGCTCATTTAAATCAAAGTAATACAAATCTAACATTAGCAAGATGAACATTAATAATAGAACAAAAAATGAACATCATTGAATATCAGGGGCACTTGAAAGTAGAACAAAAAATGAACATATTTTTTTAACTCAGAGTGAATCCTCTCCCAGTATTTATTTAAGTTATTTTATTTAAAAATTTGGTAGCTTGAAATGTATTATGCATCTCTGAAAGACCTGTAAATACTTACTTATTTACATTGACGACCATATTTACCCATGATATCCCATATTGTCCCATATTGCGGGGGTTAGCTGCCCTCAATAGATTGAATAGATGGGGCGACGTATCGGTATGCGGGAGTAGCATCTGTGGCGTTGTTTACAGGAAACATAATTAACAAGTTAGACCGAAAGGGGCGTGTCTCTGTTCCTGCTAGCTTTCGTGCGGCAATACCAAATAATAGTTTTCACGGGATTGCTGCTTATCCAGCTCCAGACGGCGCGGCTGCCATAGAGTGCTCAGGTATGGAAGCACTCGAAAAGTTATCTACTAGATTTTCTAATGCAAATCCTTTCTCTCCGGAATTTCGTAACGCCAGACTGGCCTTATTTTCTAATGTTGATCAGCTACCGTTTGATGGAGAGGGGCGTATTTTATTACCAGCTAGACTTATCGAAAAAGCTAACCTTGAAATAAACGTTGCCTTCGTTGGTTTAGGGGAAACGTTCCAAATTTGGGAGCCGTCTGCATTTGAGAAGGCTCGTGAAAAAGCGATGGAACGGGCTTACCAAGAACTTGCTCAACTTGACCTGCCTCCTGCTATGGACTCAGGAGATTCAAAATGAAAACTGATTCTAGTATTACAGCGCATACCCAAACCCATATTCCTGTGATGCTACCTGAGGTTATTGCAATACTTGATCCCAAGCCTGGTGGTATTTATGTCGATGGAACTTTTGGTTCTGGTGGTTATGCGCGTGCAATACTTGATTCAACGGCATGTAAAATAATTGGTATTGATCGTGATCCTTCAGCTATTGCCGCTGCGAGAACAATGTATGACGAATACAATGGACGTTTATGTTTGAAAGAAGGAAGAATTTCAGACATGGAGGCTATAGTAAATTCAGAGACAACAGAGCAGGTGGACGGAGTGGCTCTTGATCTTGGGGTTTCTTCAACACAGTTAAATGATAGGGCTCGCGGATTTTCATTTATCTTAGATGGACCTCTTGACATGAGGATGGGTAGATCAGAAGAAACCGCTGCTGATATTGTCAATTTAAGAACAGAAAAAGACCTTATAAAAATTTTAAGAAACTACGGAGAAGAGCGATATGCAAAAAGGATTGCTTTAGCTATATGCGAGAATAGACGTAAATCCCCAATCAGGACCACATCCCAGTTAGCTGAAATTGTTAGAAAGGTGCTTAGTGGTAAAAATAGTTCAATTGACCAGGCCACTCGAACGTTTCAGGCATTACGGATTGCGGTAAATGATGAGATTAATCAATTAAAGTGCGCCTTAATTGCTGCGGAGAGATTATTGAAGAGCGGGGGTCGTTTAGCTGTGGTTTCCTTTCACTCCTTAGAGGACAGGGAAGTAAAAAATTTCTTAAAGTCAAGGAGTGGTCTTTCATCGAGAGCAAATCGTCACATTCCTGAGTTTGCCACAAAAATGCCTGATCCCTCATTTAATCTTATTTCTCGTGGGGTATACAAGCCAACTAGCGAAGAAGTGGCCACTAACCCAAGAGCTAGATCTGCGCGTCTAAGAGGGGCTCAGCGTACTTGTGCTGCAGCTATTTCTGAGGAGATGATTATATGATTCGTCCAAGAGTTATTTTATGGATTGGTCTAGCAGCAATAGTTGGCGTTAGTCTTTTTGTTGTCAAATATGAAGTGCAGAGTCTAGATGAGCACCTTTTAGGTTTAGAAAAAGAAAAACTTGTAACTGAAAGATCTATACATGTTTTAGAGGCAGAATGGGCCCATTTAAATCACCCTGAAAGACTTGAAAGGTTGGCAAAAAAATATCTCAATTTACATCCTGCCAACCCTAAACAGCTAATTGTATATGACTCGGTAGATTATATTTCGAGGTTAGGCAATGAGTGACTTAATTACAAAGTCATGGAAGCATGGTGGGGAAGAGGGCAGTGAATATTCTGCTGTCGATTCCGGGTCTTTTGGAAAAAACAAATCCAGGCGACCTCTAGAATTGGCAAGAACTCGTCTAATTGTCGCGGGGTTTATGTTTACCGCGTGTTTTTTGTTGCTTGCAACGCGAATTATTGACTTATCCCTTATTGGAGCTGATTCTCAGATTATATCTTCAAATCATGGCTCATCATCTAAGCTAACATTAGAACGACGTGATATTGTTGATAGAAATAATATAGTTTTAGCTACTAATCTTCCTTTTGAATCTCTTTATGTAGATCCGTCGAAGGTCCTGGAGCCTGAAATTGCCTTAGCTAAGATAAAAAATATCTTACCCCAGATAGATGAAAAATCTTTGCTCAGGCAGATCAATAGTGGAGGAACTTTCCATTGGGTCAAGCGTGGTTTGACGCCTAATCAAATTTGGAAAATTAATAATCTTGGTCTTCCTGGATTTATATTTAAAAAAGAAGAGAAGCGCGTTTACCCACACGGAACATTGTTTGCTCATGTTCTTGGTTATACTGATCCTGATAATAAAGGCATATCAGGAATCGAGTCTGGGTTAGATTCTAAACTAAAGGGAAAGAATCATAATGATACTAGCCCTTTAATGTTATCACTTGATGTTCGTATTCAGCATGCTCTAGTGATCGAGTTAAGTGAGGCAATGGCTATTTTTAAAGCTAAGGGCTCTTCGGGCATTGTTATGGACGTTGATAGTGGTGAAATTATTGCTTTGGCTAGCCTCCCTGCTTTTGACCCAAACCTCCATGGAGAAAGTTCAAAAAACGAAAAGTTTAATAGGGCAACACTCGGTGTCTATGAGCTTGGTTCAGTATTTAAGGCATTTAATACTGCTTTAGCTCTCGACTCAGGCATTGTTTCATTAGACGATAAATATGATGCTACCAAGCCTTTAAGGGCATCAAAATATCTTATTAGGGATGATCATCCTGAAAATAGATGGCTGAATGTATCAGAGATCTTTATCCATTCTTCCAATATAGGTTCAGCTCAAATAGCAAAAGACCTAGGTACTGAGAATCAGAGAGAATTCCTCTCAAGACTTGGAATGCTTAATTCAGTGAATCTAGAAATTCCTGAAGTTGCAAAACCTCTTTCACCAAGACCTTGGCGACCGCTCAATACTATGACCGTTTCATATGGGCATGGTATATCTGTAACACCTTTACACGCACTAAATGGATTTGCCTCGTTAGTGAATGGTGGCTTAAAAAGAGAGCCAACTTTACTTAAACGAAATTCTTTTGCTGATCCTACAGAAGCAAGTCGCATTATAAGTTTGGATACATCAGATCTAATGCGAAAACTTCTATATCGAGCTGTGACTGAAGGGACTGGTGGGAGTGCGCGTGTTGAAGGTTATCTTGTAGGCGGAAAGACGGGTACTGCAGAAAAGGCAATTCCGGGTGGTTATAAAAAAGATGCGGTAATTTCGACATTTATTGCTGCATTTCCCATAGATAAACCACGCTATGCAGTAATAGTGAGTTTAGATGAGCCTAAGGGCAACAAGGCAACTTTTAATCATGCTGGAGCCGGTTGGACAGCTGCGCCAACTGTTGGGCGAATAATTAGCCGTATAGGGCCTCTTCTTGGAGTTGAATCTATTAATCCGCCTAATATTGAATCTGAAGATCCCAATATTGTGCGTCCAGTTAAAAATATTTTAAGGACAAAATTTATAAGGGGTGAAAGTGCAACTTTCTGAACTTTTATCAAAAAATACTGTGCCCGCAGGCACCTTTTATAATTTAGATATAAAGGGTTTAACTTCGGATAGTCGGCAAGTGCGTCCTGGATATTTATTTGCAGCATTTAAAGGTAGCTTAACCAACGGAGAGTGTTTTATTCAGGACGCAATAGAGCAAGGTGCTGTAGCTATACTCGTCTCTGATGAACTGGAAAGTAATCCTGATAAAGAATCTGCTGTTTTTTTATCTGATTCAAACCCAAGGCGTAAATTTTCTATAATGGCTTCTCGTTTCTATAAGGTGCAGCCTAAGTCTATCGTAGCCGTTACTGGAACTAATGGAAAAAGTTCGGTAGCACATTTCACGCAGCAGATTTGGGATCAAGCAGGATTTAACGCAGCGAGTATAGGAACACTTGGTGTTAAAAGTAATAAACGTAAACAAGAATTAGAACTAACAACTCCAGATTCAGTCACTCTATTTAAAACTCTCTCTGAGTTAGCGGATGATGGAATTAGTAATGTAATTATTGAGGCTTCTAGCCATGGAATACACCAATATAGATTAGATGGCGCTAATATATGTGCTGCAGCATACTTAAATTTGGCTCATGACCATCTTGACTATCACTATGACTCAGAATCTTACCTGAACGCTAAGGCGGGCTTATTTCGTCGAATAGTCAATTCGGAAGGGACTGCTGTAATAAATTCAGACGATAGTGCTTACAAAAAGATGAGAAATATTTGCTCAGCACGTTCACTAAAAATCATCACATTTGGTAGTAAAGACGCAGACCTAAGACTTATAGAAAATCGTGTGAATAATATAGGTCAGGTTATGACCATAAATTGTTTCGGGGATATGTATGAGATTAATTCATCATTACCCGGGCGATTTCAGGCTTATAATATGTTGGCTTCTTTGGGGTTGGCTATTGCTACTGGTGTTTCAACCAAAAAAGCTATTAAAGCCTTAGAGACTCTTAAAGGTGTGCCGGGTAGATTGGAGCTTATTGCAAAGCGTTCTAATGGTGCACCAATATTTGTTGATTATGCACATACGCCAGACGCTCTTGATGTTGTATTAAAAACACTTCGGTCATTAGTATCTGGGCGTGTCATCCTCGTTTTTGGTTGTGGAGGTGATAGGGATAAGAATAAACGTATTTCAATGGGGTCTATTGCTTCCAAAAATGCAAACTTAGTAATAGTTACTGATGATAACCCTCGCACAGAAGATCCTAAACTGATAAGAGCTGAAATTTTAGCGGCTTGTCCTGGCGCCTTAGAAATTGAGGATCGAGCGCAAGCAATTTATAGTGCTATCTCAAGTCTAAATGATAATGACTTACTCCTTGTAGCTGGTAAAGGTCACGAAATAGGTCAAATAATTGGCCGTAAGATTACTCCGTTTAATGACGCGGAAATAATCATATCTTCACTCCAGGCCATAAATGAGGGTATTTAATGAGTGTATGTTTGACCTCAAAAAACTCTCGTCAGATATTATGGCAGGCAGTCGATGCTGCTGCCGCGACAGGCGGTAGGGCGCGTGGAGGTGTTTGGGCTGTCTCTGGTATTTCTATTGATAGTCGTGAGGTGCAGATAGGTGATCTATTCGTAGCGCTTAAGGGGCCTAATTACGATGGCCATGATTTTATTATACAGGCTTTCAGAAATGGAGCTTCAGCAGGATTAGTAAGTAGAGTCCCGTCAAAATTAGACTCAGATATGCCTTTGATTATTGTGGATGATACAAATATCGCACTTCGTGATTTAGCAAAAGCAGCCCGAGAACGTACTTCAGCAAAAGTGATAGCGGTTACAGGGAGTGTGGGAAAGACGGGTACTAAGGAAATGATTGCTGCAGGGCTTGTTGAAAATGGAACAACTATTGCAAGTCTTGGTAATCAGAATAATCATATAGGAGTTCCTCTCAGTTTAGCTCGAATGCCAAAAGACTGTAATTTTGGTGTATTTGAAGTGGGAATGAGCGCGCCCGGTGAAGTGGCGAATTTAACAAAATTAATCAGGCCACATGTTGGAATTATTACTACTGTAGAGCCGGTTCATACTGAATTTTTTAATAGTTTGGAAGCTGTTGCTGATGCAAAGGGTGAATTGTTTAGTGGTATTATAAACGAGGGTACAGCGATTATAAATCGTGATAATTTTTTCTTCCCGCATCTTTTGGAAAAGGCACAAGCGAACGAAAATCTTAAGGTAATGAGCTTCGGCAGTTCTGAGGAATCTGACTTTAAGTTAATTGATCTGAAAACTGAAAGTGATTCTATAAATATTAAGGCAAATCTAAATGGCCAAGAAGTCGAATATATCATCAAGCTTAGAGGTCGCCATTGGGCACTAAATAGTGTTGCTGCTTTGGCTGCATCAAGTCTCGTCGGTGCAGGAATAGATAAATCTACTAAGGGATTATCAAGGGTGATGCCTATGAAGGGGCGAGGGAGTATTTTTTCTACTTCTTTCGGCGGTGGCAAAATTAGTATTATTGACGAAAGCTATAATGCAAGCCCCCCCTCTATGGAGGCCGCGCTTCAATCTCTTGGTGACTTTATCGCTGACTCTAAAAGCCGCCGTGTTGCCATACTTGGTGATATGTTGGAATTGGGAGAAAGTGAAGATCAGTACCATGCTGATTTAGCTCCAATATGTGAAAAATATAATGTTAATTTAGTTTGTACTGTAGGTCCTCTTATGGCGCACTTACATTTAGCTCTCCCGGCTTCAATTTCATCCAAGCATTTTGCTGATCCTAAAAAGTTAATTATGTCTCTATCAAATATAATTCTAAGTGGCGATATCATCCTTGTTAAGGGTTCGAAGGGTTCAAGAGTAAGTCAGATAATTGATTATTTGACGCCTGTTAGTGGTTCTTCATCAGCTATAGGGGCGGAAGTATAGAAATGCTTTATAATCTTTTATTTCCTCTAGCTGATGAAGCAGGATTTCTTAACCTCTTTCAGTATTTAACATTCCGGACCGGAGGAGCTGTAATAACAGCTCTGATAGTAAGTTTTCTTTTTGGCCCCGTAATTATACGTACGTTGAAGGTTCGCCAAGGAAAGGGTCAACCAATTAGGGCTGACGGACCTGAAGGACATTTAATCACAAAAAAGGGGACTCCTACGATGGGCGGTGTCCTAATCCTGTTTGGCCTTCTTTGTGGAACTCTTCTTTGGGCTGATCTAACCAGTGCACATGTATGGATTTTATTAACTATAACCCTAGGTTTTGGGGTCATAGGTTTTGTTGATGATTTTTTAAAGGTTCGTCGTCAGACATCGGTAGGCGTTCCAGGTCGCATTAAGATTCTTCTCCAGATCGCCATAGCCTTGGGAACAACTTTTTGGTTAATTCACCTAACTGGTTCAGAGTATAATTCTGGTTTAGCCCTTCCTTTTGTTAAATCTATACTGATTGATCTAGGCTGGTTTTTCATTCCTTTTGCAGTCTTTGTAATGGTTGGAGCATCGAATGCTGTTAATTTAACAGACGGTCTTGATGGTCTTGCGATCGTTCCGATTATGATCGCTGCGGCAGTCTTTGGGGTAATTTCTTACTTTGTGGGAAATGCTGTGTTTAGTGAATATCTTCAGCTTCACTATGTTGCTGGAGCCGGAGAGTTATCAGTATTTTGTGGTGCTTTGGTGGGCGCCGGACTGGGATTCTTATGGTTTAACGCCCCGCCTGCGATGGTCTTTATGGGAGATACTGGATCTTTAGCAGCAGGTGCGGCCCTTGGTGCAATCTCAGTTATGACTAAACATGAACTTGTTTTGGCAATTGTTGGAGGTCTTTTCGTACTAGAAACAGTATCGGTAATTGTCCAAGTTGGAAGCTTCCGTCTTTTTGGGCGTAGAGTTTTTCAGATGGCGCCACTACATCACCATTATGAAAGAAAGGGTATTGCTGAACCCACAATCGTAATTCGTTTTTGGATTATATCTGTCATTCTTGCGCTCATTGGTCTTGCAACACTTAAACTTAGGTAATGTGATGATAAAGCCTCATAAATATACAAATAAAGGTGTTGCTATTCTCGGTTTGGGTAAGACAGGCCGATCGGCAGTTGAGTTTTTTTCTAAAGTAGACGCAAATCCTATAATTGTATGGGATGACGATGAGTCTCGGATCCAGGGATTGCCATCCCATGTTAATTTATTTCGTCATAGCGAAATTAAATGGGAAAATTTGGAGCTGCTTATTCCCTCTCCGGGTATAGGAAGTGATCATCCAATGAGCATAGCTGCAAGGACTGCGGGTTGTAATGTAAGAAGCGACATAGAGGTACTATGGGAAAATATGCCCGAAGCTAAGTATATCGGTATTACGGGTACAAATGGAAAGTCAACAACTACAGCATTAATTTCCCATATACTTAATTTTTCTGGAGTTACAAACGCTGTTGGAGGAAATTTTGGTACTCCAGCCTTGTCGCTACCAAATCTCTCAAAAGATGAAATTTATATTCTTGAACTTTCATCATTCCAACTTTCATTATGTAACAGTTTATCTTTTGATATAGCGGCTTTGATAAATATCTCGGAAGATCATCTTGAATGGCATGGATCTCTTGATGCTTATATTGAGGCAAAACTGGGTATATTTAGGAAAGGTAGACTCTCTAATGCGATTATTGGAATCGATGATATTAATACCCAAAAAATTTATTCTAAATTAGTTAAAGAAAAGATAAATAATATTATCCCGGTATCGTCTAATCATATAATTGATTGTGGTATTTCTTTTAGTAATGGTTTTTTGTACGAGGATGGGAAAAGAGTTTGCTGTATTAAAAAAATTCCTAGTCTAATAGGGAAGCATAACGCTCAGAATGCTGCGGTGGCTTGGGCTGTAGTAAGGGCAGCTGGTGTATCAAAAGAATCTGCAAGAAAAGGAATATCCGATTTCCCGGGTTTAGAACACAGAATGGAAAGTGTTTCTGAGATACATGGGGTTAGGTTTATCAATGATAGTAAAGCTACAAACCCAGAAGCTGCTGCAAGAGCTCTTGATACTTTTTCATCTATATATTGGATCGCTGGTGGTAGAGCAAAGTGTAATGATATAAGCCCATTAAAAAAATCGATAAAAAGTGTAAAGCACGTTTTTCTATTTGGTGAGTCCGGTTATTCTTTAGAAGTAGGTTTAGAAGGGCTAACTAAAAGTAATCGTTTTGTTGATCTTAAAAGTGCAATAAAGGCAGCCGCAGCAACCGCTATAGAAGATTCTGAACCAGATGCTGTAGTCCTTTTTTCTCCAGCCTGCTCTTCATTTGATCAGTTTGATAATTTTGAGGATAGGGGTCACGCCTTTAAGCGTCATGTATCGGATTTAGAGAATCTCAATTTAGACGAACTTTTGAGAGGAGCCTCTAGTGAGTAGCTTCTCCCGAACAGATAGAAGTATACTTGGACGATGGTGGTGGACAGTCGATCGATGGAATCTAATTGCACTTGTACTTTTAGCGGCAATTGGTGCCATCTTAACAATGGCTGCTGCACCAGGGGCAGCGGAGAGAATTGGTTATGAGCCCTTTCATTTTGTTAGAAATCAGTTTGTATTTTTTGGTCCAGCAATAATCCTTCTAATTACAGTTTCGTTGTTCACGCCAACTACTATTAGGCGGTTTGCGGCTATCGGTCTAATACTAGCTCTAATATTAATGGTTATTACTTTACTGGCAGGTTTTGAAGCAAAGGGAGCAATTAGGTGGATAAGTTTAGGGGGGTTTAGTATACAGCCTTCAGAGTTTCTCAAGCCTTGCTTTGCTGTTGTGGCGGCATGGATGTTTGCCGCTCAGAAAAATGATCCAAAATTTCCGGGAAGAATAATTGCTTCCAGCTTATTTATATTAGTGATTGGGCTTTTAATTCTACAACCAGATTTTGGAATGACTATTACTGTAACCGCTGTTTGGTTTGTCCAGTTTTTTCTTGCTGGCCTGCCAATGTTGTGGGTAGCTATTGGGTTAGTTGGCGGTTTGGGGTTAGTTGTAGCAGCTTATACAGTATTACCTCATGTAGCGGATAGAATTGATCGTTTTATATATCCAGAAATTGGTGACCAGTACAATGTCAACACTTCATTAAAAGCTTTCGAGAATGGAGGTTTATTCGGCATTGGTCCTGGGGAGGGTTTGGTCAAAGTAGATCTCCCTGAAAGTCATACTGACTTTATTTTTGCTGTGGCTGGAGAAGAATTTGGTGCTCTAGCATGTTTGCTAATAGTTGGTCTTTTCGGTTTTATTGTTCTAAGAGGATTTTCTCGAGTTCTCAGGGATGCAAACCTTTTTATCCTCCTATCTGTCGCTGGTCTACTTACACAGTTTGGGTTGCAGGCATTAATAAATATGGGTGTTGCTGTTCGTCTTTTACCAGCTAAGGGTATGACTTTACCTTTTGTAAGCTATGGAGGGTCATCATTAATTGCTACAGCAATAGGGATGGGCATGGTGCTTGCACTTACAAGAAGTAATTATCTGAAACGCGAGGACCAGAAATGATTGAGGCTAAAGAAAAAAATCAGTTGATCGTTTTGGCTGCAGGAGGAACGGGGGGGCATGTTTTTCCAGCAGAGGCATTGGCCTCTGAACTAATTTCGCGTGGTTATGAATTAGCGTTGCTTACTGATAAAAGAGCTCAAGCATATAAGGGAACACTTGGCTCTCTTAATAGGCACATAATTTTTTCCTCAAAACCATTGACGCATACGTATATTTCTTTCGCAGCGTCTTCTATTTTTACAGCAGTAAGTATTATATCTGCTTGGCGAGTATTAAAAACTTTGTCGCCCTCTCTTGTGGTTGGTTTTGGTGGTTATGTATCTTTACCGACTATTATTGCGGCTAGATTTAATAGGATATCAACTATCATTCATGAGCAGAACGCTGTTTTGGGGCGGGCGAATCAAATACTGGCCCCTATGGCAAAAAATATAGCCACAAGCTTCCCAGAAACCAAGGGTACTGATAGCTATCAAGGAAAAGTGACACAGACTGGTAATCCAGTGCGTGAGGAAATTATTACATTATGCGAACAAAGTTACGAACCGCCTGAAAAATCGGGTACTATTCGTTTGTTAGTTTTAGGGGGGAGCCAGGGCGCAGCATCGATTGATAATTTTATACCGGCAGCAATTGCAAAACTGCCTAAGTCTCTTACAGAACGATTATATTTAACTCATCAATCTCGTTTAGAAAATGTAGATTTATTAAGAAATAAGTTTTCTCAATTAGGAATTAAGGCCAATGTACAAGGGTTTTACAGAGATATAGCTTCGAAGATTTCAGAGTCACATTTAGTGATAGCAAGAGCTGGTGCCTCCACTATTTCTGAGATTTCAGTGATGGGAAAGCCTGCACTGCTTATCCCTTATCCGCGCGCAATAGGTCAGCATCAGAAAAGAAATGCAATTCAGTTTTCTAGGAATAGCGCGTGTGAAATTCTTGAAGAAAAGAATTTTAGCTCAGAATTTCTTGCTGAGAAAATGGCTGCTCTTCTATCAAACACTAATAAGCTCAAGAGTATGGCAAAAGCATCCAAAAATTTTGGCCGACCACATGCTGCAAAAGAACTTGCAGATCTTGTTGAGGAAGTCTCGCCTCGGTCTGGAGATAAATATTTTAAATCGAAGAGGCCTTTAGGGGAAGTCGGATGAAATCTTTACCTCTATCAATAGGTCGTCTCCACTTTGTTGGTATAGGTGGGATTGGAATGAGCGGCATAGCTGAGGTAATGCATAATTTAGGTTACCAGGTGCAGGGATCTGATATTTCTGAGAGTCAAAATGTTAAGAGGCTTCAAGATATGGGCATTAATATCCAACTTGGACATAATGTTAAGAATATTGAAGGCTCTGAAGTTGTAGTCGTTTCCTCAGCAATTGCTAAAGATAATCCTGAGGTTATCGCTGCAAGAGAAAAATTTATACCAGTTGTGCAACGAGCAGAAATGCTTGCTGAATTAATGAGATTAAAGTGGTCAATAGCTGTTTCTGGTACTCATGGAAAAACCACAACGACTTCAATTATAGCTGCAGTGCTGGATGCTGTAGGGCTTGACCCTACAGTGATTAACGGCGGGATTATTAATGCATATGGTACTAACGCCCGAATTGGGGATGGCGAGTGGATGGTAGTGGAATCTGACGAGTCTGATGGTAGCTTTGTTAAGTTACCGGCCACAGTTGCCGTGGTAACAAATATTGATCCGGAGCATATGGAATTTTATGGAAATTTTGACGCCGTAAGAGCGGCTTATAGAAATTTTATTGATAGTATTCCTTTTTATGGTTTTGCAGTACTTTGTATTGATCACCCTGAAGTGCAGGCTCTCATTGGTAGGGTTTGGGATAGAAGGGTAATTACTTATGGCCTTACTCCTCAGGCTGATATTAGGGCCTATAATATCTCTACAAATTCTTTCGGGTCAGCTTTTGATATCTCAATATCTGATAGAGTTAGGGGAAATGGAGACAGCCTTAAAAAGGTTCGTCTTCCGATGGTTGGTAATCATAATATTCTAAATGCTCTTGCGGCAGTTTCTATTGCCCATGAAATGGGAATTGATCATAATATTATACTTAGTGCCCTATCAAAATTTACAGGTGTAAAGCGCCGTTTTACAAAAACGGGGATAGTTGATGGTATAACAATAATTGATGATTATGGTCATCATCCTGTTGAAATAGCAGCTGTTCTAGAGTCGGCAAGGGCAGCCTATAATGGAAAAATTATAGCTGTTGTTCAACCTCATCGCTTCAGTCGTCTGAAAAGTTTATTCGAGGACTTCTGCTCATGCTTTAACGATGCCGATATAGTTGTGGTATCAGAAGTTTATGCCGCAGGAGAGGATCCAGAATTAGGAATTAATAGAGATACACTCGTCGAAGGTCTTCGTTCTAGGGGGCACCGCCATGTTATTCCTTTAAGTAGTCCGAAAGATTTAGCGGGGTGTATAAATCCATTTTTAGAGCCAAAAGATATTGTGGTCTGTCTTGGTGCAGGAGATATAACCCAGTGGGCTAATCTACTCCCAAAAGAATTATCTGACCTACGTGGAACGAGTTTTATTGACTCCTTTCGTGCGGGGCTTGGGAGGTCATGATGGGTAATTATTCCTTAGAAGAATTTTTAGATTGGGATCCACCTATACGCGGAAGAATATCTACTAATGCCGCAATCGGAAAGACAACGTGGTTTCAGGTTGGTGGAAATGCAGATATTCTTTTTAGGCCTAAGGATACTAAGGACCTTGCTAATTTTCTAAATAATTGTCCTAGGGATATAGGGGTTACAGTAATCGGTGCCGGTTCAAATATTCTTGTTCGTGACGGTGGTATATCAGGGGTCACTATTCGACTTAGAGATGGGTTTAGGAATGTGTCCTTTGAGAAACATAATGACGAGGAAGTCATTGTAACTTGTGGTGCTGGGGCTCTTGACGTCATTGTTTCAAGAAAGGCAGCTGCAGAGGGTGTCGGAGGGCTTGAGTTTTTATCAGGTGTCCCTGGTACTATTGGTGGTGCTTTGCGAATGAATGCAGGTGCTTATGGAAAGGAGATGAAAGATGTTGTTGTCTGGGCTACTGCATTAGATGGTCAGGGTTCAGAACACAAACTTTCTAATAATGATATTAGTTTTAATTATCGGCATTGTAATATCCCAAATGATTGGATTTTTACTTCTGCCGCCTTGCGAGCAAACATCCTAGACAAGAGTGCCATCCAATCTTCGATTGAAAGAATAGCTAATCAACGGTCGGATACACAGCCAATACGCGCTAGGACGAGTGGGAGCACCTTTAAGAATCCTAATGGACATAAAGCATGGGAACTTATTGATAGAGCTGGATGCCGAGGGCTCCGACTTGGTGGTGCGAAGGTTTCAGAAAAGCATTGTAATTTCTTAGTAAATGCAGAAAACGCAACTGCTGCAGATCTAGAAAATTTAGGGGAGGAAATCCGTCGACGTGTGAAAGACAGTTGCGGAATTATTTTAGAGTGGGAGATTGAGCGTGTGGGTCAACATAACAGCAGTGCTCATGGGAGTACAAAAATATAATGACTGAAAAACAGACTCATATTGCTGTTTTGATGGGCGGATGGTCGTCCGAGCGAGACGTTTCATTAGTCTCAGGAAATGCTGTTGCCAAAGTGTTAGGTGACAGAGGATATAAGGTCTCAAAAATTGATGTTGATCATAGTTTTTCTGAGAAATTGAAAAAAATAAAACCTGATGCTGTCTTTAATGCACTTCATGGTAGGTGGGGGGAGGATGGTTGCGTTCAGGGGGCACTAGAAATTTTAAAGATCCCTTACACTCATTCCGGTGTTCTTGCATCAGCTATAGCAATGAATAAACCTATTGCACGGAGAATGTTTATATCCGCTGGTATTCAATGTCCAGACAGTATCATTATTGACCGCAATGATGTAATCGCCGGAAAAGGTATGGAGCCCCCCTTTGTTGTGAAGCCAATAAACGAAGGGTCAAGTGTAGGGGTTATAATCGTAACAGAGAAATCTGATCTTTCACTTCTAGATAGTTCCGAGTGGATTTGGGGTGAAAAGATAATAGTAGAACGTTTTATACCTGGTCGAGATATACAGGTTGCAGTAATGGGCGATAAAGCTATTGGTGCAATAGAGATAAGACCTAAGGGTAAGTTTTATGACTATGAGTCAAAATATACGCCTGGCAGGGCCGAGCACTTTATGCCTGCTCCTATCCATCCCGATATTTACTCAGAGGCCCTCTCTATCGCTGAAACAAGTCATTGTGTACTGGGTTGTCGTGGTGTGACTAGGGCAGATCTTCGGTATGACGATAGTGAAGGTAATTCCGGAAAATTATATATGTTAGAAATTAATACTCAGCCTGGAATGACTCCTCTTTCTTTAGTTCCTGAAATAGCAGCTGACGTTGGCATAGAGTTTCCAGATCTAGTCCAATGGATGATTAAGGAGGCGAAATGCGACAACTAAGTTTTGATGATCGACTTCGTCCCCGTGGTCAATCTACTAAGAAAAAGCGCAGATCTATTAGCTGGTTTACAATTCGTAAGAGAGTATGGAAACGTAAGAGAACTATTATCTGGACTGTATGTTTAATAGGATTATCTCTTGTAGTTGGTATATGGGTTTCAAAACCTAATAGCACTGATTTAGTGGAGAATCAGATTGGTAGAAATATAACTGAAATAAGCTCAGCTCTTGGTATGAGAGTAAGTAATGTTTTTTCAGAGGGCCGTAAAAAAACTTCAGTCAAAGATATTTTGCAAGCACTAAGGGTTAAGCGTGGAGATCCTATTATTAATTTTGATGCAGCGGAGGCCCAGTCTCGCGTAGAAGCGTTGGGATGGGTTAGATCGGCTGTTGTTACTCGTAAGCTTCCGGACTCGATATATATTCAGATTCAAGAGAGGAAGCCTTTTGCTCTGTGGCAAAGCCAAGGTCGCGTGACTTTAATAGATCGTGAAGGAAAGGAAATTTTAGATACAGGATTAGAGTCTTATAACTATCTACCCCTTATAGTTGGTGATGATGCACGTAAATACGCGCCAGAATTATTTGACGTGATGGCAAGTCAGCCAGATCTTTTCAGACAGGTTTTGGCTGCTGTTCGTATTGGGAATAGACGGTGGGATATATTATTTGTAGGAGGACTTAGAGTCTATCTTCCTCAGCATGGAATTAGCAATGCATGGACTCGTTTAGCTGCTGCAAACTCTGAAAAAGACTTTTTTAATAGAGATATTTCTACGGTCGATCTACGTCTTCCTGACCGCATGATAATTCGAGTTATATCAGAAAACAAAATTGATGGTGAAACAACATGACGAGTTCAAAATGAGTCAAACAATAGCTGTACTTGATGCTGGAACTACCCGGGTGACCTGCTTTATTGCGCAAATGGAGTCTCCTGAAACACTTCATATTAAGGGGATTGGCCATGAAGTTGCTTCAGGAATGCGCTTGGGTTCAATAATTGATATGGATTCTGCTTCAAACTCAATGAGAAGAGCTGTTCATCGTGCAGAAACAATGGCTGGACTTACAGTGGATTCTGTTTTTGCAAGTATATCAGGAAATACAATGGAGTCTGCATATGCTGAAGCATCAATCAGTGTAAAAGGACATTCAATTGATGATGATGATATTCAGGATGCTTTTGATTCTGCTGGACTAGACAAGGTATATAACGGAAAGGCTCTACTTCATGCAATTCCAACAAATTTTAAACTTGATCATATACCCGGAATAAGAGATCCGCGAGGGATGCAGGGTAATGAGCTTGCAGTTAATCTTCATCTTGTTCGTGTCGCTGACAGTGGTTTACGTAATCTTGTGAGCTGTATAAATCGATGTGATCTAGAAGTAACTGCTCCTGTTAATAGTGCTTATGCGTCTGGTCTTGCATGTTTAGTTCAGGACGAGATAGACCTTGGAGTTACTTTGATTGATCTCGGTGGAGGGACTACAAACATAGCTATTTTTTCTGAGGGAGAGCTGAGTTGGTGTTCAAGTCTACCAATAGGCGGTCAACATGTAACAAATGATATTGCAAAGGGTTTGTCGACTCCTATTTCGAGTGCAGAAAGGATGAAGCGTTTCTTTGCAAGTGCAATTGGTGACTCATCAGGTGATAGAGAGATGGTCGAAGTCCCTTTGCTTGGTGAATCTGAAGAAACATCCTCTAGACAGGTCCCTCGCTCACTTCTTTCAGGAATAGTTCGTCCTCGGCTTGAGGAAACATTTGAGTTGATCAGAGATATATTAGAGCAATCACATGCATCTGCTTTAGCTGGCAGGCGAGTTGTTTTGACTGGAGGTGGAAGTCAGTTATCTGGAGTAGCAGATTTAGCAAGCCAGGTTTTAGATAAACAAGTAAGGCTTGCTAAACCGCTCCCAATTCCAGGTCTAGCTGAGGCTGCAGCTGGTCCAGACTGTGCTGGTGCAGCTGGTCTACTGATGTATGCATCTAATAAGCATAGCCCTATTAACAAAAGATCATCTATCAAGAAAACACCAGCATGGCTGGCTGACACAAACATAGGAAAGATAAGTCAATGGTTAAGACACAATTTTTAAAAAAAAAAGACCAAAAGTTATGAGAGTCTTTTCAGTTCTAGAATTAATTATAACCCCCAGACCTAATGCCGATAAGGGTGATGAGGGGAATCATAATGCGGGAGACTACGGCAACTACGCTTTAAACATAATATGTTGGAGGTTCTAATGACTATAGATTTTAAACCGCAGATGCTAGACGAAGCTAAGCCAAGGATAACCGTTTTTGGAGTTGGTGGAGCTGGAGGTAACGCAGTAAATAATATGATAAGTGGCAAGCTTGACGGTGTAGACTTTGTCGTAGCTAATACTGATTCACAGTCACTTATTCAGTCCCTTGCAGAACATAGAGTTCAGTTAGGTGTTAATATAACAAATGGCTTAGGTGCTGGAGCCCGGCCTGATATTGGAAGGGTTGCCGCCGAAGAGGCGCTTGATAGTATTCAGCGCTATCTCGATGGTAATAATATGGTATTTATAGCAGCAGGAATGGGGGGCGGTACTGGTACTGGTGCAGCACCAATCATTGCTAGAGCAGCTCGTGAGCAAGGTATACTTACAGTTGGTGTGGTTACAAAACCTTTCCAGTTTGAAGGGTTGCAAAGGATGAAATTAGCCGAAGCAGGAGTTCAGGAACTTCAGAGTTATGTTGATACGTTAATTGTTATTCCAAATCAAAATCTTTTCCGTATAGCAAATGAGCATACAGGATTTGCTGAGGCCTTTAAGTTAGCCGACGATGTTCTTCATGCTGGCGTTCGTGGCGTGACAGACTTAATGATTAATCCAGGTCTAATAAATCTAGATTTTGCTGATATTCGAACAGTGATGGGCGAAATGGGCAAGGCTATGATGGGTACAGGAGAGGCGGCTGGAGAATCACGGGCAGTTGAATCGGCTGAGGCAGCTATAAATAATCCACTTTTAGATAATGCATCGATTGATGGCGCTCAGGGCGTTTTAATTAATATTACGGGTGGCGCAGATATGACACTTCACGAGGTTGACGAAGCTGCTATGAGAATTTGTCGTGAAGTTGATGAAAACGCAAACATAATATTTGGTACGAGTATTAATCCTGAATTAGAAGGTTCAATGCGAGTTGCTGTTATAGCAACCGGTATTGATGCAGATTCTATCAGAGAACCAGTTCCGGAAACCCCAAACAATGTTCATGTTTTGGGATTATCAAGTGATACTAATACCGGAGCAGGTACATCTGCTGAGATGCAAGTTTCTACTCCCGAGATGCAATCATCCAATGCTGAGGTCCAGGTTCCTCTTGGCATTACAGGAGATATGGTTGATGATGAAGAGTCAGGCCTGCTCTCAACTGAGGTATCGGATCCTTATCTAGACATAGATACTGATACGAATGTCTCTGATTCACCAGAAACAGTTAGTAGTAGTGAAATTAGTAGACCTATTAATCAGGTATTTGTGCAGACAGAAGTGAGAGAAGAGGTTGTATTAAAAAAATCTGTATCTGCTTCTGTAGCAGGTGGAATAGCGGCTAAGGCTAAAGTCGCTCCGGATATCAATAAGGAATCAGTTTCTATTAATACTTCTGAGGTTGAGCTAAATAATACTAAGGATGCTTTTTTACCTCCACCACCTGTAGACCCAGGACGGCCACTGTCTACTAGTACTGATAGATCTGTAGATATGATGTCAGAAGCAGACCTTATGAATGCTAGTACGGACTCTAAAAAGAAGGCCCCATCGTTGTTTGAACGTATGACCGGTACAGGAAGAGCCAGAGAGGACATGGATATGATGATTCCTGAAGCTAAGCCTACTGAAATTGCAGAAAAACATGATAAGGAAGAGATTGTTACTGATCCTGTTAAATCGGAACCTAGATTGGATATAGGCTCTAGTATTCATGAAGAGTCACAAATTAATGATTTGGCTGTTGATGAGGATGATCCGCTCGAAATCCCAGCTTTTCTGCGTCGTCAGGCTAATTAGTTAAGCTGCTTAAGAGTCTCAATTGAAGTGTAACATTATGTAACAAAGCGTGATTTGTGTATTCCAGGGGGGGCTGATAACACCCTTCCTGGACTACCTTTATAAGGTATTCGCTTATCAAGAGGCTAGCCCATATATAGGAATATATCTCTATTCAACGGCGTGATTTAGAGAGGGAATTAAGAGAGAATATTTTAATGGTCACTATGAAATCCAGTAATACAATTAATAAAGGTCTTTCACAGCGACAGACTACGATACTTAATCCAATTAGTTGTTCTGGGATAGGTGTTCACACAAATAAAGAGGTCTCACTTAATATTAAACCGGCGCCTGCTGACAGTGGCATAATATTTCACAGAACAGATCTTGGTTCTGCAGCCTTAATTAGCGCTGAAGTAAAAAATGTTGTAGATACCAGACTTTGTACAGTGCTTAGTAAGCCAGGGTATGGCGGTCAACTACGTGTTGCTACAGTTGAGCATCTGATGGCAGCTTTATTCGGCTGTAAAATAGATAATGCATTAATTGAAATTGATGGACCAGAAGTGCCAATCATGGATGGAAGTGCGGCGCCTTTTGTCTATTTACTTGAGCGTGCTGGAAAAAAAGAATTAGACGCACTTCGTAGGGCTATAAAAGTAATAAAAGAAATTAAAGTTGAAAACGAGGAGCGATTTGTAAAAATATCTCCTGCTGATAACTTTTCTATTTCGTGCGAGGTAAATTTTGACCATAGCCTAATAGGGCGACAACTAATAGCATATTCTGAAAACAATAATTTTAAGGATGAACTAAGTAGAGCAAGAACCTTTTGTATGGAGGCTGATATTCTCAAAATGCGGTCTGCTGGATTGGCATTAGGTGGTTCATTAAATAACGCAGTTGTATTCTCAGAAGATAACGTATTAAACGAAGGTGGCTTGAGATTCCCTGATGAGCCCGTTAGACATAAGGCTTTGGATCTAGTTGGAGACCTGGCGTTAGCAGGATATCCAATAATTGGAAGGGTAGAGGCTATCTGTCCAGGGCATGCAATGAATTTTGATATAGTTAGCGCTTTATTGTCAGAAAGTGATTCATGGGAGGTAGTATATATACCTTTCGAGGAGGCAGGCATTGATTTCCCAATTGCAGCTGCCGGTGGCGGCGCATAAATAAAGAAATTTTGTAAATTTAGCTGACTAAATCGTCTCAGCACCTGGTAGTCATCAAATCAAATGTTATACTTATTACTGAATGATTTTCCGTTTCGGTATCAGTTTGTTATTTTTCCACCTTATGGGCTTTGCATCGATGATAGAAAGTGATCATAAGAGTAATATACACATGATAATCCGGATTTTTCCGGTAATTTTCGGTATTTTTATTCTATTTGCCTTTTTAAGCGCTTGTAGTAGTGAGCAGGAAGAATTTTACTCAGAGCGTTCAGTGGATGCTATTTATAATGGCGCCATGGACTTAATGTATGAAGGTGACCATGAACTAGCTGCTCTAGAGTTTGATGAAGTTGAACGTCAACACCCTTACTCTGTATGGGCGACAAAAGCAAAGATTATGTCTGCTTATAACTATTACCAGGCAGACAAGTATGAAGAATCTGTGATAGCTGCGGAGCGTTTTATTGAGCTCCATCCAGGTCATGAAGATGCCGGTTATGCACATTATTTAATCGCCATGAGCTACTACGAGCGGATTTCTGATGTAGGCCGAGATCAGAAAACGACTCAGAGAGCCCTAGAAGCTTTAGAAAAAGTTGTTAGGCGTTTCCCGGGTTCATCGTATGCTCGTGATGCTAGGCTAAAGATTGATCTTGCACAGGATCATCTCGCTGGAAAAGAAATGTCAATTGGACGTTATTACCTCAGACGTGGTCATTATATTGCTTCAGTTAACCGTTTTAGGAATGTTATTGAAAATTACCAGACAACAAGTCATGTCCCTGAAGCTTTGCACAGATTAGTAGAGTCATATTTATTACTCGGGATTTTTTCAGAGGCAAAAACTGCTGCGGCAGTTTTGGGTTATAACTATCCTGGGAGCCAATGGTACGAATTTTCATATTCTCTTATAACAGGGCAGAATTTACAGCCTGAGGTAGATGAAAGTTCATGGATAAAAAAGACTTTTGATAAGATATTTTAGACACTAAATAGTTACTTTAGTAATGAGATGCTTAAACAGTTAAGTATTCAACATCTGGTTTTAATTGATCAGCTCGAAATAAATTTCGGGCATGGTCTATGTGTCCTCACGGGTGAGACAGGAGCAGGTAAGTCTATATTACTGGATGCTCTTGGCCTTGCTTTGGGGGGTAGGGGGAATGCAAGTTTAGTAAATACTAATGCAACCGAAGCTAGTATTTCTGCAATTTTCCAGCCTGAAGATGATCATTCTTCAATCAATCTAATTAAATCCCAAGGTATAATTTTTGACGATAATCTAATTATTTTAAGGCGGGTCATTCAAAAAACAGGAAAGTCACGAGCTTTTATTAATGATCAACCTGTAACGGTCTCTTTTCTCCGGGAGGTCGGAGAAACACTAATCGAGATAGAGGGCCAGGATGCTCAAGTAGGCCTTTTAAATCAGGGTAACCATCTTAAGCTACTGGATATCTATGGTCAGAATTTTAAGTATGTCGATGAGGTTTCAAAGAAATTTTTATTATGGCGGAAATGTGCATCACTAATAGAAGAACGTGAAAGAATAATAAGTAAAGACCTAGCTGAAGAGGACTATTTAAGGCATGTTGTTAATGAGCTAAGAATATTGGCCCCAAAAGAAGATGAAGAGGAAAGTTTATCTCAGGAAAGGTCTAAACTTCGACACGCAGGTAGTTTACTTGAGGCGTTTTCTGATGCTAAGTCTCAGTTAGAAATCAATGGTGGTATATCTCGAGCTTTGCAATTAGCACTAAAATCCTCCGAACAGGTAGCTGATGTTATTCCAGAGCTATCAAAGCCTGTTGTAGAATCGTTGAAACGGGCATTTCTCGAGGTTCTGGAAGCTGAAGAGCAGCTATCTATGGCACTATCCAAGATAAACGTGGATCCAAATACATTAGATGAGGTTGAAGAAAGACTTTTTGCTTTACGTGCTGCGGCACGTAAACATAACGTAACTTGTGATGAGCTATCGCTAGTTTATGAGCGGTTCGAAAACCGACTTAAAGATATTGAGGTTGGTTCTGGGGATATAGAAGAGCTCAAGTTAGAAGAAAAAAAGGCTAGAGAGGACTATAATAAGGTTGCGCAGATACTTGGACATAAGCGTTTAAAGGCCTCAAAAGGTTTAGATAAAAAAGTAGCTGAAGAATTAGAGCCACTAAGGTTATTAGGAGCAAAATTTAACACCCAAGTTAAGCATATACAAAATGATGACCCATTACCCAATGGCTTCGAAAGTGTAAAATTCACTGTTTCAACTAATAAAGGGTTAGCTGAGGGCCCATTGGCAGAGATAGCTTCAGGGGGTGAAAGAGCAAGATTTTTGTTAGCTATAAAAGTATGCCTTGCTGATAGGGGAGATAGAAGATCTTTAGTTTTTGATGAGGTTGATAATGGTGTAGGGGGGGCGGTTGCTGATGCGGTAGGTATGCGGCTATCTCAACTAGCTGAAAATACACAGGTTCTTGTAGTAACTCATTCACCTCAAGTTGCTGCACGTGCGCAAAAACACTTTGTCGTAAAGAAAACGACTAAAGAGGGTAAGGCTTCTACTTCTGTATCTATTGTCACTAAAGAAAGTAGAACAGAAGAAATAGCACGGATGATATCAGGAGCTAAGATCACTGACGAAGCGAGGGCTGCTGCTGACAGCCTGATTGAAGGAGGGGGGACGTATTGAAGAAAATGTCAAGTAATGCCATTAGGGACAAAGGTGTTGAGGAGCTGCAGAAAAATGAAGCTAAGCAAGAATTAAAAGCACTTTCTAATGAAATTATTTACCACAATAAGCAATATTATACTCTCTCGGAACCACAAATAACTGACCATGAGTACGATATACTAAGAAAGCGTAACTCGGATATAGAAATTCGTTTCCCCGAACTTAAAATGAAGAATAGTCCATCTGAGATAGTTGGGGCTATACCATCTTCTAGTTTTAAGAGAGTGCCGCACTCAAGTCCTATGTTATCTCTGGGCAATGCTTTTTCAAGCAATGATATGGAAGAGTTTATTGAGCGAGTCCAAAAATTTCTAAATTTATCTACAAAAGAAAAAGTAACTCTTATTGGCGAACCAAAAATTGATGGACTATCAGCTTCGCTTACTTATAGGAAGGGAGTTCTTAGTGTTGCAGCCACTAGGGGAGATGGCGAGGTAGGGGAAGATATAACACAAAATATCTTGACTATACCTGATGTTCCAAAGAAATTACTCGGTGAAAATTTACCAGAAATTTTAGAATTACGTGGTGAAGTGTATATGGGAATTTCTGATTTTCAGCTTTTAAACCACGAAAGAATAAACTCTGGACAGAAGCCATTTGTGAATCCTCGTAATGCTGCTTCTGGGGGTCTTAGACAACTTGATCCTGGAGTAACTGCTCAACGGAAATTACATTTCTTCGCGTATGCCTCGGGTAGCGACTTAGCCAGACCTGCTAAAACATATAAAGAATTTTTAGGCTTATTAGTTAACTGGGGGCTCAAAGTAAACCCTATCTCCCGTCAATGCCAAAGTGTATCTGACGCAGAAGAATTTCATAATTATATTATGAATTTACGTAGTTCACTTGAATATGAAATTGATGGCGTTGTTTACAAGGTAAACAATATTAGGTGGCAAGAACGTTTAGGGGCTTCTGGCCGTGAGCCGCGGTGGGCTATCGCGTGGAAGTTTCCCGCAGAACAATCAGTTACTAAACTGAAATCAATAAGTATACAAGTAGGTCGTACAGGTGCTCTTACACCAGTAGCTGAACTTGAGTCGATTTCTGTAGGGGGCGTAACGGTTAGTCGCGCTAGCCTTCATAATGAGGACGAGATTGCAAGAAAGGATCTGAGAGAAGGTGACTTTGTTTTGGTTCAGAGAGCGGGTGATGTAATACCTCAGGTAGTCCATGTGATTAAGGAAAAGCGCCATGAGGACAGCGAGCCCTTCAAGTTTCCAATGACATGTCCAGAGTGTCAAAGTAACACCTTTAGAGCAGAGGGTGAGGCAGTACGTAGATGTACGGGCGGTCTTAAGTGTCCTGCTCAGGCTATTGAGTGGATAAAGCATTTTGTTAGCAGGGGTGCTCTAGACATTGAGGGTTTGGGTGAGAAACAAATTAAGGCTTTTTGGGATTCTGGAAGATTAAAGAGACCGTCTGATATTTTTATGCTTGAAAAAGTGGACGGTGAATCTGCAACCTCCATATCAGATCATGAAGGTTGGGGAGAAAAATCTGCTACCAAATTGTTTGATTCAATTAATAAAAGCAGGAAAGTTTCTTTAGAGAGATTCCTTTATGCTCTAGGTATAAGGCATGTCGGTCAAGCAACTGCTCGCCTTTTAGCTCAACAGTATCTTGATTTAAATTCTTTGAAGAAGGCAGTTTATTCCGCACGATATTATAAGGGGCCATCATGGGATGAATTATCTAATATTGATGGAATAGGAGATGTTGTTGCTGAAGCTATTGTTAGTTTTTTTAATAACGATCAAAATATCAAGGAATTAGATTTTATTCTACAAGAAGTCAAAATACAGCGTTTAGAGGTTTTAGAAAAAAAATCTCCATTATCGGGAAAAACTCTTGTTTTTACGGGTGCTCTTGAGAAAATGAGTAGAGCAGAAGCAAAATCGATAGCTGAGAGTCTGAGTGCAAAAGTCGTGGGAACTATATCAAAGAATACGGATTATCTTGTTGCGGGAACAGGTTCTGGATCAAAGCTCCGCAAGGCATCAGAAATTGGAATTAAGGTGTTAAGTGAAGAGGAATGGATAAGTATTATTTCATCTAAAGAAGGTAGTTAATAGATTTAAAAATTTTTCAAATGAGTTTACATATTTATTATTTGAAGAAGTATAAAAATCCCTGTCCCTGATATTACTGCCAAGAGAAGTTTCCGCCTAAAAGAATAAAAAATAGCTATAGCTAAAGTGGATGCAGCTATTCTATGCCACAGCTGTGTCTCTTCAAGTGGACCGGCTGGAAAAACTATCATGCGCATTACTAATGCCGCTAGCATAGCATATGCAATTGACTGGACCCATAGAAATAAAGGGTCTTTTGGGTTTAGTCGTGCTGAAAAAGCTACTCCAGCAAATCGCCAGGCAAAACTTACAAAAATACCTAGTATTAAGGAGGTCCAAAGAATATTTTTATCCATAATTTAACTTTCCAAATTCCTATAGGGTCTTGATATAAAAAAAGCTACTGTTCCTCCAACGAGGCCAGCTATCATAATACCTAAATCTGAATGAAGAAGGTGAAACAATGGTCCCCCTATAGAACCACAAACAACTGCCGTTAAAGCAAGGGGGTTTCTTATATCTGCTAACATCACAATGAAATATATTATCACAAGGAAAACTAAACCCAGTAATACCTCTGCAGGCAGTATGTCAGAAATAAAGAAACCTATTATAGTGCCAGCTAATCCGCTGATATAGCAAACAAGACCAAACCCGATAAAGTACCAGACTCTATTTTCTTCTGCAAAGTCAGGAAACCTTCGCGCTACCCACAACCAACTATTGAATGTTATAAAATGAGAAAGAGGATATAGCCAAAGTCGTTGTTTTACCCCCCTTTGAAATAATGGGACCATGCTTGCGCTCATAGGGAAGAATCTGGCATTAGCCATAGCTACAGCAAGGACTGCTGCAAATAAGGTGCTTCCAGCAGAATGCAATTCTACTAGAGCAATTTGTCCCGGAAGTGCCCACATGAATGCGGTTGATATAATTGCAAAATTTAGATCAAGATTACTTTCACGGGCAAGCGAGCCATAAGACATCATACTAGCAATTAGTGCTATAGAAGGTATTTTACTAGCATCAAACATACCAGAACGTATTGCGTTCCGCCGATGTTTAATCTTGTGATGAATGTCCACTGGTTTAGATAAAATAAGAAGCTTATTTGGACTAATTAAGTATCTAAGAAACTTCTCAATTTCCGTGAGCGACTTGGATGCTTTAGTTTGCGCAAAGCTTTCGCTTCAATTTGTCTTATGCGTTCACGTGTCACTGAGAATTGTTGACCAACTTCCTCTAATGTATGGTCAGTATTCATACCTATACCAAAACGCATACGAAGAACTCGTTCTTCTCGAGGAGTCAAAGATGCTAGAACTCGAGTAGTGGTTTCTCTTAAATTAGTCTGTATAGCAGCTTCAACTGGAAGTACTGCATTCTTGTCTTCTATGAAGTCTCCTAACTGACTATCTTCTTCATCTCCGATGGGGGTCTCTAGACTAATAGGTTCCTTTGCAATTTTAAGAACTTTTCTAACTTTATCTAAAGGCATTGATAGACGTTCTGCTACCTCTTCAGGGGTAGGCTCCCTGCCAATTTCATGTAACATCTGTCGAGATGTTCTCACTAGTTTATTAATAGTTTCAATCATATG
>DBHM01000011.1:144594-145507 GCA_002296185.1 Alphaproteobacteria bacterium UBA828
ATCATATGAACAGGTATTCTAATAGTTCGTGCTTGGTCGGCTATTGATCGAGTTATTGCCTGACGAATCCACCATGTTGCATATGTGGAAAACTTATAGCCTCTACGGTATTCAAATTTGTCTACCGCCTTCATAAGGCCTATATTCCCTTCTTGAATTAAGTCGAGGAACTGAAGCCCCCGATTGGTATATTTTTTTGCAATTGATATAACCAATCTTAGATTAGCTTCTACCATTTCTTTTTTTGCCTGTGCTGCTTCTCTCTCTCCTTTTTGCACTGTAGCAACAACTTTTTTGAACTCTTCGGGTAAAAGCTTAGTCCTTTCGCATATTTCAGCGATTCCAGAACGGATTTCATTAATTCTTGTTTTATCTTCCTTGGCGAATTGTTTCCAGCCTCTTCCAGTTAAGCGTCCAACTCTTCCTCCCCAACGTGGCTCTAATTCATTACCTAGATATTGTTTTAAGAACTCTTCTCTTTTTACTCCACGCTTTATAGCAAGCCTCATAAGTTCACCTTCAAGGCCTAACATGCGCCGATTTAGTCCGTAAAGTTCATCAACTAGAGATTCTAAGCGTGTGTTATTTAGTCTTATCTCTTTTAATTCAGCGTTGAGCTCTTTCCTTAATTTTTCGAAGCGTTTTTTTTGGGAAGGGCTTAGGTCCTCACCAGATAATGTGAGGTCAATACGCTGGTCTTGTAGTCGATTAAATTTTTTGTAAATAGGAGCAATCTTCTGCAAATTAGCCATAACTTCATCGCGTACAGCATCTTCCATTGCTACTAAAGATACATTCCCCTCTTCAAATTCATCATCAACATTGTCATCAGAAGATGAATCCTCATCACCTTCCGCTTCACTGTTTTCTTCATCATTATCATTTTCTGCAAGATTCGGTTCGTTATCTTCTT
>DBHM01000011.1:145840-146092 GCA_002296185.1 Alphaproteobacteria bacterium UBA828
ATCTTCTTGATCATTTTTTTCCATTGAGTCTGAAGAAGGTTGAAAGGGGAGGATCTCTCCAGCATTTTGATTCGGGCCGATGACAGTGGCACTATAGGTGGCATCGAGGTCAATTATTTCTCTAAGTAATGCAGTTTCATCTTTTAGAGCCTCATTCCATTCTACTATAGCAGCTATAGTTAGGGGGCTCTCAAAAATTCCACCTATCATTGCATGGCGGCCAGCCTCTATCCTTTTTGCTATTGCTATTTC
>DBHM01000011.1:146406-151107 GCA_002296185.1 Alphaproteobacteria bacterium UBA828
CTTTTTGCTATTGCTATTTCACCCTCACGTGAAAGTAGCTCTACACTTCCCATTTCTCTCAAATACATTCTTACCGGATCATCTGTTCGCCCGAGATCCTCATCGGCTGCATTAGCTAATCGATTAGCCTTTTCATCATTTGTTTCACTGGCTTGTGCTTCAGGTGACTCTTCAGATTCCTCATTCTCTACTAAACTTATGCCCATTTCCGAGAGCATAGTCATAGTATCCTCGATTTGCTCGGAGCTTACCTCATCATGCGGAAGGGCTAAATTAAACTCATCGTAAGTGATATATCCCCGTTCTTTACCTGCTGTAACAAGTTTTTTTACAGATGCAGTCAGGGAGTCTAGAAGTGGCCCATCTGAGGATTCTTCCCGAGATTCTGGGCTATCGGCAGTCTTTGCAGATTTTGTAGCCATAATGCTACCTTTCCTCAGTGATCATTACACTATAAATATCTTATTAATTTCAGTATCTTAGTCTAACATTTGTAGCTTAAGATCATTTATTTAATGGGGACTTTGTGTTCACTATAACTGATGTGGTGCTAGATATTAATAGGTTCAAGTCTAAATTTAGAGAATTTTCCTACTTTCCAGATGCCCTGGTGTCAAGAAGTGATCATTATTGTTTTATACCGTCGTTAGTTATGGGTCCCTCAGGTATGTAATCTTCTGTGCCAGGTGCCTCATCCATAGAATCAATGGTAGCTTTTAACTTTTCCCAGTTTTCTTCTGTCATATCAGCTGCTAATACTTCGGTAGCCTCACGTTTGAAATCTTCCATATTGACTAATTTATAATGTAAATCAAGCAAGTGCCTAATCTGAATCCGTGCTTTTTGAATAGCATTAGCGTCTTCCAAAGTATCTTCCTTAGCCGCGCCATCAAAATGAATTGATCCTATCTTTATCACTTCAACCGCGAGCTCCTGGAGACCGGATTTTATTAGTTCCTCTTTAAGCCTTTCACCTGCAATGGAGTTTAAGTCTAGTATTTTTTTCTCATTTGTATCTATTTCGCTCAACTGGCAGCTTCTTAATAGTGCGTCACCAAGGGAAGCAAAACGTGGAGCAGAAAATGGAAATTTTTCAAGTTCTTCATGAAATTCTTCTGCTAGAACGGGGTAATTCAATAAGATCTGTAGAAGAGAACGCTGTCTCGCAAGAGCTGCTTCAGCTGATAGAGCGAGAGCTCTCGGCGGAACTGAGGTACTATCAGTTTTCTTTTCATTATGGGCATGGGTATCAGTAATCATGTTCTTTGTAGTTGAGGCTTCTATCTTTGTGTTCTCTGAACGAAGCGAAAATATGCGGTCTCTATAATACTTTCTGAAAATTTTACGCATATCACTGTCTTTAAGATACTTCATCATGTCATCAAGCTTTTTTGATACCGCTGCAAGTTTTTCAGGTGTATCTAATTTTTGTTCTCCCCCAACTATTCGCCAAATAAGTGCTGAAAGTGGTTCAGCGTCAGCCATCATTGAACGAAAAGAATCAGGACCATTTAATCTAACTATACTATCTGGGTCTTCTCCTTGGGCTAATCTAATAAATCGTAGACTCTTGCCAGGTTGAATTTGTCCTAAGGCTCTTTCTACTACTCTATTTGCTGCGCGATGGCCTGCCTCGTCTCCATCAAAGCACAGTATTGGGTCATCAACGATCTTCCATAATTGTGCTAGTTGGTTATCCGTTATGGCTGTGCCGAGAGGGGCTACAACTTCTTTTATCCCAGATTGGTAGAGGGCTATTACATCCATATACCCTTCAACAACTACTAGTTGTCCTAAGTCTCTTGCTATTTTCCTCGCTAAATCTAGGCCATATAGTAAAGAACCCTTTTGAAATATTGGAGTTTCAGGGGAATTTAAGTACTTAGGCATACCTTTACCAAGGCTGCGGCCTCCAAATCCGACTACTCTGCCCCTTATATCTTTGATCGGAAAAATAATACGTCCTCTAAAGCGATCGTAAGGCTTATTGTCACTTTCGGTATTAATTAGTAATCCAGTATTAGTTAAAATTTTATCATTGATACCCTTAGTGTTTAACTCTTTAGACAGCGAATTACGGTCATTAGGAGAATACCCTAGTCCAAATGTTTTAATAGCCTCAAAGTTGAGTCCTCTTTGCTCAAGATATGATCTAGCCGATTGAGCGGGTGGGCTCATTAATTGTTTTGTGAACCATTCTTGTGCAAAGGCATTAATTTGGAATAATGATGACGCTTCTTTTTGTCGATTACGTTCCTCAGGAGTTTCTTTGGGCATTTCAAGGCCTGCCTCTGAGGATAGTCTTTCAACAGCTTCTGGAAATGTTAAGCCCTCATCTAACATCAAAAAAGCTATTATATCTCCATGAGCGCCACATCCGAAGCAATGAAAAAAACCCTTATCTTCATTAATAGTAAAGGACGGTGTTTTTTCATTATGGAATGGGCAGAGTCCTATAAATTCACTGCCACGTTTTGACAAGTTCACACGTTTCCCAACGAGCTGTACCAGTGGAATGCGGTTTCTAATTTCGTCAAGGAAGTGTGGTGTAAATTGCATTAAAGAGCCTTATTATTAAATATTTATAATAGAGATACATAGTATACACAATAATTGTGATGAACATATCAAGTGGTTAAAAAGTGCGGCTAATAAATAGTTTTTCATTTAAAACTTTATTAGGTAGTAGTAGAAAAAAGAAAATATATAAAATATATTAAGTATAAACCCTCTCATTTTCTTTGGTTTATAAGCACTTATTGAGTTAACCTATGCCAATTGTGCGATCTAAAGATTCTGGTATTGGGATTTTTTGATGCTCTTGAGCAACTTTCTTTATTCGTTCGTATACATTTATTGGGAAATTAGTAGATTTACGGTGAACCATATCTACATGGATACCTACTGACTCATTTAAGCAGGCAGTGAAGTTTTCATGAGCGTGATCTATATAATGTAGAAAATGAATACGCTTTGTATCAAAATCTAGTAATTGTGTACGAACTTTTACTGGTGCATCTTCCATTAATTCTTTGAGGTAGATAATTCGCATGTCTAGCGCGAAGTTTGACCGTTTATGATTAGTGCAATATGAATTATCCATCCCCAAGTAATCAAAAAACTTATCTGTTGCATGATCGCCAATCATTACGTAGTAAGCCACATTCATATGGCCATTGTTATCTATCCATTCCGTCTTTACGGTGGTGTGGTATAGGGTTAGGGGCGCATTTATCAAGATATTAACTTCTATGAGTTTTATCGATTTGTTTCAGTAACTGGAGTATTATTAATAATGCGAAACAGCTTTTGGCGCCAGTAATGGATTTAGATTATTTTATAGTAATTTTACTTGTTGCAGTATTTTCCATAATTCAATCAGTTTTTGGCATGGGAATACTAGTATTTGGGACGCCGACCCTATTGCTCCTGGGATATGACTTTATAAGTGTATTAAGCTACCTAATTCCTGCTTCTTTTGTTATTTCAGTATTTCAGGTAATTGGAGGGCACTCTAAAAGATGCAATATTTCTCCTAACTTGTATATATTTTGTATACCTGCGGTTGGGGTAGGATTATGGTTGACGCAGGGAACGGGAATCGGGTCTTGGCTAAACTATATTGTGGGTGGTACTCTTATATTTTCTGCAGCTTTACGTTACTGGTTAGGGTCTCCCGATTGGCTCTCAAGTGGTCTGCGTAGGTATTCTATCCCATATCATTTATTGATGGGATTTGTTCATGGAATTACCAATCTGGGAGGAGCTCTGTTAGCAATTCTCGCAAGCGGGTTACATTCTGAGAAGAATTCTGTCCGGTATACTATCGCTCAATATTATTTGGCATTTGGGGTGATTCAGCTTGTTCTTTTGGTTGTGTTATTTAATCGCGGTGAGGCTCTTTTAGATAGTCTTCCAATGGCCCTAGTAGCTATTGTTGTGTATCTAATAATTGGCAATCGTCTTTTTCTTCGTACATCAAATCCAGTATATTATCATGGTCTTACAGTTTTTACTTTTGCATATGGAATAGCCGTATTGGCCACCTCATAATCTTTTATTGTGAGTCAATTTCTTTAAGTATAAATACACGAATTGCTGATGAAAGATTCCCTTCTGACTGTGAATCAATTTTTGAAATCAACTGGCTAATTGTTGTTCGTCTATATTTTGCAAGTTCCTTAAGTTTTTCCCAAAATACAGGTTCTAAAGAAATTGAAGTCCTATGCCCATCAATTGTGGTAGAAAATTTCTTTATTTTGCTCAATTTTCTGGTCTTTACTATTTCTTGGGTCTTATCATTTTTTTCGGGTCAACCCATAAGTCAAACTGCTCAGATGTGAGTAGCCCTAAAGAAATTGCTGCAGATTTTAGGGTGCTACCATCATTGAAAGCCTTCTTAGCGACTGCTGCAGCATTATCATATCCAATATGAGGGTTAAGTGCGGTAACTAACATCAAGGAGCTATGTAGCATTTCATCAATTTTTTCAAAATTTGGTTTAATCCCTGAGATGCATTTATCAGTAAAGCTATCGCAGCCTTCAGCGATGAGCCGAATTGATTGTAGAAGATTAAATATCATCACAGGCTTAAATACGTTCAATTCAAAATGACCATTTGATCCAGCTATTGTAATTGTAGTGTGATTTCCCATTATCTGTGCGCAAACCATAGTCAGTGCTTCAGATTGAGTTGGATT
>DBHM01000011.1:151437-162473 GCA_002296185.1 Alphaproteobacteria bacterium UBA828
ACTTTACCAGGCATTATTGATGATCCCGGTTCATTGGCGGGTAGATTAAGTTCTCCGATACCGCAGCGTGGTCCGGATCCAAGCAGTCTTATGTCATTAGCTATTTTCATAAGACTAGCCGCTAACACATTTATTGCCCCCGATGCTTCAATAATTGCATCATGACTGGCCAGGGCTTCAAATTTGTTTGGTGCAGTTTTAAATCCGGTGCCAGTTATTTTTGCCACCTCAGCACAAAAAGATTTATCGAAACCTTTTTTAGTGTTGAGGCCTGTCCCAACTGCTGTCCCTCCTTGTGCAAGACTTCGCAATCTTGGGAGTGAAGATTCTATTCTTTGTATTCCAAATTTAAGCTGCGTTGCGTAACCTGAAAATTCTTGTCCTAGCGTTAGAGGAGTTGCATCTTGCAGGTGAGTCCTTCCAATTTTTACTATAGATTCCCATTCTTTAGTTTTTTTCTCTAGTGCAACTCGCATTTTTTGTAGACTAGGTATTAGCTTATTTTCAATTTCTTCAACTGCAGCTATATGCATAGCAGTAGGAAATGTATCGTTACTGGATTGACTCAGGTTTACATGATCATTCGGATGAACAGGTTCCTTTTTTCCCAAATCGTAACCAAGCATCTCACAGGCTCTGTTTGCTATTACTTCATTAGCATTCATATTTGTCTGAGTACCTGAACCTGTTTGCCAGATAACTAGTGGAAAGTTGTCATTTAATTTACCTTGGATTACTTCATCAGCTGCTCGGCAGATTGCGGTACCAATTTTTTTATTAAGTGATCCTAAATTCATATTTATGATTGCTGCTGATTTTTTTATAATTCCTAGCGCGCGAATCATAGGCTCGGGCATGCGTTCTTCGCCTATTGGAAAGTTTTGAAGACTACGCTGTGTTTGTGCTCCCCAATATTTATCAGCAGGTACTTTAATTTTTCCTATAGAGTCACTTTCTATTCGACTGCGTGAGGGAGAGGTTTTTTTTGATTTTCCCATTTCCTACTTCTTCCATCTCTATATGTTTACATTCTGTGGTTCAGTAACATTTGGAGGGTACTTGAGCATAGTTCAAAGATTGACAGAAGCAAAGGCATGCTGATGAATAAGTAGTACTGCAAATCCTATGAAGATTATAGCAGTAATAAAAGATATAGTTTTTTGGGCTATATGATGAAGTAGTAATTTTCTGGCTTGGTTAGCTACTATTACCAAGGAGGCCTGAAATGCGGTATTTATAATAAGAATAGTTGCGGCAAATATTGTGAATTGTAACCAGATAGGGCTATGCTCGGTAGATATAAAACCGGGCATTAAGGCAACAAAAAGCATAATAACTTTTGGATTTAATAAATTTGTAATAAATGCGCTTCTTAGGGCGGAAATTTTTGTAAGTCTGCCTTCAGGTTTTAATTTTGACTGGTCATTAAGTATCAGAACCCCACGTAGCTGCTGGATAGCTAGAAATATAAGATATATTGCCCCTAGGATAGCAATAATACCTAGTGCTGAAGGAATAGAGGTAATTAGAAATGATAGGCCAAATGCTGCCGCAAGACCATGGGCTACGAGCCCAATTTGGACGCCGGCTACTGTAGCTGCCCCAGTCCTCCATCCTGAGTGTATCGTGTGCCTTAATATTAGGACCGTATCTGGGCCAGGTGACAAAATTGCTATAGCAGCTATTGCAATAAATCCAGCATAGAGAGCAGGTTCAAAGGGCATATTAACTTAGTTCTCTCTTAGATCATGGCTTTGAGGGGGCTTCAAATATATTTGTGTAAACTATTTCTTTCTAAATGCATCCAAGCTAACAACACGTTCGCTATTATCTTTATCAATTTCCTTTTCGTTCCCAAGTTCTGTTTCATCTGACAATGGAGTAATTTCTTCCTTTGGCCCCTTAATAATTAAATTTTCACCTTGTTTATCTAATTGCTCTTCGGGAATAACGGGAAATTCGTGGACAAATTCAGTAACTGAAGTTGGTGGGTTGTTGGTTTTGGGAGGAGTTAGCTGGAGGCCAAATTTGACGCTAGGGTCAGAAAATTGTGTTATTGCATTATATGGCACTACTATGGTTTCTCTGTTTTTATTGAAGCTTAGAATAACTGAAAATTGATCTTCTTCGACTTCTAGCCCCCAAAATTGATGTTGTATTACAATTGTGCATTCATCTGGATAGTTTTCTAGAAAATAATCTGGGACAATTACTCCCGGATAAGCTGTCAAAAAGGTTATATAAAGATGGTGCTCTCCACGGAGGCCATCCGAAGCGACTTTTAATAAAACACTTTTGATTAAATCTCGCAGAACGTGATCCATCAATTTATCGTAACCTATTTGATCTTTACTCACTATTTACAAGTCCATTCTATCAAAGTTGCAAAGCAGCTAAACTATAAAGTGGAGAGCTTCTGTTGCCCGGTGCTCCCCGAACCGCGCTTACCTATTCATACTAGGCAGCGATTGCGACTTCATTATCGTTCGCAACTACGAGTTGGCCCGATAACGGTGGTACCATACCGAGCGAAAACTCCGTCTTTAATACGCACGTCGATCCTGGTTCGCCCCCAAAATACCTTGCCATTTGGCTTGCAATATAAGTAATTTGGTGGAGGCGCCGGGCACTGCCCCCGGGTCCGCAACGCTTATTTCACGAAGCGTTTATCGCCGTAGTCGGCAAGCCGACAGTGCTAATATAGAACTGATTGAGTGGATGATAAAGGTTTGTTGAAACATTTTATACATTTTGTGTGAGTGAATCATTGGTTTATCTGACCGATGCGCGTTAAACTGATTGGTATGGTAGTCGATTCGGAAAAAAGGCGAGAAATAGATAGTCTGCGTCAAAGCAGTAGTACAACACTCCGTGCAACCGTTCCAGAGGTTGAGGAGATCTTGTATGAACCATATCCTCTGCTTGATCATGGATTCGTTCGTGTAATAGATTACATGGGCGATGATTCAGCGATAGTGCAAGCGGCGCGTGTTTCTTATGGTCGTGGAACGCGTATGGTGACTGAAGATAGGGGGCTAATACGTTATTTAATGCGCCACCGCCATACTACACCCTTTGAGATGTGTGAGATAAAATATCACGTGAAACTACCGATATTTGTTGCAAGACAATGGATTAGGCATCGAACAGCAAACGTTAATGAATATTCAGCAAGGTATTCAATTTTAGATAAAGAATTTTACATTCCTTCCGCTGACCAGCTAGCAGCTCAGTCATCGAATAATCGCCAGGGTCGTGGAGATATATTGACTGGTTCAGAGGCTAAAAGAGTAATGGAAATTCTTTTAGCCGACTCTGAGCAAGTTTATGATCATTATGAAGAAATGCTTAATGAGAATGATCAGGGAGGCGTGATTAATAGTAACCATAATGGATTAGCCAGGGAGCTAGCGCGTATGAACCTTACCCTGAATTACTATACACAGTGGTATTGGAAAACTGATCTACATAATCTCCTGAATTTTCTATCTCTTAGAGCAGATCCCCATGCCCAGTATGAAATAAGAGTATATGCAGATGCAATGATGGATTCAGTCAAGCGATGGGTTCCAATAGCTGCAGAGGCTTTTTCTGATTATTGTCTAGAAAGCATTAATTTGTCTGCAGCAGGCTTGTCAGTTGTTAAACGCCTATTGGCTGGGGAAGAGGTCAAACAAGACAATAGCGGGTTGTCTGCCAGAGAGTGGCGTGAACTTATGGAAAGTCTTGGGAAAACCTAGTTTTTATACAAAGCTTTACTTTATTCCTTATTTATTTTTTGTTTCTACGTGAGAATTATAAAATTTCAGGACAATGTAACTGAGGTATTTTTTTGTTTATAAATCAGCTAATTCCTGAACTGCTCCAGAAATATGCAGGTATGATTTTGTAATTTCATCATTCTTTTTCTCAATCACTATTGGTACTCCTGAGTCAGAGGTTCTACAGATTTCCATATTGAGGGGTATTTCTCCGAGAAATTTAATATCCATATTGTCGGCTATTTTTTTTGCACCGCCATGAAGGAAAATATTTGATCTCTCCTGGCAATGTGGACAAACAAAGTAGCTCATATTTTCAATAACTCCAAAAACAGGAATGTTGACTTTATTAAACATATTAATTCCACGAATAACGTCTAGTAACGCAATATCCTGGGGGGTGGAGACTATTATTGCTCCTGTGAGGGGTGCTTTTTGAGCAAGAGTTAGCTGAGCGTCCCCCGTTCCTGGGGGAAGGTCGCAAAACAATATATCGAGTTCGCCCCATTCAACGTTATGAAGCATTTGCTCTATAGCTTTCATTACCATAGGACCACGCCAAATCATTGCTGATTCTTCTTCTACTAAGAATCCAATAGACATTGTTTTTATGCCATAGGCCTCCATAGGCATCATTTTCTGAGGGGGCTTTGCTTCTGGTTTTCCAGAGAGTCTTAACATTCTTGGAATTGATGGGCCATAGATGTCACAATCAAGCAAACCAACTCTTTTGCCCTCAGCAGCCATGCATGCAGCCAAATTTATAGCGGTTGTTGATTTGCCTACACCACCCTTTGCAGACGCAATAGCAATAATAGAATTTATACCTGGAATGTTTTGCGGTGATCTGCTGTTTTTCGGTTCTTTATTTCCTTTTTTGCTAGACTCATTCATTTTCTCATCTTGGGCTTTTGGAGAGCTATGCGTCTGGAGCTCTGCTGTAAGTACAGCTGTCACCGATTCTACTCCCTCCATTTCCATCACAGCTTCTTCACATGCTTTCCTGAGTGGCTCGCTTTTCTCACCCTCTTCAGGTTGAACTTCAAGGCTGAAACCAACATTGGCGTTATTAATTACTAAACCACCTATCATACCGCTAACCACAACATTTTTGCCTGTTTTTGGGTTGATAACCCGGCTTAAAACCGACAAAATATCATCCTTATTAACCATATTCATGACTAATTCTGGCCCTTTCTCTCTTGAAGCATCACAACTTAGATGCCATATCAATATCGATGGTTATAAATTATTACATTTACGGCGCACACTTTTGTGGCATATAAGACAGAAATGATAATCTGCAAAGCATATAAAGAGCTAAATATATATACCGGTTCTACATTTATCGCGATTCATTTGCATCAAAATGAAGGTCTATTTTGATGCCGTGGTCTGATCAGAGTGGAGACGGTCAAGGGCCCTGGGGAAAATCTCGTGGTGGGAGTAACGGTTCTGCACCTGGCCCAAAGCGGTCTGGAGGTAGCTCGGGAGGTGGTGAGCCCCCAGATTTTGATGATCTAATGCGTAAGGGTCAAGAAAGAGTAAGGTCTTGGGCCCCAAGATTTAGAGGATACAGGGGCTTTTTGCTGCTATTACTTGTAGCGGTTGGGATTTGGTTGGCTACTGGTTTTTATCGAGTTCAGCCTGATGAACAAGGAATTGTTTTACGTTTTGGAGAGTGGATAAAAACCACTCAGCCGGGACTAAATTATCATCTTCCCGCACCGTTTGAGAGCGCGTTCACACCAAAAGTAACTCGAGTGAATAGGGCCGAAATAGGTTATAGGACAATATCAGATTCAAGAGGATCGGCTTTTCCCAGAAGCGTAGCTACGGAAAGTTTAATGCTTACTGGTGATGAAAATATCATTGATGTTAAATTCACAGTTTTCTGGAAAATAGATGACGCTGGTAAATACCTTTTTAATATCCGTTCTCCCGATAGAACCGTTAAGGACGTTGCTGAAAGTGCAATGCGTGAGGTTATCGGAAAAACAAATTTGCAGTCAGCCTTAGCAGAAGGGCGTCAGCCGCTTGCTCAAGCTACACATGAGCTCACCCAAGAGATTCTTGACGATTATGATAGCGGTATTCTGGTTACTCAGGTTGAGCCTCAGAGTATTGATCCTCCCGATGCTGTTATAGCTGCTTTTCGTGATGTGCAAGCAGCTCGAGCTGACCAGGAACGTTTAAAAGAGGAAGCTGAGAGGCACAGAAACACTGTTGTTCCTGAAGCTCAAGGTCGGGCAGCTGCGATATTGGAAGAAGCACGAACTTATAGGGCTGAGGTTGTTAACCAGGCGATAGGTCAGGCGAGAAGATTTGTTGCTGTTTATAATGAATATAGACAAGCCAAGGATGTTACCAAGCGCAGAATTTATTTGGAGACTATGGAGAGCTTATTGTCTGGGATGAACAAAGTGGTCATAGGAAATAGTGCTGGTGGTCAGGGTGTGGTGCCCTATTTACCATTACCGGAACTTCAGAAGCGTAGAGATGAAAATACTGTTATCCAGGAGGGTCGCTAGGCCATGAGTAGTAGGGCAAAGCTGATAATAGTTGGTGTTGTGTTGCTTGTGGCATTAATAGTTGGCCTTTCTTCCACTTATGAAACATCTGAAACTGAACAGGCAATTTTACTTGAGTTTGGTGATCCACTTGAAGTCATAAATCAATGGGGTGATGATGAGCCAGGCCTAAGGGTTAAGACTCCATTCGTGCAAAATGTAGAGTACTTTGAAAAAAGAATAGTAGATTTTGATGCTCCCCCAGAAGAGATCATCCTAGGGGATAAAAAGAGGTTAGTAGTAGACGCATTCATTCGTTACCGTATAGTTGATCCGCTGAAATATTTCCAGACTGTTGGTACTGAGGGTATTGCAAGGAGTCGCCTTGCAGCTATCCTCAATGCTGCCACTCGTGAGGTAATGGGTCGGGTGGATCTTGTTACAGTTTTGTCCGGGGAGAGAGCTTCATTAATGACTCAGATACGTGATCAGGTAAATCGACAGTCCGAGAAGTTTGGTATGGATGTTATTGATGTTAGAGTTCGAAGGGCTGACCTTCCAGATGAGAATAGTCAAGCCGTCTATGCTCGCATGAGTGCGGAGAGAGCTCAGCAAGCTCAGGAATTCCGATCAACTGGTGAGGCTGACAAAAAGAGGATTGTATCACAAGCCGATCGAGAAGCTGCGATTATCCTAGCTGAAGCTAACCGTAATTCAGAGATCATTCGTGGCCAGGGCGACGCGCTTGCGGCAAGGATCTTTGCTCAGGCTGTAGGACGGGACCCAGAGTTCTATGCATTTTATAGGTCAATGCAAGCTCTCAAAGAGGCTCTGGGAGAAACAGATACTACAATGGTCTTATCCCCAGATAGTGAGCTATTTACTTATTTTGGTACTGTTGGTGAAATTGGGAAAGATGAAACTGAGAGTTCTAAGCTTGTTGGTGGTTTGGATGCGGATGATATAATGCGGATGATCGGCGAGCTTGGCATAACAGCAACTGACTTAGATCTCGATATAGAAGAGCTCAGAGGTGATAACCTTAACTTACCATCTAGAAATGAATAAGTTGAATACTTCAGTTATTATTTAATTTGACATTTGAGTATAATTTTAACTCTGCTTGTAATATTTTTAGGTAGATATGAAACTGATATGAGTTCGAGTGCTCAACAAGTGAAAAAAAATTCCTCAATCTTTAATCCCTTTCCAGGTATAGTGGCGTCAAGTGAGATGGCTGCTGCAGTCGCTGCGCCCCCTTATGATGTGGTGAGTCGAGTTGAGGCATGCGATGTTGCCATGGATAATCCGCATTCTTTCCTACGAGTTAGTAGGGCAGAAATAGAATTACCAATTGAAATAGATGCATATGACAAAGCTGTTTATGAACGTGCGGCATTAAATTTTAATCGCTTGATAAATTCTAATATATTGGTCGCAGATACATCACCTGCTTATTATATATGGCGTTTAAGCGCGGATGAATACGAACAGACAGGTGTGGTTGTTGCGGCTAGTATAGATGCTTATAAATCTGGATATATAATGCGTCATGAGTTTACTAGACCTGAAAAAGAACTAGATAGAGTTTATCATATTAAAGCACTATCGGCAGCGACAGGACCAACTTTATTGACCCATAAACCTGATAGCCAGCTTTGTGATTACATCAAACTGTTAACAGACCAAGGGCCAATCATAGATATTACTGGCCCCAATAATGTAAGTCATAAAATTTGGAGGATATCAGCATTAGAATCAATTAATTCATTACAGAAAATACTTAATAAGTTACCCGGGTGTTATATAGCTGACGGTCACCACCGTACGGCTGCTGCAAGCAGATTGTCAGAAGGGCGTGATTCAGGTGGAGGATCATTTCTGGGCGTCCTTTTTCCAAGCGATCAATTGAATATACTTGATTATAATAGAGTCATACGTGATTTGAATGGTCTTAGTGGAAATGATTTTCTAAGAGAGCTTGAATTAGATTTTATTGTTAAAAAGCTAAAAGAGCCCAAGAGGCCAAAAAAGGCCAGAAGTTTTACGCTATATATAGAAAAAAAATGGTATTCTCTGGAATTAAGATCTGAGTCAATTGTGCCAAAAGATCCTGTTAACAGTCTAGATGTATCTATTTTAAGTACAAAGATTCTTGAGCCTATCATAGATTTATATGAGCCTAGAACTAATCAAAGAATAGATTTCGTTGGTGGCGCTCGTGGGCTTGAGGGCCTTAAGTCCTACGTGGATAAAAATAACTGGTCAGTTGCCTTTGCTTTATTTCCAACTTCTATTGATGATTTAATTAAAGTCGCGGACTGTGGAGAGGTTATGCCACCAAAGTCTACTTGGTTTGAACCTAAATTATTAGATGGTCTAATTTCTCTAGCAATTAAAAGCTAATCATCTGCAGTATAAAAAATGATAGTTCCTGAAGTAGAATTTTCAAAAACGATTATAATCTGTGGCCCTACAGGAAGTGGAAAATCAGATTTAGCGAAAATTTTAGCCCAAGAGTTAAATGGTACAATCATCAATGCTGACAGTATGCAGGTATATGAGGGGTTGAGGATTCTTACTGACAGACCAACTCAATCTGACGAAATTATAGTTCCTCATAAATTATATGGATTTGTTGACCCTGCAGATTCTTTTTCTGTAGCTTTATGGAAAGTTCATGCCATTAGAGAAATAAAGAAAGTATTATCTAACGGGAGAGTGCCAATTTTAGTTGGTGGTACAGGGCTATATATAACTGCTCTATTAAAAGGGCTGGCTCCTGTACCAGAAATTCCTCATAAGATTAGAAATGATGTGCGGCAATTGTTTGAAAATATTGGCCGTGAAGAGTTTTGTAGGCGTTTAAATTCGTTAGATCCAATCGGTTTTTCTGAAATTCAACAGAAAGACACACATAGATTGTTGAGACTATATGAGGTTGTAGAATATTCGGGAAGGACATTGAAAGAGTGGCAAGGGGATCAAGGTAGCTTGTCTCATGACACTCTCTTCGATAATGCTCATAAGTTTGTTTTAGCTCCAGACAGAGAAGTTCTTTATGATAAAATAAACAGACGTGTAGAGATGATGGTTGATTCGGGGGTAGTTGAAGAGGTCGAGTTATTTTTAGCCCGTAATTTACAAAATGATGTGGCGGTTATGAAGGCGTTGGGATTAAGGGAGTTTAAAGATTATATATCTGAAAAGTATGATTTGGAGCATACTGTGTCACGTATACAGCTAGCTACACGTCGCTATTCTAAGAGGCAAATGACCTGGTTTAGGCACCAGATTCCCTCTGCAAAGCGACTTGAGGGCTTTGGGTCAGTTTTAAGCAAATTGGTAGAGACTATAATTTGTGATGCTAATCAGGTTGACCCGATTCAGTCAAAAGACTAGTTTGCATCGCCTCAAGTTGTAATCGGATTATTCTTGAGTAAAGAATAACTAAGCTTTAAAGGGTTATTTAACTATGAGATGCCTTGAAAGGGCTTATAATATATTTGGTAAGGAAGCATTTAGTGAGTGTACAAGATAAATCAGAAATTTCTGCTGAGAAAATCACTGGAGCCGAAATAATTGTTCGGACCTTGACTGACCTGGGCGTTGATACAGTTTTTGGTTATCCAGGTGGAGCCGTACTTCCCATCTATGATGCGATTTTTAAGCAGAATCACGTCCGTCACATATTAGTTAGGCATGAGCAGGGAGCTGTACATGCTGCTGAAGGATATGCCCGCTCAACAGGCAAAGTTGGAGTGGTTCTTGTTACTTCGGGTCCCGGAGCCACTAATAGTGTTACTGGATTAACAGATGCGATGATGGATAGTGTCCCCTTAGTTTGTCTTACAGGCCAGGTACCAACACAAATGATTGGTAATGATGCGTTTCAAGAGGCAGATACTGTTGGGATTACACGCCCTTGTACTAAACACAATTACCTTGTGAAGTCTGTTGAAAATTTGGAACCATCGATTAATGAGGCTTTCTACATTGCAAAAACTGGTCGTCCAGGCCCAGTTGTAGTGGATTTGCCAAAAGATATAGTTATGGAACAGGGTTATTACAAAGGTGAAAAGAACTTAACTTCAGCAAATGTCCGCTCAACATATAATCCACAAGTGGAACCGGATGTTGAGTCTATAGAGCGTGCCGTTAAGGCAATGATGTTAGCAAAACGGCCAATATTTTACACAGGTGGTGGAGTTATCAATGCTGGCCCAGAGGCTGCATCTCTACTTACTGAATTAGTTCGTATGACAGGGTTTCCAATAACCAATACTCTCCTTGGTCTGGGTGGTTTCCCTGCATCTGATAAACACTTTTTGGGCATGCTCGGTATGCATGGCACCTATGAGGCTAATATGGCTATGGCTGAGTGTGATGTAATGATTTGCATTGGGGCTAGGTTTGATGACAGAGTGACAGGAAGGCTATCAGATTTTTCAAAGGGTTCATTCAAAATCCATGCTGATATTGATCCATCTTCGGTAAACAAGAATGTAGTAGCTGATGTTCCTATAATTGGTGATGCTAAGATTGTAATACGAGAAATCATTAAGGCCTGGCAATCATCGAGATTGCAGGTGGATCAAGAATCATTGGGGCTTTGGTGGAAAACTATTGAAGGTTGGCGTTCGCGAGAGTGTCTAAGGTATCGTAAGAGGGAGGATATCATAAAGCCACAATACGCCATCCAGCGCCTTTATGAACTTACAAAAGAAAAAGATGTTTATTTTACTACTGAGGTAGGTCAGCATCA
>DBHM01000011.1:162795-167844 GCA_002296185.1 Alphaproteobacteria bacterium UBA828
GGTCAGCATCAAATGTGGGCGGCTCAATTTCTCCAATTTGAAGAACCAAATCGTTGGATGACTTCAGGTGGATTAGGAACAATGGGCTATGGATTCCCAGCTGCAATGGGAGTTCAAGTTGCTCATCCTGAATCACTGGTAATTGATGTAGCCGGTGAGGCATCTCTTCTTATGGTGATTCAAGAATTATCAACCCTGATGCAATACCGTTTGCCGGTAAAAGTTTTTTTACTTAACAACGAGTATATGGGTATGGTTCGCCAGTGGCAGGAGCTTTTTCATGGTGGACGATATTCTGAGAGTTACATGGATTCTTTGCCAGACTTTGTTAAGCTGGCAGAAAGTTTTGGGGCTAAGGGTCTTAGAGCTTCTAAACCTGAAGAGGTTGATGATCTTATTGTTGAAATGATAGAAACCGAAGGTCCAGTTATAGCTGATGTGCTAGTTGATAAGGAATCTAATGTTTATCCTATGATTCCATCTGGAGCGGCACATTACGAAATGAAATTAGGACCTGATCATGGGGAACTTGAAGAGTCCTCGGAAGGTGGTATGGCCCTAGTCTAGGATGCATCTTATGATCTAGGCTAAGATTTAAGGCGGGCAATTGGAGTGACGTGATGAGCGATGAAATTGAGCGGCATACGATGTCTGTATTGGTTGAAAATGAGCCTGGTGTACTTGCAAGAGTGATAGGCCTTTTTGCTGGTAGAGGCTATAATATCGAAAGTTTGACTGTTGCAGAAGTTAATCAGAAAGATAGTTTAAGCCGAATAAATTTGGTTACTACCGGCTCTCCAATGATTATTGAACAGATCAAAGCACAATTAAATAGACTAGTGCCTATTCGCACAGTGTCTGACCTAACTGCGGAGGGTGCTTTCGTAGAGCGTGAGCTTGCACTAATTAAAGTAGTGGGGGTTGGTGAACATCGAGTTGAATCATTACGTATAGCTGATGTATTTAGGGCGCATGTGGTAGATAGCGAGAACGATAGCTTTATTTTTGAGATGACAGGAAAACCATCCAAGATTGATGCATTTATTCGTTTGATGGAACCTTTGGGCCTAACAGAAATTTCACGTACTGGAGTTTCTGCTATGTTGAGGGGAAAGCATTCTTTATGAAAATTAGGTAAATTTTTTTCACTAGTAAGTCTAAATAATTTATATAAAAAAACGAAGAGGAAATATCATGCGGGTTTATTACGATCGCGATGCCGATCTGAATCTAATCAAGACAAAGAAGGTCGTAATCCTTGGTTATGGAAGCCAGGGGTTCGCTCATGCGAACAATCTAAAGGATAGTGGGGTAAAAGAAGTAGCTGTTGGGTTGCGTCCAGGCTCAAGTTCGGTAGCTAAGGCAGAAAGTGCAGGTCTAAAGGTTTTAGATATGAATGAATCTGCGAAATGGGCAGACGTTGTTATGATGTTGACGCCAGATGAGCTTCAACGTGACATATGGAATGAGAATCTTGTATCTAATATGCGCCAAGGAGCTGCACTTGCTTTCGCCCATGGGTTGAATATCCATTATAATTTAATTGAGCCACGGGAAGATCTAGACGTATTTATGGTAGCACCAAAAGGTCCTGGACATACCGTCAGATCAGAATATGAGCGTGGAGCAGGAGTTCCGTGTCTTCTCGCAATCGCTCAAAATGCTTCAGGGAATGCATCTGAAATTGGACTTTCGTATGCATCTGCTATTGGAGGTGGAAGATCAGGCATAATTGAGACAACCTTTCGTGAGGAAGTCGAGACTGATTTATTTGGAGAACAAGTTGTTTTGTGTGGAGGTCTTACCTCACTGATAACTGAGGCTTGGGAAACATTAGTAGACGCTGGATATGCTCCAGAAATGGCATATTTCGAAACCTTGCATGAAGTTAAGCTTATTGTTGATTTAATATATGAAGGTGGCATAGCAAACATGCGCTATTCAATATCTAATACTGCTGAATATGGCGACTATTCTAGGGGGCCTAGAGTAATTGATTCAGAAACTCGTAAAAGAATGAAGGAAATTTTAGGAGAGATCCAGTCCGGAAAATTTGTAACGGAATGGATGTCAGAGAATAGTTCTGGTCAGCCAAGCTTTAAGGCCATGCGTCGAAGAGCCGCCGAGCATCCAATAGAGGAAGTTGGCGAAAAATTGAGGGCGATGATGCCGTGGATAGGTGAAAACCGTTTAGTAGACAAATCTAAGAATTAGGTTTCTATGTAATTAATTGTTTATTCGCTAGATTGTACCCGAGAAATATTGGTTTTATAGGTATTGTTCCAAATTACACCTATAATGTCTTTAGAGAGGTCACGAAATAAAAATAGGTTCCACATCTATTGGCATTATAGGGGCCTTTATTGCCGTATTGATTTGGGGTGGCTGGATAGTATCAACTAGAAGCTCTCTCACTACTTATCTTGCCCCATTAGATGTAGGGTTGCTTCGTTTTGGTGTTCCAGCCCTCGTTCTCGCACCGATTTGGATAAGAACTGGCTTAATACCTAAGGGAGTGCCCATTCGTGTCCTGATACCGCTAATTGCTGGCTCTGGTGTATTTTTTTCTTTGTCAATTTCAAACGGAATGGTTTTTGCGCCGGCTGCACATACAGGTGCTTTAGTGCCTGGCACAATACCATTATGGGCAGCACTGATAGGTTTGGCGGTATTTAGCGAGAAATTTTCTCGGTCCCGTATAATAGGATTTTTTATGATGGCCTTAGGTGCAATGTTATTGGGCGGTGCTTCAGCATTTATGGACACACTTAATGATGGCGCATGGCGTGGTCACTTGCTATTTCTTTTTTCAGCATTTATGTGGGCTTGTTATGCTCATGCTTTTAAGCGTTCAGGCTTAAGCGCCCTTGAAGCTATAGCGGTATCTAGTGTTTGGTCAGCAGTGGTGCACGGAGTTCTTGCTTATTTCTTTGGGTCATCCCTGGTCGATATTGAAACTGATTTACTCTTATGGCAGATACTTCTTCAAGGTATACTATCTGGAATAGTTGCAGTATTCGCTTTTTCATTGGCCATCTCTTACCTTGGCCCAACTAGAGCAACTGCTTTTCAGTCCCTTGTTCCTGCAATTGCTGCATTTGGTGGATGGATTGCTATTGGTGAGCCACTAATATCTGCGGAGATAGTAGCAATTATTTGTGTAACTATTGGTGTTGCTCTTGCATCAGGGCTCATAAAGAGAGAAATGAAATGAACCTTTAGATAGTGAATTAAATGTATCTTTTGGCTTAAAATAGGCTATTTGGCCATAATTAAGCCAGTTTGGCTTGTTTTGCTTGATTAAAAGGCGTATCTAGGCATTAGAGATTGGAGCTTAGGGCTATCTTTTAAAAAGCTAGTATTTCTTTTTTTTGCTTTGTTATTGTAGTTTGGCTTTATAAAGATAGTGGGTAAAGATCAATTTGTTATATGTTCAAACAGTAATTTTTGAATTTGATGTTATTAAGAGGCCCAGTTTATGACGCGATCAAACTATGAAAATTTTGCGGAATATAGGCAACCGACTTTAGCAGTAGGAAGTGCTCTTGGGCTCAGTCTTTTTGGTCTACGACTTATAAGCCCCAGGCAGGGCATGTTTTTGTTAATGTCTGGGGAAAGAGAGTTGTCGCTTAAACCATAAAGATATAAGGGGTCAGACCTATGGCCATCAGTGAAAAAAAAGATAGAATATATATTTTCGATACGACGTTGCGTGATGGAGAGCAGTCTCCAGGAGCATCGATGAATCTTGAAGAAAAGATGCGGGTTGCTGAAATTCTTGAAGAACTCCGCGTAGATGTTATCGAGGCTGGATTTCCAATTGCTTCCAATGGAGATTTTGAGGCCGTTCAAGGTGTTGCTGAATTAGTTAAAGATAGTGTTGTATGTGGTCTAGCTCGAGCTGGTAAAAAAGATATAGAGCGTGCTGCTCAGGCACTTAAACCAGCAAAACAACCACGAATACATACTTTTATATCTACAAGTCCTTTACATATGCGAGTAAAGCTACAAATGACCCCTGATGAGGTTCATCAGGCTGTAATTGACAGTGTTAGTTATGCACGTAATTTTACTGACGATGTTGAATGGTCATGTGAAGATGGCTCAAGAACTGATCATGATTTCTTATGCCGTTGTGTTGAAAGTGCAATCAAAGCTGGCGCAGGTACTATCAATATTCCAGATACCGTTGGGTATGCTGAGCCAGAGGAATTTGCTTCGCTGATAAAGCATATTGTTAATAGTGTCCCAAATATTGATAAGGCGGTTATTTCTGTTCATTGTCACAATGATTTGGGACTAGCCGTTGCCAATTCTCTTGCTGCAGTTGCCGAGGGTGCCCGTCAGATTGAATGCACAATAAATGGTCTTGGTGAGAGGGCAGGTAATGCTGCTATGGAGGAGATTGTTATGGCCTTGCGGACTCGGGCTGATAGATTTGGAATCGATACTAATATTAATTCAGAGGCCATTATCAAAGGGTCACGCTTAGTTTCTCAGATAACTGGTTTTCCTGTACAGCCAAATAAGGCGATAGTTGGAGCTAACGCTTTTGCTCATGAAAGTGGGATTCATCAGGATGGAGTGCTAAAGGATGCACAAACCTATGAAATTATGACTCCTGAGTCTGTGGGTTTAATTAAGTCAACACTAGTAATGGGAAAGCACTCAGGTCGTCACGCATTTAGGGAAAAGCTACGTGAGCTTGGCTATGCTGATATAGGCGATAATGCTTTTCAAGAGGCCTTTGATAGATTCAAAGATATGGCAGATAAGAAAAAGGATGTATATGACGAAGATATTATAGCCTTAGTTAGTGATGAAATGTCCGGGGAGAGCGATCGTATTAGATTTTGTTCTCTAGATATTACTTGTGGTTCTAATGGCCCACAACAGGCAACTTTATCTCTAGAGGTTGATGGAAAAAATGAAACAGCAACATCGAATGGAAATGGTCCTGTTGATGCTATATTCAATGCAATAAAGAAAATTTTCCCCCATGAAGCAAATCTTCAATTATATCAGGTGCATGCTGTTACAGAAGGTACA
>DBHM01000011.1:168159-189881 GCA_002296185.1 Alphaproteobacteria bacterium UBA828
GAAGGTACAGATGCACAAGCAACAGTGACGGTTCGTCTTGAGGAGAATGGGCGTAGTGTTAATGGGCAGGGAGCTGATATTGACACAATGGTGTCCTCTGCAAGAGCTTATGTTCATGCCCTGAATAAGCTCTTAACAAAGCGCGAAAAATCAGCCCCGGCTGCTGTAGCATAAAGTAGAAATGTTATGCTTCGTATTAGTGGATTAGATAATTTTTAGGGTATTGAGTATTTTTTACTTTTGACTTTAGATACTAAAGAGTACGTTGTCGTAATATTAGGTTTAATTTTTTGATTAAAGGCAGGCAAATATGTTTTCTAAGTTAACAGGGTTTCTTTCTGCAGATATGGCTATCGACCTAGGTACTGCCAATACTTTAGTCTACGTCAGGCAGCAAGGTATCGTTCTTAATGAGCCTTCCGTGGTTGCGATTTCAAATTATAAAGGGAAAAAGAGGGTTTTAGCGGTTGGTGAGGAAGCCAAGCAAATGCTCGGCCGTACACCTGGAAATATAGAAGCTATTCGTCCGCTAAGAGATGGAGTTATTGCAGATTTCGAAATTGCAGAAGAAATGATAAAGCACTTCATAAGAAAGGTGCACAATCGTCGTTCTTTTGCTAGCCCGCAAGTAGTTATATGTGTTCCATCTGGTTCAACTGCTGTAGAGAGAAGAGCCATTCAGGAATCAGCAGAAAGTGCTGGTGCGCGTCGAGTTTTTCTTATTGAAGAGCCTATGGCAGCTGCAATTGGAGCACATTTACCTGTTACCGAGCCAACAGGCTCTATGGTGGTTGATATAGGGGGCGGAACTACTGAAGTTGCTGTTCTCTCACTTGGTGGGATCGTTTATGCCCGGAGTGTGCGAGTTGGTGGTGATAAGATGGATGAAAGTATAATAGCTTATGTGCGTCGAACCCATAATCTACTTCTCGGTGAAAGTTCAGCTGAAAGAATTAAACAGACTATTGGAACGGCATGTCCGCCAGAGGATGGGGACGGATCTGCCCTAAGTATTAAGGGCCGTGACCTTATGAATGGTGTCCCAAAAGAGATTAGTATTACACAACGGCAAGTGGCAGAGAGTTTAGCTGAGCCTGTAGGATCTATAATTGACGCTGTAAAAGTTGCTCTTGAAAATACAGCACCAGAGTTGGCTGCTGATATTGTAGATAAGGGTATAGTTCTAACAGGTGGTGGAGCCTTATTAGGTAATTTAGATTTTGTGCTTAGGCATGCTACAGGATTGCCTGTCTCAATTGCAGATGAAGCGCTTTCATGTGTTGTTCTTGGAACAGGACGTTGCTTAGAAGAAATGAAGGCTCTACAAAATGTTCTGCAGGAAGCTTACTAGAAATTTTTATAATAAAGTAATTTTCTCTATGCTTTTTCAAAACAGAAGGAGTGATTGCTTTTGAGGACAATTCAGGGGCTAGCCCTGCTGCAGATCTTATTTTTTAGATTTTTTTTTCAGCGCTCGTCATTTTTTATCTTCATAGGTTTTGCTGTCGCACTCATAGTCATTTCTCAGGTCCAGCCACTATCGCTTGAGAAAATTAGGACAAGTATTACTGATATTGCTTCTCCTGTTCTAGGATTTATTTCTCGTCCTGCATCTAGCGTTTCAAATATAGCAGATAATATAGAAAGTATTGTAGCTGTTAGGAAAGAAAATGCTAAGCTTCGAGAAGAAAATTCACGCTTGATGCTCTGGCAGCCATTGGTTTCTCATCTTGAGTCTGAAAATTTAGCACTACGTAAATTACTAAATGTGATTCCTGATCCAGATTCAAAATTTACAACTGCACGTATTGTAGGGGATGCTGGAGGACCATTCGTGAGAACATTATTAGTCGCGGCTGGAGAGAATCAAGGGGTGTACAAGGGTCAGGCTGTAATCACTCATGGCGGGTTAGTGGGTAGAATTGTCGAGGCAGGCAACAGTAGTGCGAGAATATTATTAATTACGGATTTAAATTCCAGGATTCCTATAGTTTTAGAGAAAGGGAGAAATCGTGGAATATTAGTAGGTCTTAATACGGATACACTAGAAATTCAATTTTTGCCCCTTAATGCTCAGCCAGATATTGGTGATCGTTTAGTGACATCAGGAGCAGGTGGTGTATTCCCTCCAGGTTTGCCTGTTGGCTATATTTCAGACATATCAGAAGAATCTATTCAAGTTGAACCCTGGGTTACATTTGATAGGCTCGAGTTCGTGTCAATTCTGGACTATATTTTACCTGGTATTATGCCTTCCACGCGTCGTGCAGGACTTGCGGATATGATTGATTAGAGAAGCGGGATCAGCAAATTATGGAGATAGGTTGGGTTGAAAAAAGTGCATTGGGTATAAAGAGTGCCACACCGATTATAAGTGTGTTCTTGTTAGTGGTGGCTAGTGTGCTGCCATGGCATTTACCTGGTTTAGCTCCTATAACTCCTGCTTTTTCTCTTATTGCTATCTACTTTTGGGCTATATACAGACCAGACAAGTTACCTTATGCCGCAACATTTTTTGCAGGAATTTTACAGGATATCCTATCCGGGGGCCCATTGGGGATGACAGCATTGGTGATGCTTTTGCTGCACGGAATAGTTAGTACACAAAGAAACTTTCTACAAGGAAAACCCTTTTATGTAGTTTGGTGGGGATTCTCATTATTAGTCCCTTTGGTAACTCTAATAGGTTGGGGGGTGGCAAGCTTATATTTTGGTTTGGTTGTCCCAATCGTCCCCTTAGTAATGCATGTCATTCTAACTTTACTTCTTTACCCATTTATCAGTTTTGTTTTGGTGAAACTCCAAAATTCTCTTTTAGTAAGAATTTAAGGATTGGAAAACATTTGCAATGGTTAAGAAAGCAAATGCGCCAGATCATAATAAATTAGTATCCCGCAGATCTTTAATTGTAGGTGGGCTGCAAGTAGCCCTTCTGGGAGGGCTGGCGGGGAGATTATATCAACTGCAGGTTGTAGACTCTGATCTCTATAAAACTTTATCAGATGAGAATAGAATAAATTTGCAATTACTCATGCCTCTAAGGGGTCGTATATTCGATCGTTTTGGATATGAGTTAGCAGGTAATAGACAAAGTTATAGACTGGTAATTATTCCTGAGCAGGTTAATGACATGCAACTCGCGCTAGAATCAGTTAGCAGACTTGTTGTGTTATCCGAAGATGATCAATCACGCCTTATTGAGGAGATAAAAGCTAGGAAGAGTTTTATTCCTATAACTCTTAGAGAAAACTTAACATGGAGTGAGGTTAGCCGGATTGAAGTGAATGCTCCTTATCTTCCCGGAGTATCTATTGAAAGCGGTAAAAGTCGTTTTTACACTTTTGGTTCTGAGACAGCGCACCTCGTTGGATATGTTGGTTCTGTATCTCAATCAGAAATAAAGAAAAGTGAAGATCCGGCTTTTTCTCTCCCAGGTTTTCAGATTGGAAAGACTGGTATTGAAAATAGATTCGATGATCAGTTGAGAGGTCAGGCAGGGAACAGGCATGTTGAGATTAATGCTGTAGGTCGAGTTATACGTGAGCTCCAGAGAGACGATGGTCTTTCTGGCGATGACCATGTGCTAACTATTGATATCGGTTTGCAGCAATATACTATGTCACGATTAGGAAATGAAAGTGCAGGGTGTGTTGTTATAGATATACATACAGGGGAGGTCCTTTCTATAGTCTCAGCGCCAGCTTTCGATCCTAATAGTTTTGCTAGTGGTATTAGTAAGCAAGAGTGGGATTCAATTATTGAAAATCCAAGATTTCCATTAAATAATAAGGCTATTTCAGGACAGTATCCCCCGGGGTCTACATTTAAAATGTTAGTTGCTCTTGCTGCACTAGAATCAGGACTCGTAGGTGCAAATACAACACATTTTTGTGAGGGCCACATAGAACTTGGTGATACAAAGTTTCATTGTTGGAAACCTGGTGGTCACGGAAGATTATCAATGGAAGGGGCTATTGAAAGGTCCTGCGATGTATATTTTTACGAGATAGCTAAGCGTATCGGCCTGGAGAGAATAAGTAATATGGCTCGACGTTTTGGTTTTGGAAGCCTTAATGGAATTGATCTACCAAATGAGAAAGAGGGTCTTGTTCCAACAGCTTTATGGAAAAAAAATAATATTGGTGAGTCCTGGCGTTTAGGTGAAACACTCATAGTTGGCATTGGTCAAGGATACTTACTTGCCACTCCCCTTCAATTGGCAGTTATGGTATCTCGTATTGCAAATGGCGGTATTGGTATAACCCCAAAGCTCGTTAGGGCTATTCACAGGAATGGAAGTTTTATTCAAGAATCAGGAAAAGCTGCTACTCCGATGAATATTCCATCCGAGCACCTGGCAATAGTAAAGCGTGGAATGGAGAGGGTAACAAATAGTCCTACGGGTACTGCATATGCTGCACGTATAGAGAATCCTAGATTTGCTATGGCTGGAAAAACTGGAAGTTCTCAGGTCAGACGTATTTCAGAAAGTGAGAGAGAGCTAGGTGTACAAAAGAATGAAGATCTTGTTTGGAAAGAGCGGGATCATGCATTATTTGTTGGTTATGCCCCGCTAGACTCTCCCCGATATGCAGTATCAGTAGTTATTGAGCACGGTGGCGGTGGGGCTTCTACTGCAGCGCCAATAGCTCGTGATATCCTGATGGAAGTTCAGAGACGTGATCCTGCAAATCATGAAGACTTAAGGATTCCAATTTCTGCTCAATATCATAACATAAACTCTGGTAGGAAAAATTCATGAACCTTGAATCTGGATTTTATCTACAAGGACCTAGATTCCTAGAGCGCTTAACTAAAATAAATTGGCTGTTTATTCTGCTAATTTGTTGTCCAGCTTGCATCGGTTTTCTAATGCTTTATTCGGCCGCTGGCGGATCTATGGACCCTTGGGCAAAAGCCCAGATCATTCGTTTTGGAATAGGATTCTTTGTCATGGTAGCAATAGCCCTAATCGACATAAGAATTATTTTGCGTTTTTCTTACTGGGGTTATGCCCTTTCTTTACTTCTTTTATTAGCAGTAGAAATATTAGGTTCATCTGCAATGGGCGCCCAGCGCTGGATAGCAATTGGTAATTTTCATCTTCAGCCATCTGAGTTGATGAAGATTGGATTAATTCTCGGTTTAGCAAGATACTTTAGTGGCATAACACATGAAAATATGAGCAAGATCAGGGTTTATATAATACCTATAATATTAATTTTATTACCCGTAGGTCTTGTATTGCGACAACCTGATCTTGGTACTGCCGTCCTTTTAGTTTTAATAGGTTTGGCAATTGTATTTTTGGCAGGTATACGTCTTTGGAAAATGCTCCTTTGTTTAGGATTTTTAGTTGGTGCAGTCCCGATAGCCTGGCAATTTTTAAGAGAATACCAAAAAGTTCGTGTATTGAATTTCATAAACCCAGAAAGCGATAGTCTAGGTGCAGGATATCATATTCTACAGTCAAAAATTGCTTTAGGCAGTGGTGGTGTGTTCGGAAAAGGCTTAATGGAGGGTAGTCAATCTCATCTAAATTTCTTACCAGAAAAGCAAACTGATTTTATATTCACGATGTTAGCAGAGGAGCTTGGTCTAGCAGGGGCGCTTGGCGTAATTTTATTGTATCTCTTAATTATAGGTTATGGGACGTTTATATCATGGAGATCAAATATAACATTTGGTCGGCTATTATCGATAGGTGTTATTGTAACTTTTTTCCTATACGCGTTTGTTAATATTTCGATGGTCATGGGTCTCCTGCCTGTAGTTGGGGTGCCGTTGCCACTAATATCTTATGGTGGGTCGGCTATGTTGACGTTAATGGTTGGCTTTGGTTTTGTGCTTAATGTATGGATAAATAGAGATATAAAATCAATTAAGAGGCAAGGTTATTTTCCCGTACTAAATATGCTTGATAGTAAAAAAAGCTAATTAATATCAACAACAATTTTTCCAATTGATTGCCCATTTTCAAGTTTCTTATGAGCTGAACTTATATCAGATAAGGAAAAACTTTCAGGGTCAATCAGGGGAGATAATTTGCCTAAATCTGCAAGTTTGCCTGCGTTTTCCATTAAATTACCATGGGACTCACGATCAACATCGTAAAGCATAGGTATCAACATAAACACTACGTGTAAGGAAAGGCCCTTCAGATGCATTAAAGATAAATCAGCATCATATTGTGAGACAATAGTAATAACATTACCGTTTAGGCGGGAAGCCTCGAAAGATTTAGCAATAGTCTGTCCCCCTGTTGCATCAAAAACAACATCAAAGCCTTTTCCTCGGGTATATTTATTAACGTATTCCTCGGTTGTGACTTTATTATATAAAATTGCCTCATCTGCTCCAAGTTTAAGAGCGGTTTCAGCTTTAGCATCACTTGAAACGGTTGTGTGTACATTCGCTCCTAAAGATTTTGCTATTTGAATAGCAACGTGACCAACACCTCCTGTGCCTCCATGAATTAATATACTATCACCCTTTTTTAGATTCGAGCGAATTAGTCCTTCCCAGGCCGTAATAGTTACTAATGGTAATGCTGCTGCCTGTCGAGCATTGAGAGAATTGGGCCTTTTTGCAAGGAGTCTGTGATCTACAGCTATTAGCTCTGCATATGTTCCTCCCATTCCCTTAACACCTCCTCCGCAACCAAATACCTCATCCCCTTTTGAAAAATTTGTGACTTTATTTCCCACATCAATTACCGTTCCTGAAATATCGCATCCTAATACTGCAGGTAATTCTGGTGATATCGGAAGGCCATTTCTTCGAATTTTCCAGTCTACTGGATTTACGCTAGTAGCATGTAATCTAACTAAAACTTCATGTGATTTTGCTGAGGGATCAGGTATATCGGTGAATTCAAAAACAGTTTCGTCACCAAATTGTTTTATTATCTGGGCTTTCATGACTTCTCCTGTATTTTTTATATTAGTAAGTGAGTTAATTCATAAGGTTTTTCCAATATAATAGGTATACACTGATACTGATTATATCACGAGTAAGCATTTTATAATTGTGGAGTTAGGGTTTTATGACAAATTTTTATAGACCTGATCTTGGATCAGAGCCAGATAGTCCATTTGCAAGAGATGACTCTGGAAATCTAGTGCGCCGAAGTTTTTGGCTAGATATGAGTGATAGAACTCTGATCCTTGCAATGAGTCAGGGGATAGGAATGCCTTTATCTGCTGATGAGAAAAGAGCTCATCTAATAGATATAAATCGAGAAAACCTAATAGATGATATTTGTGTGCAGGAGATACTTCCACCTGAATGAGTCTAGATTCAATTTAGTTTTATTCTGCAGGAAAAAGAAGCTCTACACGGACTCCATCTGGATCTTTAAGGAATATTTGTCTGAGACCTAGTTCAGGTACAACCGTGTGAAGGTGATCCACCCCTTCTAGATCAAAGTTTTCTTTCATTTTTTCAAAGTCTTTTGGAGAAAATACAAAGGCGACATGGTCGACGGCTCCACCGCCACTTGCCTCATGATCAGGTCCACCCTCATCGCTGAAATAAGCATTGAGTGGTGCTCCTTCGCCGACTAGATGAACTGCGGGTATCTCTCCGACATAAAGCCAGTAGCCTGGAAAGTCAAAAGGCGGTCTATAACCTACTGTTAATTTTACAACTTTCTCATAAAATTCTTTAGTTGCTTCAATATCTTTTGGGCGAATGGTTAAATGGTGTAATGCTTGGGGTTCCATAGTCTTTTCCTAAAAATTTCAAAAAAAATATATTTTATATTTTGTTTTTACAAGAATGCAGGCATCACTTCTTTTGCAAATAGTTGCATTGATTTCATGGCATTTTCACCACTAATACCGGGCATATGCATCCAGCAAATCATTTCAGTTGGATCAAGTTCTTTCTTATATTCAGTAATCTTTTTTATAGCTAGTTCTGGCGAACCAATAATATAACGCTCCTTAAAAGTTTTATAAGCCACGTCTTCAGTATTACTTATAATTTGACCTTCATCGTTACGTAATACTCGGTCACCAGCTGCTGAAGCTGCCCCATAGAGTACGCTATAAAGATAATCTACAGCTGGGCTTGCTATCTCTTCAGCTTTTTGGGTGGTTTCAGCAACAAATACTTGACGTATAATTGGTCGTTCAGGCGGAATCCATCCCAGTTTCTTAGCTTCATCTTCATAAGGTTCATAGTGTTCCTTTAGTTCTTCAATGCCGTGACGCGGTGACATAATTTGTACACATTGACGTCTTACGGCTCGCCTGAGAGCTGATTTAGCTGAAACACCATACCAAATTGGTGGGTGAGGTTTTTGGACAGGGGTTGGTGTAACTTGTGCTTCTGAAATTTGGTAATGCTGTCCATAAAAACTGAAGCTTTTACCCTTCCAAGCAAGTTGCATTAGGTCTAGTGCTTCCTCAAAACGGCTAACACGTTCTTCTCTTGGCACCCCGTGAGCTATAAATTCTTCACTGACGTAACCAGGGGCTACACCAAAAACGAATCTTCCATTAGACATGTTATCTATGACAGCTATGTCCTCTGCCAACTTTAATGGCGCATAAAGTGGAACTAATAGTACGGCTGTGCCAATTCTCATTCTCTGTGTCACAGCTGCAGCTCCCGCCATAGCTATTAGAGGAGATGGACAAAATCCATCAGACTGAGAATGGTGGGATGCTTGAAGTGCTGAGTTAAAGCCAATTTCTTCAGCTACGGGGAGGCAGTTAAGCATATCAAGGTAAGGTTGGGACCACTTTATCCCACTCTCCGGTGGTGTCTGGTAAGCAAATAAAAGGCCAAATTTCAATTCTAATTACTCCTTAACAGAATAAAAATTACTGCGGCTAGGGTGCCGGTGACGTAAGCGCGGAAGTTTACTATAATAGATATATCATAAAATCATATAATATTTGGTTAGGCTAATTTAATATCTTATGCTAGTTGCTAAAAATTATTTATCCAAGCGGGATTGAGTGATAATTACTATCCTCTCTTCCCATAAAAGTCGGGGTTATAGAATGGTAGAATTCGGTATTTTTAACTTGATGGGTTATAGACAGGCTAGCACTGATATTAGTCAAACCTTTGAGGAGACCGTATCTGTTGTGAAGCGAGCTGAAGAGGGGGGATTTGAAGCCGCGTGGTTTGCTGAGCATCATTTCTCCAATTATTGTGTTTGTCCATCACCTCTTCTGATGGTTAGTCATGTGGCTGCACATACCCAAAAGATTAGGCTTGGGCCAGCTGTTATTGTCGTGCCGTTATATGATCCTATCAGGTTATTATCAGATATAGGCATGGCCTCGGCATTATGTGGGAATCGTTTGGAGCTTGGTATTGGATCAGGTTATCAGCCATATGAGTTTGATAGATTTAGTGAAAATTTAGATAAGTCAAAGTTTAAACTAAATGAATTCATTGAGCTTATGGATGAGGCATTCGGGAAAGAAACTTTTTCATTCCAGGGAGAAATAACAAATTTACCAGAGACATCAATCAGCACCAGACCATCTCACCCGCCACCCATTTGGATAGCTGGTGATTCTGAGTTTACTCACCGCATGGCTGCACAAAAAAGATATACACCTATAATAACTGGTAGATGGGGTGGTCCAGAATACCTTGCTCTGCAAAGGGAGCGAATTGCAAATTCCTATCTATTAGAAGGAAAAAAGTTAGAGGAATGTCCAATGGGGATCTTGCGTTTTGCTTGTGTCACAGAGAATAAGGACGAAACTATGGAGTATTTAGAGAATGCAAGATATCAACTACGACTAGCCGCATCTCTAAGGTCTCGGGCTGAGGTAATGGATGGTCCTATGATGATAGAAAAGCAAGTACCGGAGGAGCCTAGCTTAGAAGAAATGGAAGAGAATCTTCCAGTAGGCCCCCCAGAAGTAGTGGCAGAAAAGCTTATTGCAGATATTAGAGCGTCAGGAGCTAGTCATGTAATGTTAAATATTCGTGCTGGCTCATCAACTATGGAGCAAGCATACCGGACTATAGATGCTTTTAGCTCCACCATTCGTCCAATTATTGATGCAGAACTGCATTAGTTTTGAGCGAAATATAGTATCTTGAGGTTCGAATATGAATAATATTAAAGACTTAATTAGGGGATATGAAAATTTTTTTAATGAAAATTACCAAAAACAGATAGATTTATATACTGAATTAGCAAAGGGTCAGTCCCCAAAAATTATGGTGATATCTTGCTGCGATAGTCGTGTAGATCCAGTTACAGTTTTCAATGCTAGTCCTGGTGATCTTTTTGTACTTAGAACAATAGCAAGCATGGTGCCTGAATATAATTCTACCAAAGAATGTCTTGGAGTGGCTTCCGCTGTAGAGTTTGCGGTACGGGTATTGAATGTTAATTCTATTTTAGTAGTTGGGCATTCAAATTGTGGCGGTGCTAGAGCTCTTTTAGATGGTGTTCATAATGATCCAGGAGAAAATGTTTTTTTTCCAAAATGGATAAGTTCTTTTGAGAGTATCAGTAATGAACTTCTACAAAATACTGAAGTGGTTGAGCCCGAGCTTAAAAATAATTTGTGTGAGCAGGCTATAGTTAAATTAAGTATGAAAAATTTATGTTCATTTCCTTTTATTCAAGAACGAATAAGGGATGCATCCCTGAGTATTTATGGGGCGCATTTCAATATCAATAATGGTCAATTATTGATATTGAAAGAACCGGATGGAAAATTTGAATTAATTACTATTTAAGCGTTATACATGGATAAGTTAGTAGAAGATTTATTTGCGTGTGTTTAAGATGAAATTAAAAAGTAGATTCATTCATATAGTCTTTATTTCATCGATTTAATATACAGATAATCATTGTCTTTCCTCTAAATGAGTTAATTTATGATTAAGAAAATACCTAGTGTTATAGTTGTCGGGGCTGGTAATGCAGCAATGTGTGCAGCGTTAGCTGCTCAAGATGCTGGAGCGAATGTTACTGTTCTAGAAAGTGCAAGTGAATCCGAGAGAGGTGGGAATACTGCATATACAGCTGGAGCGATGCGAGTTGTATTTAATTCTATAAAAGATTTGCAAGCTATTATGGAGCTTTCTGAAGAAGAAATCTCATCTACTGATTTTGGTAAGTATAGTTTTGAAGATTATTTTGATGATATGGCTCGGGTTACACAATTTCGCGCCGATCCTGATATGGTTGAAACTCTAGTATCAAGGAGTCACGCAACATTAGTATGGATGAAAGAAAAAGGCATCCGTTTTCAACCAAGCTATGGAAGGCAGGCCTTTAAAGTTGATGGGAGATTTCAGTTTTGGGGAGGCTTGGCAGTTGAAGCTTGGGGGGGTGGCCCCGGTTTAGTCGATGGATTACATGCTGCAGCAGAAAAGGCTGGCATAAATGTAAATTACCATACCAGAGCAGTATCACTTTTGATAGATGAAAAAACTGGCTCAGTAATTGGTGTGAGATCACTGCAGGATGGAAAGACGACTGATTGGCAGTCAGACTCTGTAATCTTAGCGTGTGGAGGATTTGAGGCTAATGCAGAGTGGCGTACGAGGTATCTGGGTCCAGGTTGGGATCTCGCTAAAGTACGTGGTACGCAACACAATATGGGCGATGGAATTAAAATGGCTTTAGATATAGGCGCCATACCTCACGGTAATTGGTCAGGATGCCATGCAGTAGGTTGGGATAATAATGCGCCTGCATACGGTAACCTTGATGTGGGTGATGGATTTCAAAAACACAGTTACCCGTTTTCGATAATGGTCAATGCAAAGGGAAGGCGATTTTTAGACGAAGGTGCTGATTTTAGGAATTACACCTATGCGAAGTATGGGAAGTTAATTCTTGAACAACCTGGTCAGTTCGCATGGCAGGTATTTGATAACAAAGTTAAGCATCTTCAGCGAGACGAGTATAGAATTAAGCAAGTTACACGTATAGAGGCTAGTTCTATTGATGAATTGGCAAGTAATATGGAAGGCGTCAATCCTGAGGGGTTTATTAGAGAGGTTAAAGACTATAACCTTGCTGTAATGGAGGAAGTTCCATTTAATCCAAACATAAAGGATGGGCGTGGAACTGTTGGGCTTGATGTTCCAAAATCAAATTGGGCAAATCTCATCGATACTCCTCCATTTGAGGCATACCAAGTTACATGCGGTATAACTTTCACTTTTGGTGGTCTCAAAACAAACTCTTCAGGTAATGTGATGAATGTATCTGGTAATCCTATTCCCGGTTTATATGCTGCTGGGGAATTGTTAGGAGGGTTATTTTATTTTAATTACCCAGGGGGCACTGGATTAACTTCAGGTGCTGTATTTGGAAAAATTGCAGGTGAAAATGCTGTTCAAAAAAGTAATTAAAAATAAGATGCTAAGATTTTTATCCCATGACTGAACCAATACTAATAGCAGGAGAATTAGTCGAGGGAAGTGGAGAGCCCATACACTTAGAAAACCCTAAAGACGGTAGTGCATGTGGTATTTATAGTACTGCATCTCTAGGGGATTTAGATAGAGCCTTGCAATCAAGTAATGGGGCTAGCGATTCCTGGAGTAATATTTTTCCTCATGAGCGGGCAAGATATCTATATAAGGTTGCAGAACTGGTTGATAGGGATAGTGAGAAGCTTGCAAATCTTCAAATGCACCAAAACGGTAAAACAATAACTGAATGTCGTGCACAGTCAAAATCATGCGCTGCTATTTTTCGATATTTTGCTGGGGTTTGTGAGACCCAAGAGGGGGCTGTTACTACACCGCGTAGTAATAATATTTCAATGACTATTCACGAACCATACGGTTTAGTTGGCCTGATCACTCCATGGAATTCACCACTAACTATGGACGCTCAAAAACTTGCTCCAGCCATTGCGGCCGGTAATACAGTTTTACTAAAGCCATCAGAAGTAACCCCTGGGGTTGGGCTCGCGTTGGGAAAGTTATGTGTCGAGGCTGGCATTCCTCCAAAATTAATTAATGTTTTAAATGGAAACGGTAGCCAACTGGGTTCAGCGATAGTTTCACATCCTGATGTTGCTATGGTTTCTTTCACCGGTGGCACATCAACTGGCAAGAAGATTGCCCATTTAGCGGCTGAAAAGTTAATGCCTGTTGCACTTGAGTTGGGGGGTAAATCTCCAAATATTGTTTTCCAAGATGCTAATATAGATGAAGCGTTGATTGGCGTTTCTTCAGGTATTTTCAGTTCTACAGGGCAATCGTGTGTAGCGGGCTCACGTCTCTTTGTTCAAGAAAATATATATGAAGAATTTTTAGATCGTCTGATAAATATTGCAGAGTCATACAAAATTGGTGATCCAGGTTGTGAAAGCACTGAGATCGGCCCTCTTGCTACTTTTAGGCAAAGAAAAATTGTCGAGGATTATATTTATAGTGCAACAGATAATGGTGGAAAAATCTTAGCTGGTGGAAGTCGACCAGAAGGATTGGAAAATGGGGCATTCTTTGAGCCAACTATTCTAGGCGATATAGACCCAAGATCTAAAATTTTTCAGGAAGAAGTATTTGGGCCTGTCCTGATCATATTACCTTTTAAGGAGGAGGAGGAGCTAATAAGTCTTGCAAATAACTCAGTCTACGGACTGGCGTGTGGTATCTGGACTAATGATATGAAAAAAGCTTGGAGAGTAGCAAAAAGTATTAAAGCAGGTACTGTTTGGATAAATACATATAAATTACTCTCAATAGCCAACCCTTTTGGCGGCACTAAAGAAAGTGGTTTAGGTAGAGAAAAAGGTCGGGAGGGTCTAGGTTTGTATCAAGAGCAAAAAACAGTTGTTTTTTCAATCTAATAATACTTCAAGGTGTTAAGTGATGAGAAATATCGAAACGATCGGATTTATTGGTTTGGGAGTTATGGGGGAACCAATGTGCCGAAATATTGCAAAAAAACATAATGGAGATGTTGTCGCTTTTGATATTAATTCTTCTACGTTATTAAAGCTTGCTGATACTAATGTTGAATTAGCTGAGTCACTTGAAAATTTAATTATGAAGTCAGATTTAATTCTTCTATCACTTCCTGGGGGCATGGAAGTTGAGGATGTCTGTTTAGGTCCCAGTGGAATTATAAACCATTTGCAAGATGGGCAATTTGTTATTGATTGCTCAACAGCTCCGCCTAATTTAAGTAGAAAAATTTATGAAAGATATAACAAGATTGGTGTTGTTTTTGCAGACAGTCCAGTAGCTCGTACGCGTCAGGCAGCCTTAAATGGAACATTATCAATAATGGTAGGAGCAGAGCCTGGGATATTTTCTATTATAGAGCCAATATTAAGTTATATGGCAACTGATATAGTGCATTGTGGAAAAGTGGGTGCAGGACAAGTGTGTAAGATTCTCAATAATATGGTGCTTTTTCAAAATATAGCAGCTTTATCTGAGGCTATTGCAATCGGAACTCAGGCAGGTGTGGAAGTAGAAAAGCTTTTTGAGTCTATTTCTATGAGCTCAGGGGATAGTTTTGCGCTTCGTAATCACGGAATGAAATCTATTCTACTAGAAGAGTATCCAGCTGGTGCATTTTCGGTGAACTACGCACTCAAGGATTTGACATATGCGCTAGATTTATCAAAAGCTTCTGGAGTAGTGGCTGAGGGGGCTGAGCGTATAAATAGACTTTTTAAATCGGCAATAGAAGAGGGGTGGGGTGACAATTATCACCCTATTATAAAGAAAGTAATTGAAAATATTAAAAGCTAGTAAAACTTCATTTTTTATTGGTATTTGATAATATTGGATCAAGATTGAGTATCTGATAAATCTTTCTCACAGACACATTGAATGAAAGAAGTTAAGAGATAGTTGAAATGCAAATATTTGTTAAAGTATTGCCCGCATATATTGGATTTGTAACTCACAAAAATACCCGAGCTACAAATGGTCTTACTCTATTTGTATTACTGCTCAACTTCGTAGCCCTGGGATTATTGATAGCTTTTTACGAGTCTTTAATGGAGGTCTGTATATACGCATTTAATTGGGTATCAGATGCGCAATTGATCATGTGGTTTGAGCGAGGGCTAACTAGTTTAGGTTGTTTCTAATAGAGTACTAATCAAAATTTTTGATACGATAAGTTCTAGAAAGTTATTTTCTTAAAATCTTTTGTCTGATTTGTTAGTGATGTTTCAGCTGGAAGTCGTTCCATACTTGAGGCTCCGTAGAAACCATGTACATACTTGCAATTTTTCAGTATATAATTTGCATCGTTTGGCATTGCTATTGGTCCGCCGTGGCATAACACAATTATATCTTCTCTAACTGAGCGGGCAGCCTCAGACCATTCATCAATAAGTGATACACAGTCATTTAGAGATTTTGCTGTTTGGGCACCAATAGCACCGCTAGTTGTTAGGCCCATATGGGCAACTATAATATCTGCTCCGGCTTCGGTCATTTTGACTGCGTCTTCTGCGCTGAAAACATATGGTGTAGTGAGCATATCCTCTGAGTGAGCATGCGCAATTAATTCTACTTCAAGGTCATAACCCATACCTGTTTCTTCAAGGTTTGCGCGGAACAAGCCATCAATCAAACCAACAGTGGGGAAATTCTGTATACCAGAAAATCCTAGTTCTTTCAGTTCAGTTAGTAACTTACTTCGAATCATAAATGGATCTGTACCATTTACCCCAGCAAGCACAGGAGTAGATTTTACAACGGGGATTACCTCGGAAGCCATTTCTTTGACTATATCATTAGCATTGCCGTAAGCTAATAGCCCTGCAAGCGAACCTCTTCCGGCCATACGGTAACGGCCAGAGTTATATATAACGATCAGATCAATACCACCGGCTTCCTCGCATTTAGCAGATAAACCTGTTCCTGCCCCTCCACCTATAATTGGTTCTTTTTGTAAAATCATTTTTTGAAATTTCTTCAAAAGTTCGTGACGTAGAGATTTTTTCATATCATTTCTCCAGCTATAGAATTCCAATTTTGGGATAAGGCCTCAGAAAACTCATAATCATTTATATGCAGAGGTAATATTATCAGTTGAATTTTGGCAGATTCTTTAAGATTGGCCCTTAAGGAATCTAGGAGAATATTATTTGCTTCGGGGTCATAGAATTGTTGGTCTTTAGAGTCTAGAAGAGAAAAACCTTTTTCTGGAAAGATAAACCTTACTGGTCCAGTGAATGTATTTAATTTTTTTGCTATGAACTCACCTATTTTTCTACACTCATCTTTATTGGTTCGCATAAGGGTTACGTTAGCATTGTGTATATATAGATTTCGGTCTTTATATTTCCCCGGCACGGTATCTAGGGCTCCAAAGTTAACCATATCTAACGCCCCACATGATCCTACGTAGGGAAGCCCAGATTTTGCTAGTCTATCAAAACGATCTGGGCCTGCGGAAAATACCCCACCAGCAATTAGGTCACAGACCTCAGTTGTCGTGACATCTATAGTGCCGACTAGAAGATTAGACTCCGCAAGCTTTTCCATTGATTGCCCACCTACGCCTGTAGCATGAAAAACAAGGCAATCATAAATTTTATCAAGTTTTTCTCTTAATTGGTCTACACACTGAGTGGTGACACCGAACATTGTCATACCAAGGGCAGGTTTTGAAGTATTAGATTGGGGAATATTATTTTTTATCATTCCAGATAATGCGTGGGCAGCATTGCCAAGTACTCTTCGAGAAATACTATTTAATCCTGCTACATCTGTTACTGAATAGACCATAGCAATATCATTGGGTCCGATATAAGGTGCAACGTCCCCAGATCCTACTGTGGAGACCATTACTTTAGGTGTTCCTATTGGAAGTGCTCTTAATGCGGCGCTGACAAGATCAGTGTTTCCACTACCACCTGCTCCAATCATTCCACCTACATCTTCTAATTTGTGCACAAAGTTTTGTAAGGCGATTTTCATTTCTGCAAGAGCCTCACCTCTATCTGAGTGTCTCAGCACTTCTTTTTCACTCTTAGGATGAAAAGAGGCGACTTTTGCGCAGCTTATGTCAATATTTTCAGCAGATGAATAATTTGGAGAGGTTGAAACATCGACCAGGCATGTATCTATACCTGAATTACGAATCAGACCTGCAATATATAGTAGCTCATCTGCCTTAGTATCATATGTTCCTATAATGTACGCTTTTTTTGTGTTATACGGCATTTTAGCTTTCCATTAAAAGTTATCCCCAGAAAACAGACATTAAATGTCTCTAAAAAAATAAAACAACAAATCTCTACAATAGATGCTTGATTCATCAAAGCTATTTCCGTAGTCTGCGTCTTCATTTTTCTGATTAGTGTTTTCCAGGAGCAATTGAGACGCTCTTAAAGCTAAAAAGGATTATTCTAATCGGATGGAAAAAAAATATCGTATTGCCACATAGGGAGGCAGATCGAATGTCAGTCGAAAATGAAAGAAAGCGCGTGCTTAGTGAGCTTTATCGCTTATGGGGCATGCATATGTCAAAAACACATCATGTGTCCCGAAGAGACCTCATTAAAGGTATGTTCGGACTCGGATTAAGTGCTACAGCAGTTAGCATGATTATGAAGAATGCTCCACTCGGAGTTAAAAGAGCTTGGGCAGATGGTCACAGTGCAGAAGACAGAGCTGTGAAAGCTGCAAAGGCGCTTTACGGTAGTGCAAAGAAGAAGACTATCAGTATTATGCATCCTTCAGGTTCTGGAGGAAATATGGCTCCGTTCACTGAAGAATGGAAAGCTCTTACAGGTTTTGATGTTGAGCTAATCCAGGTGCCGGTTACTGAAACTCACCAAAAGGGTATGCAAGAGGCTGTTGCTAAAACAGGTCGTTATGACTTAATGCTTCCTGCTCCTCTTAGTCTTCCAGATTATGCAGAGTCAGGTTTAGCTAAACCTCTTGACGATTACTTTGCAGAGCACAATCCAGAAATCTTTAATGGTCCAAATAGACTCTCTTATCCAGTGTCAGACTTTGGGCAGAAGTACAACGGAAAAATTTATGGTCTCTACTGTGATGGTGACTGGTGGCTATTAAATTATCGTGCTGACGTTCTTGCGGCAGCCGGTGACAAGATCGACTCACCACGTTCTCTCGCAGATACTTGGGGTCGTTATGACGAGTTGGCTGCTAAGTACACCGACAAATCTAAGGACTTCTGGGGAGCACTAGAATATAGGTCACCTTTCTGGAATAAGTTCCAGTGGATGACTCGATTCCAGTCTAAGGGAACTCTTTACTTCGACGAAGATATGAACTCAATGGCAGATAGCCCAGAGAGTATATCAACAGTTGAAGAGCTAGTAGCCCTTCAGGATTATATTCCTGTTGAGAACTTCAACTATGGATTTACTGATAACTACGCACAATACTATAAGCAAGGTCGTGGTTTCATGGAATTTGGTTGGCCGTCATTGTGGCGCTATTCAGCAGACGTTGCTGGTGCTGCATCTGTAATCGGTAAGCGTGATGCTACAGGTAATCCTACAGCTATGGGGATCTCAAAAGTCCCAGGAACTGTTGTTGATGGTAATCTTGTGCGTGCTGATATTATGCCATTTGCTTGGGACTTTGTTGTCAGTGAGCATTCAGAAATTCCTGAGGCTTCTTATCTTTACGCACAATGGCTCTGTGGACCAACTATGTCTCAAAGGTCTATACCAAATGAAGGTGGATATTTCGACCCATGGAGAAATAATCACTTCCTAGAGCCTACTGAGTTGTTCTTTAACTCATATCCTGGAGACTTCTTAGCAACTTCTTACGAAGCTGTTAGTGACGTGTGTCCTGAAATTATCCTCCGTGGTGGTTTTGAGTACCATAATGCTATCGATGTAAATCTCTCGGCAGCATACACTGGTCAGAAGACTGCTAAGGAAGCTATGAAGGATGCAGCTAAAGAGTGTAACAAGATCACTCGTAGATTAGGTAAGGATAAACAGAAAGAAGCTTGGCATAATCTAGCTAAGATGTATTCCGATCCTATGAAGAAGGCTGCAGGAGTTGATAGCTGGTCTTAAAACCCAGATATTTATAATTAATAAGAAACAGACAATACGATAAGGGTATAGGACTAGATGTCTTCCTACGAAACTACTAAAGGAACTTCCCCGGCTTCTAAGAAGCCGGGGAGGTTCCGACGTTTTGATCCAAACAGCAAGGTAATAATCGGTCCACTATTAATTACACCGATACAGATATTGCTGTTGGTCCTTCTTGTATTTCCGTTCATGTTAGAGTTCTTCGTAAGTTTGACTGAGTGGCAGCCAATCTATGGCGATATATGGACAGCTTTAGGTCAAGTCTTCACGGAGCCTATTTATCAGGGTATTAATTACAACTATTTAATTACTGATGAGCCAAGGTATCTAGATGCCTTGGGTAGAACATTATCTATTTCGGTTTTATCGCTATGTCTAGAATTCGCAATTGGCCTAGGCATGGCAACAATATTCTTAAAAACATTTATTGGAAAAAGGGTGTTTTTTACCGCTTTGCTTACTCCAATGATGATTATGCCTGTTGTTGTTGGATACACTTGGTATATGCTTTTTCAGTACAACGGCCCAATCAATCAGGTCCTCGGTTGGATAGGTGGATATGAGTCTGGGTCTGGCGGTGTAGAATGGCTGAATACTTCTGTCCCAGCCTTTTTCGCAGTTGTAATAACTGAAGTATGGCATTGGACACCTCTATTTTTCCTAATCCTTTTATCTGGATTAAACTCTATTCCTGCGAACCCTATTAGGGCTGCAACCGTTCTTGGGGCATCCCCACAAAAGATATTCTGGACGATTATGCTGCCTAATATGAAGGGAGTTATTATCATCGCATTTGTTATTAGAGGAATGGAAGTAATTAAGTTATTTGATGAAGTTGTCCTCTTAACTAAGGGCGGCCCTGGAACTGCAACAGAAACAATAAGTGTGTATTTGTATAAGTTGGCCTTCTTAGACTTCCGTATCGCATATGCGGGTGCGGCTGCATTTATTGTTTTAATAATAACAGTCGTATTGATAAACCTCATGTTGAAGCCAATACGTTACCAGCTACTGGAGGCCCGTTAATATGCCAAATCAGAAATTTACTTGGTATAACGGTATTGGGCTTCTCTTGGCCTTAATATTTGCCTTATTCCCAGTTTTTTGGATGGTCTCAACATCGTTTAAGCCATCAGACGAATGGGTCAAAGTGCCTGCAGTATGGGTATCTGGAAAGCCAACTGTTGATAACTATCTTACTGTATTAGCCCCTGAGGTTCTTTTAGAGCAGCGGGGAGGCCTTTCTCAATATGACGCGGAGGGCAATCTACTTGAACGTGATGCAGGATCTGGATCTGCAGGCGGAGCCATGGCAGACTTTTTAACTAAATCTGCGTGGCAGTCCATATATGGATCTTTGATCTTGGCTTCTGGTGGAACGGCTTTATCTATTATAGTCGGTTTAATGGCGGCCCTTGCTATTGCTCGCTATAGATTTGGAGGTAATTTCACTCCATTCTTCATATTATCGGCTCGAATGTTCCCGCCCGCGGCTATTGCTGTGCCGTTCGTAATTATGTTTAGTGATGTGGGGGCTAGTGATACATATTGGGGTCTGATTCTAGTGTATGGTGCTGTAACAGTACCATTTTCTACCTGGATGTTAAAAAGTTTTATCGATGATTTGCCGCAAGAAATAGAGGAAGCGGCGATGATGGATGGAATGTCGAGGTGGAAGGCGCACCTTGTAGTTACCGTCCCCTTGATCAAGGGAGGGTTGGTAGCAACCACACTATTCATATTCATACTTAACTGGAGCGAGTTCTTGTTCGCGTTAGTCTTAACATACAACAAGGTATCCTCTATTCCAGTGCAGATGGCTAAATATTTCTCAGCTACTGAGGGACTTCTATATGGTGCTCAGGCTGCCCTTGCGACCGTATCAATTATTCCTCTAGTAATAATAGGGTTCTTGATTCAGAAGCATCTTGTCAGGGGTCTAACACTTGGTGCGATCAAGAGGTAATTAGGTATGGCAAACGTCAAATTAGAAATAGTAAATCTTCGTAAAGAGTATGGTGATTTAATTGCGGTAGATGACTTGTCTCTAAGTGTTGAGCAGGGTGAAACTATGGCTTTACTTGGTCCGTCAGGCTGTGGAAAGTCAACTACTCTCAATATGATAGTAGGTTTAGAAAACCCTACCAGTGGAGACATTCTAATTGATGGAGAGTCAGTTATTAATACTTCACCAGGTAATCGTAATGTTGGCCTAGTTTTTCAGGACTATGCAGTTTTCACAAATATGACTGTAGAGAAGAACCTTGCATATGGGTTGAGAATAAAGAAACAGCCAAAAGAGCAGGTAGATTCGGAAGTAAAGAGAGTCGCAGATTTTATGGGCCTTAGTGATAAAATTGACCGAAAGCCTGCAGAATTGAGTGCTAGTGAGCTTCAAAGGGTAGCTATTGGTAGGACACTTGTAACAAATCCAGACATTCTACTACTCGATGAGCCTTTAAGTAATTTGGAAGCAGACGATCGTAATAGGATGAGAAGAGAGCTCAGGAGTATACAAGCAGAAACCGGACAAACTGTCATATATGTTACTCATGACCAGATAGAGGCACTATCTTTGGCTCATAGAATAGCAGTAATGAACTTTGGTCATTTAATGCAGTACGATACTGCTGAAAATGTATATCAGCATCCTCAAAATCGTTTTGTAGGGAGTTTCCTTGGTAATCCCCCTATGAATTTCGTCGAGGG
>DBHM01000006.1:0-65734 GCA_002296185.1 Alphaproteobacteria bacterium UBA828
TCTATAGAAAATTGGAGCTGGCCTAGCAGTGAAATAAGCTGGATATGGGTAATCTTAGTCGGTGCTTCAGCTCTATCAGGTCATTATTGTATGACACGCGCTTTCCAACTTGCTGATGCTTCTAGAGTAGTGCCAATTGACTTTTTGAGATTACCGATAATAGCTATCATTGGATATCTTGCATACTCTGAGATAATTGAAATCTGGGTAATTATTGGGGCATTACTTATTATCGGGGGAAACTATTTAAATGTACGCTTATCACCTTCAATAAAATAAGAGTTAATGATATACCTTTGAATACTCAACAAAAGGTAAAACTATGAGTGACAATAAGCTAAAAGGTATAATTGTCAGGGTTACTCCCCTTCAGCAAAACTGCTCTATTATATGGTGCTCAGCAACAAACAATGCAGCAATAGTTGACCCTGGTGGAGATATCGAAGAACTTTTAAAAGTTATAAAGTCTCAGAATTTAGAAGTAAAAAATATTTTTATAACGCACGCCCACATAGATCATGCTGGAGCTGCAGCAGAGATATCAGAGAAACTTGATGCTCCCATAATTGGCCCACATAAAGAAGATTTATTTTTGATTGATCAACTTGAAGAATCTGGCCAACAATATGGTATACCAGGAGCTAGGGCATTTGAACCATCCCGCTGGCTGGAAGACGGAGACAAAGTAGAATTAGGAGAACTTCATCTAGATGTGTACCACTGTCCAGGCCACACACCTGGCCATGTCATTTTTCACCATCCAGAATCGCAATTAGCTCTTGTTGGAGATGTTATATTTAGTGGTTCAATTGGTAGAACAGATTTTCCACGTGGTGATTTCGAATCACTTATAAAATCAATTACCTCTAAATTGTGGCCTTTAGGAAATGAGACTCAATTCATTCCAGGTCACGGAGAGCCCTCTACGTTTGGCAAAGAACGAGCAAGCAATCCCTATGTTTCTGATCTTATTATGAGTTCTAAAAATTAAGTTATAATTCTGATTTATTTCATTAATCATCTAGACCATAACATCTCCACCGTTCATATTCATTGATGCGCCTACATAGTTCGACCCCCCATCTGAAGCCAGAAGGAGAACTGTGGGTACAACCTCATTAACATTCCCTGGTCTTCCTATAGGTAAAGAGCGTTCCTTTGCAGCTCGCCATTCTTCTGGAATATCCATATAAAGAGGCGTATCTATAGGGCCAGGACAAATAGAATTTACTGTAATACCGTAATCAATAAGTTCATATGCTAGTGCTCGCGAGAAAGATAAAACCCCTCCCTTAGAAGCACAATAATGTACCATTGTTGGCGCACCTTTGTGAGCAAGCTGTGAAGAAAAATTTATTATTCTCCCCCACCCCTTTCCCTTCATTCCTTTTATTACCTCGCGTGAACAAAGAAACATAGACCGCAAATTGACTCTGATCATATTATCCCAAAGATCTAAACTCATGTCCTCAAGAAGAGAGGTAGTATCTATTCCGGCATTATTAACAAGAATATCAACTTCACCGAGTGACCCTCTCACCTTAGAAAAAGCATCTGGGACAGAAATTTCATTTCCTACATCAGCCTCTATAGAAATAGCTATACCACCACGCCCTTTAATATTTTCAGACACCTTTTCAACAGCATCAATATCTTGGTCAATGAGAGCAACAGACGCTCCTTCATCAGCAAATGCTTGAGCTACACCTTGCCCTAGTCCACTACCAGCCCCTGTAACAACAGCAATTTTTCCCTGCAAAATACTCATAGTGATTTCTCCTATTCAGGATTAGAATCTAAATTAATTCTATTAAAAATATGTTTAGTCAAAATATTTATGTATACTATTTAATTTTTTTCTTTGCTTTTTTAAGAAACTTTATCGTTGCACTAATTGTTTCCTCTGGACACTCAACAAGATCAGCATGACCAATATCTTTATACACCTTTAGTTCACAGTCTTTAATATTTTCAGCTACCCACTTTGAACCTGCGCCCTTTGGTCCAGTATACATTGGTGTCAACATATCTCGTGAAGCAGTAATTATTAGAGTTGGGTTCTTAATTTTTTTTACATCTTTTCTAAGATCCATATTCTCCATAGCGAGGCACGCTTGCACCACAGTTTGGGGGGAGTTTAACCCAACGACTGTACGGACCATATCTATTAGACCACTTCCATCAGGTCCATCAAGAAAATCAGCTCCAACAGCTTGTGTTACAACGTGATCAGCAAACTCAGGACTACAACCCCAGCTTGTTGCCATATGACGCCAGGTCCTAAACATTATTTTTCTCATAGTGTCACACTTTGCAAAAGCACAGTCACTAACTACACCAATACAACGATCTGGGTATTTTGCAGCAAACTTTAGAGCGATCATACCACCAGCAGATGTACCCATAACATGTGACCTCTCAATGTTCAGAGAATCAAGCAAGGCCGCCAAATCATCTGCCCAAAGATCTAAATCGTAGGACTGTAACGGTCTATCTGACTGCCCATACCCACGCTGATCATATGAAATTAATTGAAAATGCTTTGAAAGTCCCTCCCAAACCATTCCAAAATTTTGTCTACCGAATAAGGACCCTCCAATTAACGCTAAAGGCTCGCCTTTACCCATTAGTTCATAGTAAATATTTATTCCGTTTGCTGATACCTTTGGCATAATTATGTCCCCCTATTTATTTATATACGTCCAATCAAGAAATTATTGATAATCAATAAAGATAGAATAATTCATTTAGTTACTAAATAATATGTTATAAATTATTAGCCTTTATTTTTAATATAAAAAATAAGTCGCAATTTAACATCAGAGTTCCAATGACTAAAGACACTATTTCAAATATAGTTAAGTTAAAAATTCGGTATCCGAGATGATCAACAGTAACTCACAATGCGATACCATAGGTCTTTTACCATGGCATGCAGCAAAACTTTTTGGAGATCAAGAAGCTTTATACTTTGAGGGAAAACGATGGAATTTTAAAGAATTTTCCAAAGAAGTTGATGTTGTTGCTAAAGGACTGTTATCGCTAGGAATAAAGCCTCAAGACAAAGTTGCCCTGTGGATGGTTAATCGTGCAGAATGGCTTTTTTTAATGTACGCCACAGCTAAAATTGGTGCAATCTTGGTTCCACTTAACACACGTTATCGTTCTGAAGATGTAGCATATGCAGTCAAACAATCAGAAAGTATAGTCTGGATTGTGCAAGCTCAATCAGGACCAATTAATTTTTTAGATATGGTCTGTAAAAATCTTATAAATGTTAACAATTCAGAACAAGGTCCTAGATGGAAGAAATTCCCAAATCTAAGTAAGGTCGTGATATTTAATGGGCCAACAAAACCCAATATGATGAATTGGGAAAAAATGTTAAAAAATGGAAAGAAAATATCAGAATCGACCCTAAATCAAAGGGCGCATGCGGTTAAAGAGAAAGATACATTCCTAATTGCTTACACCTCGGGAACTACCGGTAGTCCAAAAGGTGTTATGCATTGCCATAAGGTAATTAAGAATACAGCAGATAGGATTAATAGACTCAGAATTACTAACGATGATGTCATATTAAATAGCCTTCCCATGTTTCATCTATACGGCTACGGAGAGGGTGCAATAACGTCTATCATTAGCGGAGCAAAGCAGGTACTTACGGAGACCTTTAACGCTAATGAGAATTTAACCCTAATCGAACAAGAATCGGTGACTATTATTCATGGATTTGATACGCACTATAAAGATATGATGGATAAACAGCTATCTAATCCCAGAATAATATCAAGCTTAAGGCTTGGGACCTTTCCATCAGGCGCACCAAATTCTATTAGTATAGCACATAAAGCACAAAAAGAGCTGGTCCAAACAGTATCAGGTTGGGGCATGACCGAAACTTGGGCATTTGCAACCATATCTAATCCTGAAGACACAGAAGAACAACGTTGTCAGGCATCGGGATATCCTTTGCCAGGCATAGAAATACGTATAGTTAATCCAGAAGATGGCAAAGATGTTGAAATTGGAAATCAAGGTGAGCTATGGGTAAAGAGCTATATGAATATGAAGGGTTATTTTAATAAACCGCTAGAAACTCAAGAAGTTTTGACCAAAGATGGATGGTTAAGAACTGGGGATACCGCCATAATCCGCTCAGATGGCCATTTACAGTTTCTCGGTAGGTTCAAAGATATGTTAAAAGTGGGAGGTGAGAATGTTTCATCTTTAGAGATAGAAGCTTTTCTAAAAGGAATTAATGGGGTTGATCAAGTGGCGTTGGTTGGATTGCCAGATGATAGACTACATGAAGTACCAGTAGCTATTATCGTTCCTGTAGAAAAATTTGAAATAACCATCGAAGATATCCAAATCTATTGCCGTAACCGTATAGCTAGTTTTAAAATACCTCACTATTTAATCTGTGTTGATAAATTACCAATGACACCTACAGGCAAAGTTCAAAAACACATATTAAGAGAACTTGCTATAAAGAGATTAAAAACCTGATAAAATACATTCTAACCAATTCTGTTAATCTACCATCAAGTTATAGGGGAATACTAATGAGTAAAAGCTTTGATATAAATATAGATTGTGGAGAAAGTCTAGGAAATTGGGTTATGGGTGCAGATGAAGCACTAATGCCACATGTAACAACAGCCAATGTTGCATGTGGGTTTCATGCTGGTGATCCAATTACTATGCAAAATACTATTAGATTAGCAAAAAATAATAATGTAGCTGTCGGTGCTCACCCCGGGCTCCCCGACTTGCTTGGATTTGGTAGACGCGTTATGTCATTAACTCCGGCAGAGATATACGCAATGACAGTATTCCAGGTCGGCTCATTAAAAGCAATGCTAGCTACAGAGTCCATGAATCTTCATCATGTGAAGCCTCATGGGGCACTGTATCTAATGTTGAGTAAAGATGAAGAACTTGGAGAAGCATTTTGCAAAGCAATTATAGATACCAGTGAAAATCCTACGATATATTACCCAGCTCCAACTGAGCAACACGCCGTAATACAGGCTGCCAAACGAGCAGGAATTAAAATAGTTGGCGAATTATATTTTGATCTTGGCTACGCTGATGATGGTTCTTTAATAGTCAAACGTGCTAATGAGGGTGCCGATTTAGAAGATACATTAAAACGGCTGGAGTATTTTCTGTCTAACAATGAAGTAATTGCAGAAAGCGGCGCAAAAGTAAAACTTGAAGCTACCAGCATATGCCTACACGGAGATGGCCCTAATGCTGTCGATCTTGCAAAGACCATAGGAGATGGTCTAAGGAATAATGGTTATGAGCTCGCCCCGCTGTAAAATATTAGAATTTAAAAAAACTTATAATTACTTGAATCAGAATTATTGTGATTTACAAAAAACCTAGATTTTCTCCCGGTGGGGATTGTTTTCTAATGATTGAGTTTGGTGACGATGGCGCGCTTGAACTCAACTTCATGGCCCTTGGTCTAATGCAGGCTATAGAACAATCTGAAATAGCTGGGATAATTGATAGTATACCTTCTTATAACTCACTTTTATTGGAATACGAACCAGATAAAATAAAACTTCCAGACCTTACTGAAGAAATTCAAAACATTTTTGATAGCTTGGGTCCAATAAGTGACATAGAAATTAATAGTAGACTGGCATATCTTCCCTGCTGCTATCTTGATCCGTGGACAAAGGCAGCCATAGAAGATTATTGCCTGAAAGTAAATGAACGCGAGTTTGACCCTGATTTCGTTGCACGTATAAATGGTTTGGAGGACAAACATGAGCTAGTGAGAGTACACTCTAACACCGAGCATTGGGTGGCAAGTATTATGGCACTTCCTGGATGCGCACTTATGCGCCCCCTTGACCCAAGATGTTTGCTTGTCTCTCCAAAGTATAACCCCCCACGATTATGGACTCCAGCTAATGCAGTGTGCACAGGAGGTATGTCTACATCGATTCACACACTAAGAGTACCAGGCGGATATAACCTTATTGGCCGTACCCCTGTCCCAGTATATGAAGCTAACCCTACTTCGGATGCCTTCCGAAACGGAGTTTCACTTCTTCAACCTGGAGACCGAGTCAAATTTGTTCCTATCAGCGTCGAGGAATATAAATATATACGTTCACAAGTTAGATCAGATTCATATCAATATAATACAACTGATTATTCTAAGTTTTCAGTAAAGGAATGGGAGAAATGGTCTTTGTCTCTAACTAATCAAGGAAATACTAATGACCTATGACTTAGAAGTCATTAAACCTGGGCTTGAAACGACAATTCAAGATTGGCCAGGTTTAAAGGGTGGCTTCAAATACGGTTTCAATAGATCCGGACCAATAGATCACTATTCATTCCGCATGGCTAATCTACTAGTAGGAAATCACCCCGGAGCACCAGGACTTGAGGTGCAGTTTATAGGACCGACTATTCGTTTCCTTTCTTCGCAGAAATTCGCGGTTACCGGCGCTGATATGGAAGCCAGCCTAGACGGTAATCCCCTACCCCTATGGGAAACACTTTCAGCGGAAGCGGGGCAAATACTCACCTTAGGGTCAGCAATAAAAGGAGCAAGATCTTATATAGCCTTTTCAGGTGGACTTAAGGCTAATTATTTTCTCGGATCTTACTCTACCCATACAATAGCTGAGGCAGGAGGATTTGATGGAAAGAAACTAGAGAAAGGGAATAAAATAACCATAAACCCCTCAAGTGTAATAGAAAAACTAACTCTACCAGATAAATATCAATCTATGTTTTCAAATAATGGCCAATGGATAATTGAAATCGTACTTGGCCCTTCTAATGATTGGCTGAGTGAGGAAGGCATTGAGCTGTTTATCAACACCGATTGGATTGTTTCTCCTCGCTCTAACCGTATGGGAATTAGGCTCGAAGGGCCGTCATTAAAATTTTCTGAGAGAGCAAAAAATAAAGCACCAGAACACGGCTCGCACCCATCAAACTGCGTAGATATAGGTTATCCATTTGGTGGAATAAATATTTGCGGAGATACTCCTGTCGTTCTCTTAAACGAAGGCTTAACTGGAGGAGGGTTTATCATACCATTTACAGTTGCAAGCTGTTCTCTCCCAAAACTAGCACAAGCTCGGCCACACGAAATTTTTAAGTTCAAAATTATATCAGTTGAAGAGGCACAAAACATTAGAAAAAATATTAATACGCTTTGTGAATCTAAGACCTTAAAATCATAACTTTAATTATTATCAATTTAGTTCGGCTTTGAGTCTGACCAATCGCGAGCAGTTTGGAATATATAACCAGCGCGACAAAGAAGACTTTCGCTCAAAGGTGAACCCATAAATTGTATTCCTATGGGGGCCCCATTCCCGTCAAAGCCTGCAGGCAATGAAATAGTAGGATTACCAGTTAAGTCAGCAATTGAAGTATATTTAATAAGACGTTCAACTGCATCCGCTGACTCCCCAATTTTAGCAAACTCAGCGACTGTAGGAATAGGATCAGGAAGAGTTAAGGTCATAATTAAGTCAACATCTTGATGTATTTTTTGCATCGCCCCACATAATTCTTTGCGGTGAATCGTTGCTTGAGCATACTCTGGCCCCGATATCTGCTCTCCGGCCTCTAAAAAACCACGTAATGTATCTGAATACTCATCAGCCCGGGAGGGAAATGTATTGCTATGAGCTACGACAGCTTCGGCAACACAAAGAGGTACCCATCCCCTAACAGCATCATCCGTATTTGGCATAGAAAACTCAACAATCTTCGCACCTGCTTTAGATAATGAATCTAATGCACTATGAACAGCATCAGAAATAATTGAGTTTACACCGTTAGAACAATATGACTCGTCAAAACCAACCCTTAAACCTTCTACACCTTTATCTATTTCAGATAAATAGTCCGGAACCTTCGCGGTAAGTGAAGTGGGATCAGATGCGTCATGACCAGCTATCACAGACAGTATAGCCGCAACATCCTCAACCTTCCTGGCCATTGGACCAACATGGTCTAAAGTATCAGATAGAGGGAAAATTCCAGACCTACTCACCCTCCCCCAGGTACCCTTAAGACCCACAATACCATTACAAAGAGAAGGAAAACGAATTGACCCCCCTGTATCACTTCCCAAAGACCCATATGTCAAACCTGCTGCTACGGAAACACCAGACCCACTAGATGATGCTCCAGACCATCTATCATTTACCCACGGATTAACTGGCACAACAATATCTGGGTGATGCATTGCCAGAGCGCCTTCAGTCATTTGTAATTTTCCAAGCAAGATAGCTCCAGCTTCACGCAAACGAGATACAACGGTTGAATCTTCGGTAGGTATTCGATCTTGAAACATTGGCATTCCACAAGCTGTCAGAATTCCTTTAGTATCACAGAGATCCTTAACAGCAATTGGAACCCCATGAAGAGGGCCCCTAATTTTACCTGATTGAATTTCAGTATCTGCTGTTTTGGCAGCTGAAATTGCCATCTCACTTATTACAGTCGCATATGAGTTATAGCGACGATCTAATCGCTCAATTCGTTCGAGAATATGGGAGGTGACATCAACAGAAGTGACCTCACCTGTTTGGATTTTTCTCCCCACCTCGACTAACCCAAGAAAAGCTATATCATCCATATCTGCACCTAGATTCATAAAAGGGGTTTTATATAAATTTTATTTAATAACCTAAAACACTTTTTTTAGATTATAAAGTCTATTAGCAATGCTTACCAACCCAGGGGTCAGGAATATGAATAATTTTGCTTAATTTATTTTTTCTTGTATAGTAGGATAGAACTAACGACCTTATGTAAAATATTGGAGTATATACATTTATTAGAGTTTTCCGGGGATTTACTAGTAATTATTTAATATGGTTTCGCTAAATAGCTGATACCTAAATATATAAATATAGACCACTTTGTAAAATAGGGGGTACTAGGAAATGCCATCGGAAAAGAGTTATTTGAGCGTTAGTAATCTAAAAATCTCTTCAGATCTTTTTGATTTTGTAAATTCAGAGGTAATACCAGGTACTTTTGTTGATCGAGAAAATTTTTGGGAAGGCTTTAGCAAATTAATTCATGAACTCTCTCCTGAAAATAAAAGTCTGCTTAAAAAGCGTGTAGACCTACAGAAGAAAATAGACTCTTGGCATATAAATACAAAATATAAACCATACAATCAAAGTGATTATATTAAATTTCTAAGGGATATTGGATATTTAGTTACAGAAGGACCGAATTTTAACATCCAAACTGAAAATGTGGACGAAGAGCTTTCAAAAATTTCCGGTCCACAATTAGTAGTCCCCTTAATAAACGCAAGATATTCTATCAATGCCGCTAACGCTAGGTGGGGCAGTCTTTATGATGCCCTTTATGGAACTGATTCCATCCCAAGGGATTCCAAGTCTGATAAAAAAGAATACGATCCAGAACGAGGGAAAAAGGTAATTAAATGGTCAAAAGAATTCCTTGATGAATCTATTCCCCTAATCGATGGAAGTCATCAAGATGCAACCTCATACAAAATTAATGACCAGCGGGTCTATATAACCTTAAGTAATGGAAAAAAAGTAGCTCTAAAAAATGAACAAAAGTTAATCGGATACACAGGGTCAGCTTCATTTCCAGAATCTATTTTGTTTAGAAATAATGGCCTACATATTCAAATAACATTTAATAAAGACCACTCAGTAGGTAAAGATGATAAAGCTAATATAAGTGATATTATTCTTGAATCTGCAATTTCTACTATTATGGATTGTGAAGACTCAATTGCAGCTGTTGATTCAGAAGACAAAATTACAGTTTATAGAAACTGGCTAGGCCTGATGAAAGGTGACCTTAAAACTTCTTTCCAAAAAAATGGGAGAAATATTCAACGCTGTCTCAATAAAGATTTAATTTTCCAAGGAACTTGTGGATCTGAAATAACTATACCCGGACGCAGTACATTACTTATTCGTAATGTAGGTCATCTAATGACTACAAATACAATTCTTCAGGATGATGGTTCTGAATCTCCTGAAGGAATTGTTGATGCAGTCATAACGTCTTTAATAGCCAAGCATGATCTTCTACAAAACTCATTAGTAAAAAATAGCAAAACAGGCTCGATTTACATCGTAAAACCTAAAATGCATGGTCCTGATGAGGTCAGGTTTACAGATAAAATTTTCCAGTATGTAGAAAAATTAATATCCCTACCTAGAAATACTTTAAAAATGGGAATTATGGATGAAGAACGGCGTACAAGTATCAATTTGAAAGAATGCATAAGAGCGGCTAAAAACCGTGTTGTCTTTATAAACACTGGATTTCTTGACCGTACAGGAGATGAAATCCATACATCTATGGAGGCAGGACCTATTATCAAAAAGGGTAATATAAAGAAATGTGTTTGGATTAAAGCTTATGAAGATCGTAACGTTGATATTGGTTTATCCTGTGGACTTAAAGGTAAAGCACAGATAGGAAAAGGCATGTGGGCGATGCCCGACATGATGGCAGAAATGCTTAAATCCAAAATAGAACACCCTAAATCAGGTGCAACAACTGCCTGGGTGCCTTCACCCACTGCAGCAACGCTTCACGCTACTCACTATCATAGGGTTAATGTTGAAGAATATCAGGATGTAATAAGTTCAAGAAAACATGCAAAAATAGAAGACCTTCTTACTATTCCATTAGCAGAAGGAACTAACTGGTCTAGTGATGAAGTCCAAAGAGAATTAGAGAACAATATCCAAGGTATACTTGGATACGTTGTAAGATGGATAGATCAAGGAGTTGGATGCTCTAAAGTCCTAGATATAAATAATTTAGGATTAATGGAAGACAGAGCTACATTACGTATTTCCAGCCAACACATAGCTAATTGGCTGCGTCATGAGGTCTGTAGTGAAAATCAAGTGATAGAAACTTTAGAACGTATGGCTAAAGTAGTTGATAACCAGAACTCAAATGACCCTGAATACCAATTAATGTCAAGAGACTTAAAAAATAATATTGCATTCAATGCTGCATCAGATCTTATTTTTGAAGGGGCAAAACAAACCAATGGATATACTGAACCAATACTTCACAAATACAGGAGATATAAAAAAAACAATGATAGCATTAACTAATCAGACAGGTTATTGAAAAGTAGTCTTAATACTAAGCACTAGAGTTCTTCTTTACAAAAGTTGCAGAATACCTGAGCTCACCTCTGAACATTGGATTAGGATCTCCCAAACCGTCTGTTTCGTAAAATCGATGCTTAACAATAGGCGTATCTATAGTATATCCCTTCTCAGCCATCCTCTGACGATGGTATTCCATAGCTGCAGGAGTGAACTCCTTTGAAATAATGGTTATACTCTCTGTTCCTTCTGTATCCATCTAGAATGCTCCTTAAAATTTTTATATGTAATACTATTAACACAATAATAAAATACTGATGATCATAACTTAAACTTTAAACACATCTAATTACTTCCAGGAATCCAATCAGTCCCAGCAAGAGGAACACCAGCCATAGCCGCGGCCTCTACTGTAAGAGCACAAAGATCTTCAGGCTCAAGATTGTGAAGGTGACTTTTGCTACAAGCTCTTGCAAGAGTCTGTGCTTCGAGAGTCATTACCTTGAGATAGTTACTAAGTCTTTTTCCAGCTACTTCAGGATCAAGCCGGGCGGCCAAAGTATTATTTTGTGTTGTTATACCTGCAGGGTCATCACCACGGTGCCAAGAATCGTAGGCTCCAGCGGTAGAACCGAGCTTGTTATACTCATGCTCCCACTTAGGGTGGTTATCGCCAATTGCTATTAAGGCGGCAGTTCCAATTGAAACAGCGTCTGCACCCAGAGCAAGAACCTTTGCAACGTCAGCTCCATTTCTAATACCTCCAGATATCACCAACTGCACCTTTCTATGCATTTTCAAATCCTGTAATGCCCTTACTGCTGGACGGATACATGCAAGGGTTGGTTGCCCAACATGCTCTATAAATACATCCTGTGTAGCAGCGGTACCTCCCTGCATACCATCAAGAACAACAACATCTGCACCTGCCTTAACAGACAAAGTGGTATCAAAATATGGACGTGTTCCTCCGATCTTAACAAAAATTGGCTTTTCCCAATTTGTTATTTCACGGAGTTCTAGGATCTTAATCTCCAAATCATCAGGGCCAGTCCAATCCGGATGACGACAAGCTGAGCGCTGATCAATACCAGTTGGCAAACATCTCATACCGGCAACTCTATCGCTAATTTTCTGTCCGAGAAGCATACCGCCGCCGCCAGGCTTTGCTCCCTGCCCCACAACAATCTCAATGGCATCACAATTACGTAAATCATCTGGATTCATCCCATAACGAGAGGGTAAATACTGATATACCAATTTATTAGAATGTCTTCTTTCCTCTTCGGTCATGCCCCCGTCACCTGTAGTAGTAGAGGTACCTGCCATAGTAGCCCCACGACCAAGAGCCTCTTTTGCAGGACCCGATAGAGCGCCAAAGCTCATTCCCGCTATAGTTATAGGTATATCAAGCTCTACAGGGTTTTTTGCAAAACGATTACCAAGAACTACGTTAGTATCACATCTCTCTCTATAACCCTCTAGAGGATATCTAGAGATTGATGCACCCAAAACAAGCAAGTCATCAAAGTGAGGTAATGGTCTCTTTGCTCCTCCTCCTCGAATATCATAAATACCTGTCTCAGCTGCCCTTCGAATTTCTGCCATAGTATAATCATCAAAAGTAGATGATTTCCTTGTTGGCATTGAAGTATTTCGATTTTCACTACCTACAAAACACTCGAGTAGTTCATCGAAAAAAGACCTCTTTTTATCAGACATTTCAGTCCACCCTAATAAGCTGCTGAGTTATCAATATCAAAATTATAAAGTTTACGAGCAGAACCAAATCTTCTGAATTCTTTTGGATCTGCTTTCACATTTTCTGACAAAAAAAACTTTTCTAAATATTCTATGTGCTCTTGCCTCATTTCCTTCTCAATGCAATCTGCACCTAGACTCTTAACGTTACCTCGGATGAATATTTTCGCCTCATACAGCGAATCACCAAGAGAATCTCCCGCATCACCTAAAACTATCAGATTACCGGCCTGAGCCATAAACGCAGACATATGACCGATATTACCATGAACGAGAATATCTATTCCCTTCATAGATATTCCGCATCTAGATGATGCGTTACCCTTAATTACCAGCAATCCACCATGCCCAGTTGCCCCTGCGCACTGGCTTACATTTCCCTCTACAATAACTTTTCCTGACATCATATTTTCAGCAACCCCAGGACCAGCAGATCCCTTGATATTGACTGATGCCAGTTTATTCATTCCCGCACAGTAGTAACCAACATGACCGTCAATAAGAACTTCTAAATCACTATCCAGTCCCACTGCTATTGCATGAGCACCATCAGGGTTTAAAACCTTCCACTCCCCTTCGACAAACCTTAACGATTGTGATTGTAGAAGTTCATTTAACTCACGCAAAGTACGTTCCTGTAAATTAAATTCACGCATTTCTAATTTTCCCAAAAATAAACGGTTCCTGGGTCTGGCTCCCAAACCTGTGCTAAATTAATAGAGGGCAAACCGACTAGAGCTCTATATTCTGAACCAAAAGCAACATATTTTTCGGTCTCTGCTAATACAGCTGGTTTACATGCAATGGAGTCACGAACCACTCCAAAACCTTCCCGCGTCCCAACCACAAAAGTGAAAAAACCATCAAGATCTCTAAGTGCGCTTTGCATAGCATCACTAAGAGATGACCCGTTATCCATTTTATAACTTAAATATGCAGCCGCAACCTCACTATCATTCTCAGTTTCAAATTTCATTCCATGCCTTATTAACTGATTCCTAACAGTATTGTGGTTTGATAAAGAGCCATTGTGCACTAAACACTGATCTTCTCCTGTAGAGAAAGGATGACACCCTAATGTTGTAACAGCGGATTCAGTCGCCATCCTAGTGTGCCCTATACCATGACTACCCGACATACTATTTATCGAAAAACTTCTGGATACATCAGCCGGCAGGCCTATACCCTTAAATATTTCAATAGTAGAACCAAAGCTTAGAGTATTTATTTCTGGAAACTGTGTATCGATTAAACTCTTAACAGGCTCAAAAAATTCCTCATTAACATCTAGTATTGCACTAGTACTTTTTGTATCGATTGAAACATTATTACCCCACCTAGACTCAATCTCATCTTTCAAGTTAACAAAGCTATTAGAATCAGAAGTATGCAAACTTATCTTCAAAATCTTATTTTTTTCTGTCCCATAAATGGCTATGCCTGCACTATCAGGTCCTCTGTCAGTCATTGTCTCCAACATCTCGGATAGCATGTGACCGAGTTTTGGGTGAAGTGATTTGTCCTTAAGAAATAAGCCAACAATGCCACACATACGAAAAATCCCCTTGAGCATGACGCAAATAAGGTTAGAAACCAAATGATGAAATCAGGGCTTATAAAAAAATAAGCACAAAATAACTACCATATGCCTAACCTTATGCTCTGTTCGTGTGGTGTCCAGAAAAATTTCATGAAAAGAAAGTATTTTTCCTATAATACAAAGCGGCATAGCCTAATAGATGACTATATCCTTTATATTAAAGTATTGTTTTAAATATATTTTTACTGATATCCCAATAACTTGGATAGATCCATAATTGCCAAGATTACACTCTAAGGGCTACTGGAAAACAAGGCGCTAATTTAACGTAATTAGACTTTTGAAGAGAATCTCAAAATATCAAGCAGATTTCTGCGCACAGTAGATACAATTGACCACTGCTGGATCACTTCTAAGACGTTCTATAGCTATAGGCTCCTCACAAATAACACAGTAGCCATAATTCTTTTCTTCGATCCTAGACAGTGCAGAATTAATTAGTTTTATTGATAACTGACGACGTTGCTCTGAATCTATCTGCATAGCTTGTAATTGTATATTATCCATTCTGCTTATTCGACCCACAGAAGATTGATCTAATAATACTGGCTGTCTGTCTGTTTGTGTTTGCTCAGAAAGTTGCATAAGAAGATTTTTTTTGCTTAGGAGACTCTCTTGGATTTCCTCAATTTGCTTATTTGTTAACATAGCGTTTATTTACTTTAATAAAAATTATGATATTTCATCAGAAACTAACGTTTTTATAATTTAGTAACAAGATTTCCCAAATCATCAAATTCAATATTCATTTTTTCTGAAATAACACTTCCGTAGTCTCCAAGGTCATCAACTAATGATGGAGATAGAAGAATTTCATCTAAATGTAGTGTAGATTTGATAATGCAAAGTCGTGCATTTTCTCCATCGAGTCTCCATGAAGAAGCAACTGCTGCTCTGATCGCCTGAGAGTCATCGGCTAATACTGGAGGAATACCAACTTTCTCAACTGACGTTGCAGTAGTTCCATTAAGATACATTGCATACAAGTCCAATCCATCAACAACTCTCTTAGTCGTAAAGTCAGCCGCACCTATTCCTAAACCATTACCATGACTTTCAGGAGTAACTCCAAGAACAACCAGCTTATTAACAAAAGGACGGTCAGGGTTAGGTTTTCCACGTATTTCAGCTCTACCTGAAATAGCAGGATCCATACCACTACCTGAAATATTCTTACCTAACTCCTGAACTATAAGCACATCTATTTGGCCAAATGGTAGTTTTGGTAATAATTCTTTTGCCTTGATAAGAAGCTGACTATCAACACTGTGAAAATCCTCAGGTTCTGCACCCTCGATAAAAGTAGCCTCGTGATGTGAATTCTCAACAATTCCTATGCCGTAGGCTATATTAGAGTTATCTATTGCGACTCTTGCACACTCTGGCAAAACATCTGAATAACCCTTAGGACCCAACCTATGAATAAGTCGAGCACCCTTCGCTTTCCCAAGCCCAATAGCAATCATCTTAACTATCCCACTTTCAATTTCTCTGGGGAAAGATGTATGTTGCTTAACCCTATTAATGACAAGTACACCATCTGCCTCTGAAGCATTTTGATCAAAATATACAGGTATGTTATGAGAGGTTTTCCCAAGCTCAACAACATCCATAGTTGCTTTTACAGGACAACCCATTGTGTCTTCAGAAAAACCTAGTTCCTTAAGAAGCTGCATTTGTCCATCAGCAGTTGAACCACCATGACTTCCCATACCCGGAACAATGAAGGGCTTTAACCCCCTACCTTTGAGCCAATTAATTGCTGTACGAACAATTTCTGGCTTAGACTTTATACCTCGACTGCCGCATGTTACCGCAACACTCCCCCCTTCCGGTAGGGTATTTAGGCGCTTAGATTTTTCAAGAAGACCAATAATATGACCAGGAATATCATTTATTGGTGCTGAATAGGGATGATTTAGCTTAACTCGATAGACAAACGGCAAAGGTTCAGTTTCTGCAACTGGTAAACGTATTATTGGGAAATTAGGACTATTCTGCTTTGACATTTCTTTTAAACCCTTCTTTCATCGAACAATATAGCATAATTACTTATCACCCTTTTTTCTTAATTCTGCAGTAGCTAAATCATCAACTAGCAAATCTCCTGAATCAATGGATCCTGAAAATACTACTCCATATACATCCTCAGCTCTTTCTATAGTTTCATATTTTTCCATAACGTCATAGAGTACACGCTCTGGATCACGCTTTAGGGGACTTCCATACCCTCCCCCTCCACTTTGATTACCACGGACAATTTCACCTTTAGTTAAATTAACTATAGCTACGTTAGGTAATTCGTCTTCGCTACCATCTTCATGAACTATAAAATGACTACAGTTTTTACCATTAAGTCCGCCCCTTACGCCCTTTGGTGGATAGTGGGTCCCATCACACGGCCAAATCACACTCATATTATTATTTATCGGACCGTAAGCTACTTCCTGTCCAGGAGCCCCCCTGTATCTGCCCGCACCTCCGCTTCCAGGAATCAAGCGTAAAAAATGAAATAACATAGGATGCTTTAATTCATCTATTTCGATCGAATCTCTATACATCAACCCCCCAACAACCGGTATACCATATGTTATCCACCCATCAGAGCTTGATGAAGCGGGCCCTCCGCTTGCAGCAATATGCAATTGATTTACATATGGCTTATTATCAACTCGGTGATCATCACCTGAAACTACAGCGAAACCAGCCCCCAAACCAATACCGCCTTCTGCCAGACCCCAACCATCACCTATCTGAGCAAAAGCAGCCTGAGTTATGTTGATAAGACGGTCTGCTATATTTGTTGTAGCAACAGAACAACTATGAGGAAAACTAGGTCTCCCAACAACAGCTCCATCTTTAAGATGTAATTTAATTCTTCTAAAAGAACCAGAGTTCCGGGGTACAGACGAATCTATAGAATTGAAGACCCCGGCTATAGATGCAGCAGACGTACAAGCTTCGCTTTGATTGAATCCACAGTTTACATTAGGAGGATGGTCAGTAAGATCGAGTTTTATAATTGCTTCTTCCGGGTCTATATCCAAAGTTACCTTCAAAGGTATGCCATCTGGTAAAAGGTCGCCAAAGGGATCATGAGCTCCGCTATTAGTCAAAGTAGCCCTCGGTAACTTACCTATTGCCTGAATCATTCTTTCTTCAGAATAATCGAGCCAATGTGTAATAAAATTCTTAATTATATGTTTTCCATACTTACCACAAAGCTCCTTCAAACGCTTCTCACCTATACGAGCTGACCCTATACCCGCCAGGAAATCGCCATACCACTGGCTAGGCACACGAACTCTAGATTGACACATACGTACAATATCTTGGACCATTTCATAATTTTCCTGCACCTTCACAGCCGGAAAAATGAGAGCGCCTTCTTCATATTGATCTTTTGCACCTGCCATATAAGTTGTTGGAGCAGCATTTCCAACATCTGCCTGATGAGCTTTTGCTATTGCGGTGAAAAAATGTTCTCCATCAAAGAAAACAGGAACTAAAAATGTATGATCTGCTGCATGAGTATTACCTGAATACGGATCATTATGCAGGTAACAGTCCCCTTCATTAATATTCCCAGAATGGAAATCATACATAGCTTTTGTCTGTAAATGAGAACCAAAAATATGTATGGGCAGGCCTTCAGCTGAGGCTAAAAGCTGATTATCTGAAGTACAGATTGCACATGAAAAATCTCGGGCTGAATTAATAACGGCTGACCTTGCAGAACGAAGAAGCGTATTAGTCATTTCGCGTATTATACCATCAACCCTATTTGCAATTATTGCTGTCATATAAGGGTCAAATTCAGCTGACCTATCTCTAAATGAATTTATTTTTTTTATCATATGTTTACTCAATTATTTATAACAACTAAATAATTTCCATTTTCGCTCACTGTGATAGCCATATCAGGATAGACAACTATCGTTGTAGTTGGCTCTTCTATAATAGCAGGACCCTCTATATGTTTACCAACTGTAAGACTAGATCCCCTATACACCGGTGTATCCATCGGTTCTTGATAACCAAACCAACATACGCGATTGCCTGCCATTATTTTACTACTGTCTTTTTTATTTTTGTTATCAATAATAGATTGACTGGAAACCTTGAGACTAAGACGAGCCTTCCAGCTCATTACCTCCACTGAGCTTCCTTCGTCTCTAACAGCAAAAACTCTTTCATGGACCTTATGGAAAGACTCTATGAAAGCATCTAAATCTCTATTGTTTTTTAACCGGCCAGTAGTAATAGGTGTATCAAGCTCCCATACCTGACCCTCATAGCGTGCTTCTGCAGTTAACTCCATGTAGAAAGGAGAATCATTATATACAGGCATAGAATGACGAAAGATTGTTAATTTTCTTTCCAAAGAATCAAGAAGACTATTAACCCCTTCAAAATCAAAGTTAGCTGAACTAGTAAACAAACTAGCCGACTCTTCACACACTATATCTGCAAACTGCATCCCAGCCGCAGACAAAGCAGATGCAACTTTGGGAATAATAACTCTTTGACAACCTAATTCTTCAGCAATTTTCAAAATATTTAATCCTGCAGCGCCACCACCAGCCACAATGGTACTATCTCGCGGGTCAAATCCTTCATTAATAGTAATATCACTAATAGCCCCCATCATTAAATCACTTGCAAGATTCAGAATTTGCCAAGCCGCCAACTCAACTTGGATTCCTATAGGATTAGACACTTTTTCTAAAACTTTATATGCAGAAGCAATATCGAGAGCCATCATCCCACCTAAGAAAAATTCTGGATTAAAGTACCCAAGAACAGCTGCGGCATCTGATACTGTCGGATCCTTACCTCCCAGGCCATAACATGCAGGCCCAGGTTTAGCGCCGGCAGACTGCGGCCCAACTCTCATCAAACCACCCTCATCTATCCAGGCTATTGAACCACCTCCAGCACCAATCGAGCGAACATCTACTGACGAAACACCTAATAAATGTCCAGTATACGGTTGCCCCATCCAGGAATCCCTTGAAAAAGCAAGGCGTCCAGCCCTAACAAGGCCAACATCAAACGTTGTTCCTCCAGAGTCACATACGATGACATCGTTACCCTGCCCTTCTATACTTGAAAACTCCAATCCAGCAATTGGAGCCATAGCTGGACCAGAGTTAACCGTATAAATTGGTTTATCTATTAACGTATCAATATTACTACATCCGCCTGATACATTAGAAACCAAAATCTCACCTGAATAACCCGCACCGCGAAGATCTACTTCTAGTCCTTTTAGATGGCTTTGCATTAAAGGCTTAAGAGAAGCATCTATAGCAGTTGCAGAAGAACGTCTATACTCTCGCACTACAGGTATGAGTTTATGCGATAATGTAAAGGGAATACCTGGTAAAGTTTCCTGAATTAGCTCACCCATTTCCTGTTCATGGGTAGGGTTAGCTATTGACCATAAAAAACATACAGCTATTGCCTCAAATTCTTTATCGCCAACTTCCAAACATACAGATTTAGCCTTTTTATAATTAAATGGAATAACTTCCATTCCACTTGAATCAATTCTACCTTCTATCTCAAACGTGTGACGCCGAGGAATATAAGGTTTTGGAAATTCCTTTGAAAAGTCGTGTGGATTGAATTTACCCCCTTCTTTAACTACTAATGTATCTGGAAATCCAGCAGTAGTAATAAATGCCGTATTAGCTACCTTTCCAGTAACTATAGCGTTAGTCGCTCGAGTTGTACCGTAAATTAGGATATCTGCATTACTCAGTAATTCCTTTAAGGAAATACTCAATTCTTCAGCTGCTACTTTAAGGGCATTTTCCATTCCCTCATAAATTCGTTCAGGGGTAGTTAAAGATTTACCAATAGTATAATGTCCGCTTTGGTCACTGACCACTACGTCTGTAAAAGTTCCTCCAGTATCTACAGAAATTCTATAAGACATTATAGCGCTTACTCCCAATTGGCACTTTAGTTAAAATTATATAAGTGATACAATACCCCTCCAAACATATATTCCAAATAATAATTATTGTAATATATAGAGTAGTAATGCCTATACTACCAATGTGTAGTTATTGTTGACTAATATCTGCATTTCAGGGGAAGACCAGCATGCAAAATAGAAACTCAGCATCCGCAAGAGACGCAAAATATATGATTCATGGTTATTGCGATTTAGCTACTCAACGTAATAAAGGGCCCTCTGTGATTTCAGGAGGAAAAGGAATATTTGTATATGACGAGAATGGAACTCCCTTTCTTGAGGGTGCAGCTGGAATGTGGTGTACTGCCTTTGGCTTTGGAGATGAAGAGCTAATTCAAGCAGCAGTAGAACAACTGCATCGCCTTCCATATTATCATACATTAGCTTATAAATCAGTTAATCCTGCCATTGATTTATCTGAGCGCCTCTCAGAAATAGTACCGATTGATGAGGCAAAGGTCCACTTTGCGCTTTCCGGATCTGAGGCAAATGATTTCTTAATTAAATTCACCCGCTACTATAACAATGCTTTGGGCCGTGAAAAGAAAAAGAAAATTATTAGCCGTGTCAATGGGTTCCACGGAGCAACTATTGGAGCAGCAAGTCTTACAGGAATACCTGTCAGCCATGAGGCATTCGATCTACCCATACCTGGCATAGTTCATGTATCTGAACCAAATTGGTTGCATAATTCTCAACCAGGAGAAAGCAAAACTGAATACGCATCAAGACTTGCACATGAGTTAGAGGATATTATCCTGCGTGAAGGCCCAGATACCATTGCAGGGTTTATTGCTGAACCAATTACCGGCGCTGGTGGAGTAATTATTCCACCAGATACATATTACGAAAAGATACAGAAAGTACTCGACAGTTATGACATCATGTTTTTTGCTGATGAAGTCATCTGCGGTTTTGGGAGAACTGGCAATATGTGGGGATGCGAAACAATGGGAATTCGCCCCAATACCATGACTCTTGCTAAAGCCTTAACTTCTGCCTACCAACCACTATCTGCACTTGTGATTGATAAAGAATTTTACTCTGGAATAGAAATGGGCTGCAACAAGATAGGCTACTTTGGACATGGGACTACTTATGGGGGGCACCCAGTTGCATGCGCAGTTGCTCTAAAAGTGATTGAGCTATTTGAACAGAGGAATATGTTATCTCATATAGCTCAAGTCTCAAAACATTTTAAAAGCAAAATAATGGAGTTTAAAGACCATCCCCTAGTAGGAGATGTTAGGTGTAAGGGTCTTCTAGGGGCCATAGAATTAGCCGAAGATAAAAAAAGGGGTAAATTTTTTAGCCCTGATGGATTGATTGCAAAAAGGGTTAAAGATAGAGCAGAAGAGCGTTATAAATTAATTTTCAGACAAGCTCCATGCGGTGATACATGCGCCTTTTCCCCCCCATTGATCATTAACGAAGAAGAAATAACTGAAATGTTCAAAAGATTTCGAAAAGCACTTGACGAAGTTTCATCAGAACTTCATCAAGAAGGGGTCATTGAGTTATAATAACCAATTAATACTTTTATGTTTACAAGAAATACAAAATCCACTGAATCTATAGTTAATCTTCGCCCCAAATTTTAATGCCAGCATGTTTAAAGGAAGTGCTTTTAGATATATTAAGTCTAATTAAAATAGGAGTCAGCGCTTCTATACAACGCGCACTTTCGGCAAGTCCACAGTTGTAAGCCTTAGCACCAATCTTCTCTATTAAAGACATAACAGTATTTTTTGCCTCAAGGTTATTTCCACAGATCAATATATCACAATTAATTGGTTCATTAATATTATTAAGAACTTTTGCTGAAACATTATGCAAAGCGCCTACAACATTAATATTTTCGCCAAGTAGGTTCTGGGCAGACTCAGTAGCTGACCCTTCTGGAGGCATATCAACTTTTTTAGGATTATTTTCAGATAATGGTACTACAATATCAACTAGGATCTTACCCTCCATTGATTCCCGTATTGAATCTAATGTACTGTGATGAGCACTCCACGGTACAGATAATATAACAATTTCATGTGCTTCTTGCACAGCTTGTCGATTTTCTGCCCCTATTATCTTACTACATCTATCATTAAGCCTAGCATTAAGCGCAGCAGCCGCTTCTTTTGCTCTCTCGGCATCTCTTGAACCAATAACTACCTTTACACCAGCGCTTGCCAGGCGAAGTGCTAAGCCACTACCCTGTGGGCCACTTCCTCCAAGAATTGCTATACTCATCTAAAAAGATCCTCCTTTTGTGCTCTTATAAGATCCCTAGCACTGTTATCACCAGGAATCCATTCTAAACCACGACAAAGAATAATAGGGACCTTACCACCCTTAGTCATTAATAATCCTGATGAAGCTGCAATCTCATCTGCAAAAGCAGGTTGAGTAACACGTAATTTATATCCGAAAGCATCTTCAGCACCCTTTAATGTGGGAGCTGCTGGAACACCTGCAAGGCCTATAGCAACATTTAGCTGGCCAATTCTCCACGCTCTCCCAAAAGTATCTGATATAATTACACCAATTGGGTTTACCCCGCTAAAATTTTCTAATTTAGAACGTAATTCTCTTGCTGATTGATCTGGATTCTGGGGTAAGAGAAGGCAGGATTCATCTTGCTCGATATTTGATTCATCTATACATGAATTTGCGCTTATAAAACCCAATTTGTGCTCGGTAATAATAACCCCTTCATCTTGATCAGGTCGATCTATCGCGCGTATCACCTGTTTGCACTCACTTAAAATAACTTCGACCTTCCGCGGATCCTTCCTTACTTTCCTTGCAAGCTCTATGGCTCTAGAAGAAGGTTTAATATCTTTATAAGATACTATCCTCCCCTCTGACTTCGAAACTATTTTATGTGCGACAACAAAGATATCTCCTGGACAGCATTGAATCTTTCCATTTTTAAGGGTAGCTAAAAGAATTTCACCAATATTATCATGCAAGTTAATGTTAGGAATTCCCTTTATAGCATGAAGCTCAACCTTCATGGCGATGTCAGACCCCATCTTTCGAAATAATCAATTAAGGGCCCATTAGGCATTATACGCATGTATTCTTTTACATCCTTCTTAGTATCTAAATCTAATCCAATGCCCGGAAGACGAAGGACGGTTACGTCTGCACCTACCTTAAATGCTTCTTCCTGATGCAAAAAACTGCTATTCTTTCCATAACGGTGAGAAATAACACCTGGGGGTGACTCTAACATAGCGTTGGTACCTCCATCGCTGAAGGCTTTTGCAATAACAACTTGAGGTGGCGTAATTTTTGAATCTATTAATTCACTAAATTCGGCCCTATCTAAAATACCTATGTCAGAGTGAACAATCAATTGCGAACTAAAACCCATAGAACAACTAATTTTTGTTGCAGAATCAACAGCTTTATTCAGCCCATGACCTGGATCTTTGAGTGGGAAGGCTCCAAATTCTTTGGCCTCTAGAGCTATATCGCTTGAGTCTGTTACAACCGTTAAATGCGTGCATGGCCATTCACTACGAAAAAATGCAAGAGACCTTCGGTATAATAATAGTGATAGCTGTGACCTTTGTGAGTCACTCAGAAATGGGGCTAACCTATTCTTAGCCTTCTCGGGGCTGCGTACAGGCAAAACAATATTTAATTTCTTTTTCATAAATCTTATGAGGGACCTTTCCCATGGGCTCTGTCGAGAATAGCTCTTGCAAGATCCTTTTTATCCTTCCTATCATTCATGATTGTTTTCTCAACCCACACACAACAATTATAACTTTCAATAGTAGATATTAAACCCTCATCAATATAATCAATAACTATTGCGTCGATTATATCATTATATAATTCAGTCACTCCAACTGCATCAGGTCTATGACCAAGAGAAGTCATCATTTGTGCTGCTGGACCTTTAATTGCTCTACCTCCGACTAAAGGAGACACAGCAACGCAGAGAGCGCTACTCTCAACAATTGCTTGTCTTAAACCGTTTATGGATAAAATAGGACCAATACTTACAATAGGATTAGAAGGGGCTATGACAATTAAGCTTGCATTTTCTATAGCTATCATTGCCTCAGGTGTCAGTTTAGCCTCTTCTTGACCCAATATAGAGATACTATTAACTACAGGTTTACATTTATCTCGAACAAAATATTCCTGGAAAGCCATAGACCCGTTAGGGGTATTTATACGTGTGTGTAAAGGGTCATCAGTCGGTAAAATTAAATCAATATTAACTCCTAAAGAGTTAGCTATATCACGTGCAATATCTGAGGGCCTATCCCCAGCATTGCGCCGGAAAGTTCTATAAATATGTAGACCAAGGTCTTGGTCACCTAACTGCATCCACGTATCATGGCCAAGCTTATCTAGGACAAAAAGAGCACGAAAAGTTTCCTCTTTGACACCCCAGCCTTTGTCTGTATCTATTAACTCAGCAAGGGTATATGTGATTGTATCAATATCTGGTGAAACCCATAGACCATGAAATTCCCAATCATCAGCAACATTTCCTATTACTTTTAAGTCCGAAGGAGAGCAGACGTCAGCGAAGCCCTGGACCATCTTTGCTCCGCCAACGCCTCCAGCAAGCACAACAACTTTAGACATTTTTAGCTCTCTATACCGTCAGACTAACCAGGACCGACTTGCAAGAGCTTCAGTCTCGCTAGTTCCGGATCTTGCAACTAAAGGCTTGAACTCGCCAGCGTCACGATCATTATAAGAAGCTATTTCCTTGTATAATGTGGTTCTTTGTACGGGAATCCTGCCTGCTCCACGAATAATCCCCGTCATTTCACGTGGCATTACTTCCTGCCCCCAACGTGCGCCAGCTGAACGAGATATTGACTCGTTCATCAACGTCCCGCCAAAATCGTTTGCTCCACACTTTAGTATTTTTTGCGCAAGACTTGGCCCCAATTTAACCCATGAAACCTGAATATTATCCACCCAACCCCTTAACATTAGTCTAGCGATAGCATGCATCTTAATATTCTCATCTTCTGTTGGACCCGGCCTAACCCCAGAAATATTCTTGTATAAAGGTGATTCATCATGAATAAATCCTAGTGGAACAAATTCTGTAAATCCGCCAGTATCTTTTTGTATATCTCTAATTAATGCAATATGTGATACCCAATGTTCAGGACCGTCTATATGGCCATACATTATTGTAGCCGTTGAATGGAGACCTACACCGTGCGCAGACTTAATAATCTCCACCCATTTATCTGCACTTAATTTATTCTGAGTTAGCACTTTACGAACATTTGTATCGAGTATTTCTGCTGCTGTTCCTGGAATCGATCCAAGACCATTTTCCTTAAGGTCACTTAAGAACTCATCGTATTCCATCCGAGATTTCTTTGCTCCATACCATATTTCAAATGGAGAAAATGCATGAATATGAATGTCTGGAACCTCTTTTTTAATTACCTGCAATATATCTTTATAATAGCTCCCAGGTATTTTCGGATTTAACCCACCTTGAATACATACCTCTGTTGCACCACGAGACCATGCCTCAGCTGCTCGACGCGCAACTTCATCCAAGGGAAGAAGCTCTGCTCCCTCCTCGTCAGACCGCTTTGCAAAATTGCAAAATTTGCATCCCATATAACAAATATTTGTGAAATTTATATTTCGATTTACGACAAATGTCACTTTCTGACCTACCGCTTCGGATCTAAATTTATCAGCAACTGCAATAAGGGCGACATAATCAGCACCAGAACAATTAAATAGCTTTACAGCATCTTGCCTAGAAAGCTCGCCTCCATTAAGCAAACTTTCTAAGATGCTTCTTATTGGGTTTCTAGCACGCCGCAATAATATAGAAAGATCCATATTATCTATGCCCCCATTCTCGAAAAAAGATGCTAGATCATAGTTCTGTATGGAGCTTTTCATCTTACCCTACCTTCAATTTCCGAACTTTGCATCAATACCTCAATTTTCCCAGAAAGGCCTGGATCTAAAAATTCATGAGATTTTTCTACATAACGTGGATATACAGTCAATCTCTCAGATAATTTATAACCTTTTTCTTCTAAATCGCTAGCTAGAGTATCTATCATAGGCCAGGCACATTCAGGATTAATATAATCCATTGTTAGAGGTGAAATTCCGCCCCAGTCATTGATACCACTATCAATATAATCCAAATATTTTTCAGAGAGGTTTGGGGGCGCCTGCAGACTTATCTCTAAAGGAAGCATAAGACGCGCAACAGCGATAGTACGAAGCATATCCTCATGATCTGGCTCCTTAAAATTTTGCATAAGTGTACCAGGTTTAGCTCTAAAGTTCTGGACAATAACTTCTTGAATATGGCCGTATCGTTTATGAAGACTAGCTATAGCTGACAAGGTCTCTAATCTTTCCAGCCAAGTCTCACCTATACCAATTAAAATACCGGTAGTAAAAGGTACACTTAGTTTTCCAGCTCTTTCTAGGGTTCTTAATCTCTGCACGGGAACCTTATCAGGACAAGAGAAGTGAGCATTACCAGGACGATTTAGTCGACGCGAAATATTCTCGAGCATCATTCCCATACTCGCACTTACAGGCTTTAAAAGACGTAGATCGGACTCACTCAGAGTTCCAGCATTCACATGGGGTAGTAAACTACTTTCTTTTAGCACCCTGGCGCAAATAGCATGCAAATATTCAATCATGGTATTAAAACCAAGTCCTGCTAGTTCCTTTCTTACTTGCTCATAACGTAATTCTGGCTTTTCCCCTAAGCTGAACAATACTTCTTTAGCTTTAACCTCCATACCACCAGATACTACTTTCATAACCTGTTCAGGTGTCATTATTCGCGCACCATCTTCACCAGGACGCTTAACGAAAGTGCAATATCCACACTCATCTCGACAATAATTTGTAAGAGGAACAAATACTTTCCTAGAATAGGTTATTGTCTTACCCCAATATTGGTCCCTAAAAGACGCAGCCTCAGCACATATTTGTTTTAACCCGCCCCCAGTCAGCGAATCAAAATTGCTGAATTCTTCAACATTACGTCCCATGAAGCTCATTTTTTAAAATTCCATACCATTTCGATATTATTTACACTTAAAAATGGAAAAGTCGTATAGTGTTAAGACCACCAGACCTGTCTGATATGGTCAAGTCTTTTTAGGGCTATATCATATTGATATTTAGATAAAATTATATGAAATGACAATACACAACACCTATGATCAAATTATGTTTAAAATAGGATATAAATAACCTTAAAATACTACATAAATCTTCAAAAGTAATTCTGAAACAAAATTGAGGATTTTGGTCATATTTTAGGCCAAATAGTCCGGAATGAATAAAAGAAGGAATATATAGATGGAATTTGGATTTAACATCCCAAACGGTGGAGAGCTCGCTAATAATGAATCTATTGTATCCATTTCGCGAAAGGGAGAAGACTGTGGTTTTAACTTGCTAGCTATCCCTGATCATATAATTATCCCAAAAGCTATAGGCGATAACTATCCTTATTCTGCAGATGGGAAATTAAACTTTTCTACTCTTGCAGGTGGAATGTGCCTAGAACCGCTAGCAATGATGGCCGCAGTAGCAGCGCAAACTACAACTGCCCATATCCTGACCTCTGTAATGGTAGTTCCATATCGTGAACCAATGCTTACGGCTAAACTCATTTCTACAATTGACCACCTTTCTGGAGGAAGAACTATTCTAGGGTGTGGAGCAGGCTGGATGCCCGAAGAGTTTGATGCATTAGAAACTCCACCTTTTAAAGAAAGAGGTAAAGTTACTGATGAATATATCGATATTTTCCGTGAACTTTGGACTAAGGATGAACCTAAATTTGAAGGAGACTATCGTAAATTCAAAGATATTTATTTTTCTCCTAAACCAGTCCAAAACCCCCACCCCCCTATCTGGATTGGCGGAGAAAGCAAAGCTGCCATGCGACGTGCCGCAAAACGAGGAGATGCCTGGTTTCCAATAGGGTGCAATCCCAAAAGTCCTCTTGACACCATGAGTAAATATAAAATAGCAAGAGCTACTATACGTTCTATATGCGACATGGAAGCGCGAGACCCTGATAGCCTAGAACTTGCATATTGGTCTGTATGGACTTCTTGTGCAGGAGAACCTGTTACCCTTGAAGACGGGGAAAGAATGATGCTAACAGGCAGCATCGATACATTAGTTGATGATATTGAGGAATTAAAAGGGCTAGGTGTTAGCAAACTACTGTTTAATTTTCTTAGTGATACTGAGAACGAAACACTAGATAAAATTGAAGCGTTTAGTAAGGATGTATTATCAAAAGTTTCCGCTTAAATGTATTTTAATATTATTATGTGATCATATCTAAAGAGAAAAATATATCGGGATAGCCTTGGCTATCCCGATAGAAGACTCAATAAAAATTATTTATAGACTGACACTCAAATTTATCTCAAATATTTTTACTTACCCGAGGACAGTCTTAGTAGATTCTGCCACAATGTTTACTATATCATCCAACGTAGATTCTTCAGTTACTATAGGAGGAGCTAAAAGATAAGCATCATTCCTTATTCGCGAAAATAATCCACGCTTTATGCATTCGGCATTAATTTTAGCGCCCACCCCATCTTCAGGCTTGAAAAGCTCTTTTGTACTTCTATCCTTAACATATTCAATACCGCACATTAACCCTAGCCCTCTAACCTCTCCAACATTAGGGTGATCAGATAAGGCATCTTTAAGGCCAACTAATAGACGCTTTCCTTTCTCAGCTGCTTGCTTTGGAAAATCTTCTTTTTCAACAAGACCTATCATTGCATTTGCGATTGCGCACCCAGTAGGGTGAGCAGAATATGTATATGCATGCATCCAAGGCTTTCCGCTCTGATTCATAGTTTCAGCAATCTCGTCGCTTACACCTATTCCGCCTAATGAAAAGTAACCAGATGTAATAGCCTTAGCAAATTGAATCATATCAGGCTTCACATCCCAATGTTCTAATCCAAACATTTTACCTGTTCGTCCAAAACCAGTTATCACCTCATCAGAAACCATTAGAACATCGTATTTAGTGCATATTTCACGGATTCTTGCAAAATAGTCATTCTGAGGAACTATTACCCCACCCGCTCCCTGAACTGGCTCAGCAATAAACATTGCCACGGTATCTGCCCCCTCAGCTAATATTGCCTTTTCGAGTTCGTTCGCAGCGGCGATTCCCTGACTCTCTCCTTCGGGGGCGTCATAAAAATAAGGATATGGTCCAGGTATATGAGCAAATCCAGGAATACGTGGCTCAAACATTGGCCAATAATAATTCATTCCGGTTGCACACATTGCCGCAAAGGTAACTCCATGATAGCCACCAACACGAGAAATCACTTTGGTTTTTTCAGGCTTACCTCTAACTTTCCAATAATAGCGGGCCATTTTAATGTTACTATCTGTTGATTCACCGCCACCAGACGTGAAGAAGAAATTATTGATATTGGGATAAGTTATTCTTGCTAAATTTTCCCCAAGGGCTATTGCCTGTGGGTTGGAGCTACCCGCGTAACCAGAAGCGAATGCCATTGTTTCAAGCTGAGTTTTCCCGGCCTCTATAAGCTCCCTGCGACCATTTCCAGCAGTATTATTCCAAAGCCCAGAAAGTCCGTCTATAAATTTATCGCCGTTAGCATCAACTAAATATGCGCCTTCACCTCCAATCCAAACTTTTCCTTTTGCATGAATAGTATGACTGTGAAGAGAGTGAATTAGGTGCGCAGAATCACGTTCAAGTAAGGCTGCCTCAGCATTATTAGACATGTATATTCTCCTGATACTAATGTTTATTTGCCATAAAATCTAAAATTAAAACCACGATATATCTGATATTAATATATCATAGATAATTCAAATCTAAACTTATTAATATAAAATCAATAAAAAACTGAGTACCTTCTCGACCATTAATTAAATAGAAGATATAAATTTAATAATGCATTAAGATTCCCCTAAAACTTTAAGAAAGGATAGATTATCAATGCATTTGGGACTTTTTCTTGGCTATTCTGGTGCTACTTACTCTATTGATATAAAGATGATTCAAGAAGCAGAAAGTCTGGGCTATTCATCTGTTTGGACCTCTGAAGCCTACGGATCCGACTCAGTAACTCCAGCTGCCTGGATCCTTGCTCAAACAGAAAATATTAAAGTTGGAACTGCGATTATACAGATTCCTGCACGCACACCAGCTTGTGCTGCTATGACAGCAATGACGTTACAATCACTTTCAAAAAACAGATTTATTCTTGGTGTTGGACCTTCAGGACCACAAGTTATTGAGGGCTGGCATGGAGAATCATATGACCGTCCACTAACAAGAATGCGGGAATACATAGAGATTATAAGGGATATTTTTAAACGCGAGTCACCATTGGAGTATGATGGATACCATTATCAGTTACCATACCGCGGTGATAAAGCTACAGGTCTAGGAAAACCACTAGAAAGTATCCTACACCCAGTTGGTGAACTAGAAATTTTTACTGCAGCAGTTGCTCCTAAAGGGATACAACTCGCAGCAGAAATCGCCGATGGGATGTTTCCAATATTTATGGCCCCTGAACGTTTTGATATATTTCAGAAGGACTTAGAAATTGGGTTTGCAAAAAGCAAAAAGGTAAATTCTATAAATACGTTCAAAGTCTCTCCTATTGTACCATTAGTAGTTGGTGAAGATATAGCATTATGTAGGAGACCAGTAAAAAGTATGCTTGCATTATATATCGGAGGAATGGGAGCCCCCGGAAAAAACTTTTATAACGATTACGCCAAACGTTTAGGCCACGAAGAAGCCGCAATAAAAATTCAAAAGCTTTACTTAACCGGAAATAAGTCTGAGGCTGAAGAAAGCGTACCAGATGAATTAGTTGACTCCATAGCTTTGGCAGGGCCAAAAGAACATATTAAAGAAAGACTTCAAGTATGGAAAAATGCGGCTCAAGAAGGTAAGATAGACTCCTTGTTGATATCTGGTGGTAACTTGTCATCACTCAGATTTTTAGCAGAGCTGTCACTATGAACAATTTTGCAATAAAGTATTTAGTAAAAATTCGATTGCTTATCATATAGACAATATATTTATAAACTTTGAATTACTGGGGATTTTCAATGAGCTCTAAATCAACTGCCACTAAAGAAAACAAACTTAGCGAACAAGAGGTTAATGAACGACTATCTGCTCGTGGCTATGCACACTTTGCTAGCTATAGGCCAGATGGGATGATTCACTTAACTCCTATATGGTATAATTGGAACGGTAGTCAATTTAGATTGACTTTAGGTGCTGGGAGAATTCATTTAAAAAACCTTGCCTTAGATCCTCGATGCTCAATATTAGTTGATGAGGACCCTCGAGTAACAGAAGGCCTAGCAGCAGGAGCTTGGGCAATAATGTGCCGCGGTAATGCAGAGCTTTCTCAAGATCCAGATCTAATCAAAGAAGTTACACATGCTGTTCTATCAAAAACCCTAGGGCCGAAAGATGCAGATGAATATACTGTGCCAATTATGGCCGAAGGCAGAACTATAGTTACTATAACACCAAAAGATTGGTTAACCTGGGATTACAACAAAGGAGAAGATTAATTCTTTTTTAATCCTAAATACCACTAAAATAACAATTTGAGGGGAGGTTATTGCCACCAATCCTGCCGACAAAAACCTCCCCATTTATCAATTTATTTAATTCGAAACCTTTGCTGCACGCGGAGGCGCCGAAAGTTTTGGGGTTGTTGCTTTATCGGGACTGTCATGGTCTCTAGTTAACATCTCCACGTCATCACGGGCCCCTTCTGGATCATTGACCCATTTATCGTAGAACTCGAAGGGATTTTTTGCATGTCCACCAGGTTCAGATGTAAAACCACGGTGAACTAGATTATATAAATGATTTTCAGCCGTCCAATTTCTCCTAGCATCTCTAATTGTAGTTAAAGATAGAGTTGCATAGGTCGCCTCATCAGGACCTGTACCGCACTCAGCCAGCACACTACCGTCAAAGTCAACTATATTTGAATGACCAAAGTATGAATAAACCAGGTCCCGGCCAGCCATATTTGCGACTGCAACATAAGTTAAGTTTTCCCAGGCTCTTACTTGAGCAATTTGCCTCTGTTGTTCCTTTGAAGGATACATGTAACCCTGAATTCTAACTACAAGCTCAGCACCTTTCATAACAGTATCACGAACAATTTCTGGCATATTACAATCATAGCATATCGTACCACCAACCATGAGTCCTTTCGGCCCTTCTGCCACAGCTGTTTCATGACCGGCTGTCCAGGGCTCTTGAGGAGTCCAGGGGAAAATCTTTCTATACACTAAACATGTTTCACCCTGATCATTAATCATCACTAAAGTATTATAAGGATTCAAACCATCCGGATGTTCTTCGCCAGTTAACGAGAAAATCCCATACACTCCATTTTTCTTACATGCTTCAGAGAAAATCTGCATCTCATCTCCAGTAAGAGTTGTAGTAAGGTCAGACCATTTTGTTGGATGAAACCCCTGAGTAGTATATTCTGGGAAAACTATCAGATCTAATCCTGGATAGCCCCTTTTCATCCCATCTATAAAACCTGATATTCTTTTGCAATTGTCAATTACCTGGCTCTTAGTCTCAACTACTGGAACTTGGTAATTAACTACAGCAACACCAACTGCATCATCACTAGAAGATATCGATCCCTGTGGCATTTAATTACTCCCTAATATTGATTTTACATACATCTATATCTATCAGAGATTATGGCTCTTGTTCAGCCTTGTGTCCAACTTCTAAATAAGAATATTTTTTTAGAGAAAAAGGCATATTTTTGACAAGAATTATTAGCATTTATTATTTTTTACCTAAAAAAATCTCAGCTGTATTTGTGGCCCGCCGGATGAACCCATTCAAACCTTCACCTTCGAGGTAGCTACTAAACCTCTGTGATTCCTTATTAATTTGGGCTCTAACATCACCTATAGACACATCGTTTATATTCGTCATATTTAACACAATGGACTCTAAAGCAAGTAACCGTGATGCCTGATCAACTAAGAGCATTTCTAGTGCTAGTATGACTTCATCTCTTTTCGCAAATTCTTCTTGGATAGCTCTCTCTATTTCCATATTCCTTCTCCTTACTACTTAAGTTTTAGTTAGCCTATAATCATCTTTAAAAAATAATACAGGACACTAAAGTGCAAAAAAATTCTAACAAAAAGAAGCCCAAAAGCACTAGAAAACGTTGGATAATATTTAGCGCAATATTATTAATATTTATAGTAATAGTTGCGTTATATGAAACTCAACAAGAGTTAAAACGAAATCAAAATCAATCTATACAACCAAATTTAACATTACTCGAACGCTCTCAGAAAGCTATATCATCTCTAAAAAAGTATTATCGCTACCATGACCTTCCAGTTGACTGGGAAGTAGGGGAAATTATAGCAGAAGGTATACCTGAATCTCCAAAAATAACTACATCATTATATTTCACACCTAGCTTAAGATCTAGCAGGCATGGACAAGCATCAACACCAGGAGAGATTACTTCAATTATTGCTTGCCCAAAAAGCGAGGCTCCCTGGAAAGATTTTAGTGAATTTCAAATTATAATAGAGTTGAATGATAAAAATGGATTTGTAGAAAAATTTAAATGTATAAATCTATGAGATGAACTATTCAGGTAATGGCGTAAATACGGCAGAGCCTCCGCTTGAACCATGCTGCGACCTCCACATTTCCACTAACTTCATACCCGCAGCTTTTTCATCAGATGACATTTCACCTATGACTTTTTCTAATGCAGTTAACGCGCTACCTATACCATGTTGACTTGCTAAAGATAGCCAGAGGTAAGCTTCGACTCGATCTTTCTTAACGCCATCACCAACATGATACATGTGCCCTAATCTACCCTGAGATTGATGATGCCCATTTTCAGCTCCTTTACGATACCATTCGGCTGCCTTAGTTGGGTTTTGTTTAACACCATCACCCTTTGTATATAGTACTGCCATATTGAATTGAGCATTTGCATCTCCATTTCTCGCCGCTCTACGTATCCAACGTACAGCCTCAGCCATATCTTGACCAACCCCCTGACCCATTGCATAGAGAGCGCCAACGTTTGCCTGAGCTTGAGGGTTTCCCCCTTTTGCAGACCTAAGATACCATTGGAATGCGACAGATGGATCTATTTTCACACCATCCCCATTGGCATAAAGCGAACCCACCCATGCCTGAGCCTCAACATCGCCGTTTTCAGCTAAAGGAAGCCAAGTATTCATAGCTTGATCAAAATCCCCTTTCATATATGCCTTGCGCCCATACTCCAGGGTTTCCAAGCGCAAGGATTCGCGCTTGTCGTCTGATGTAGTTTTCTTATGGCTTTGTTCTGTCACTTTTTTTGTAGACATATATACAGTCCATATCTTCATCACCTTTCTTAACAGACTCACCGTCTGTACCTAGGCGATCGAGAAAGTAGTTTTGAATTGTACGAGCAGCATAAAAAGTTAATGCTTGTTTATATAACCATGGATCATCGTTTTCATCTAGACCATGGTTTTCAAATAGTGTTTTTTTCGGATCAGCAGAAATACCTACATAGTAATCTGAAAAGTCCCCCCCAAACTCTTTGATATAAGCAAGAACTTCATATTTTATCTGCTGAACGCTGAAAACCATATTATTACCTACTTATAGTTTACCTTCTAACGCCTTGCATTCGAATACAATGGCGCATTCCATACATATTCATAATCTGTTAAAAGTTTGTTAATTATATACTGTTGAAATATATAACCAGGGCCAGAGGGCCCCTTCGGTAATATTTCATTCGATGTTCCGGGACTATGTGGAGTCCCCCATGCCTCATAAACTCTATGGTTCTTAATGGAAATAGTGTTTGCTTCTTCCAGACGGTCACGCCATAAAGCATTATAAATGTCAAATTCTCGATCTATTAACTTTGCACTAGGATCTTGCAAGAATCGAACTCTAATAAGCGCCTCATCAAGGCCGGTTGGCTGAACAATAATTGTTGTAGAAAATTCCTCTGAAAATTCTATCAATGTATTAGGAAAAATCCAAATCAAAGTGAATGGTCTTTCTGATCGAGAACCATTTAATACCAAATACTCTGGCGCCTCAGATTTATCATATTTTTTTGCAGAAAGCTCCTCCCAGTGATGAACCAAGCCGAGCTCGTTACCAATTGCCTCGATAATGGCTGGCATAAGAACTTTCCAATTACCATCTAATGGCATCCAAAATCCTGATAGATCTATAAAACTATCCAGTTTTTTATTCGCACTCTCATCCAGGCCACTTAATTGTTCAACAAGACTATTTGAATTTTGATCTACGTTTACAAATACACGCCCTGCCCAGGTTTCAACTCTTATAGGAAGCATTCTTTCAGGCATGTCTCCAACAAAGTGTCTCAGGGTAGGTGTATCTTTATCAACATCAGAGATCTTTAGAATATCTCTGTCTCTACTATAACCGCAGGATGTATAAGAGCACTTTGTTTTTTTTCCAGTTTGACACTGTGCGGGGACAAAACGGCAACCTCCATGTTGCGCGAAGTTAAAACGTCCAGATAATTGACCCTTATTAAGCTGAACATGTATACCGTGATTTCCTAGTGTGTAAGGTAAAAGATCACCTTCTTCTGACAACTGATTTTTGTTGCCAATACAACACCACTTACGTGTCCAAACTTTTTCATCTTCTAATTCAGAAAAAATACGCGACCTATAAGCAACTGGAGGTAAAATGTTTGCTATTCCCTCTTTTGCTATAGATCCATCGTATATTGCAGGATCTGTTAGATCTAGACCTTCATCAAAATAACCAAGTTCTGGATGTAGAGCCATTGTTTCCTCAGAGCATAAATGTAGCAACAGTAACCCCGGCACTATTACACTCAGGTGTTCTCATATGTAATAGTGCAGAAAGGTGGAGTAAATAAACTACCCCACCTTCCCATTCATGCACGTCACTATTTACGTTGTTTATTCATAGGCGGATCATAGTCTGCACGTCCACGATGAATAACTGAATCCTCTGGAGCATCAGGTAAAGGACCATCCTGTGAAAAACGGTCAAGAACATTGCCCACAAGCTTAGATATATTATTATCACCGTTATTCCATGGTAAAGAACCACAGAAAGCAATAGAACTAAATGCAAAACATGCACCACCATTAGGTGTCTCATGATACGCAATGTCCGAGCGTACCCTAGGATGCTGTGTTCCGTCTAAACCTTGCTGATTAAATCCGAAGTCTTCCATAACCAAAAGGTAGCCCTCAGTATGCCTACCAGCTGAAGTTGCAACAATAAGGGTATGAGGAGGTGAACCAAGCATAGTATCAACTATATCAAGTTCAGTACCTGCTGCTCCACCGCCAACTAGGCCAAAGTTTCCTAGCTTTTCATCATACTCAATACCTTCAAATGCCCAAGCAACCCGTGGATCGTTAGACTCAGGAGTCCTAGAATAATAACTAGATATATCAAAGCCCTCAGATGACATCCCTGTTCCAGCAACTGAGTGGAGATACCTTCCTCTATAACGCCACATACCTCCAAGTTCACCCGTGCTCTGGTGATAATACTCTCCAGGATCAGCGCGCCAGGTTCTAATACCTGACTCGCATCGACGCATTTCAGTAACTATCCCCCTACCCAGATGATCGTAAGCTGGATGGAATGAATGAACCCAATACCATGCGTCTGCGCCCATGTACATTAGGCGGCCACCACGTTGCGTGTAATCATGCAGGGCATCTAGTTGAGGTCCTGAATTATGCTCAGGATGGGAACCAGTAATAATAACATTATAATTTTCTATACGTGCAAGTCCGTCATAGTTGACATCCTCATCTGTTATAATGTCATATTTATAGCCCATCTGATTAAGCCAATAGATTAGGTGTAGGTCAGCAGGATACTGCCACGGTGCCTGCATAAGGAAGTGATCATATTGAGGTCTTATACTTAGTATAGGCCTCAGTCGTGACGATAAGCACAAACCACTACCATCCGTATGAGTATCGTAAATGGAACCACCATACTCTCGGTGTTCAGCTAAAAACATATTTTGATGTTGCATTATTGGAACTCTATATACTAGAAGCTCCGCGCCACCTGCATTGTTTGCCAAATGCTCATTAGCATATGCCATATAGCTTATTGTCGGTATCATTACAGCGATTTTTGACTGTTCTTCGCCAACGCGTGGGACAACCCAAAATGGAATATAGTCCTCGTCGCCTTCTGAGGTTGTAACTTTTACACAGTAGTTATCACTTTCATAGCCCTCAGGGACATCCCAATCGAAACTCACTTCCCATCTTGCATCATCAACATCATCATCATGAAAATGGATTGCCCCATACTCTTGAGGTGCATGCTTCCAATCAAAGTTATGGCCAGTGAAGTTATGGCCAGTTAAAGCACGAGTTGGGCAATTTACGATCTGCGCATCAAACACATAAGGACCATGATCCTTTCCTACTATGGTATTAATTCCATCGGAAAAATCCCATGCAGCCACAATACACTTTGACAGCTCTCCTGTAGGACCCGCATTCCTACGCTCAGTTAGACCTCTCTGAGCACCCTGTTTCATTGTCTCAATATCCGCCCTACTTAGAGCACGATCGCAGATCCTTGGGCTGTCAATCTTTCCGTTGTAGTGACCATTTATAACTATGCCGCTAGGAACAGAAGATTTTGCTGTTGGATCGTTACTATGCTCTCCTGTATAACCAGCAATAACAACAGGACTACCATCATGTTTTATAGGACCACTTACTTTCTTACTTACCGGAGGAATAACTGGATCTAAAGCATAAACTACTTGAGGCTCGTGGTATAATATAGCCTCTCCTGTTTGTGCATCATAACTTGCAGCTAAGAAATGCCATGCATGATCACGAATTGGAGCTCCCGTAGTTATTTTTTCTCCATTAATACGTAGTTCAGCACATCCGTCTTCATTTATAAAAATCCCATAACCCGTGTCCTGATGCCATTTAGTTACCAGGCCCTGAGCACCATGTTTCCAATACTTAGGGTGAGTTTTCGGGGTTGTTGGCCAAACCCAACACTGAATTGTAAAACTGTCTACACGGAATTGTTTTTTATCTTCAACAAAACCATACGAACCACTGTGTATAGTCTGCTTTTGCCCATTATGAGTTCCATTAAAGGATGCATCAAGATCGTGCTCAATTACACCCGGACCTCGGGGATTTGTATCACCATGAATCATCTTAACCAATTGCGCATCAAACTTGCCAGGTCCATCGCAATTTACATAGAATTTAATTTTATCTCCTGGGTGCACACCAAACTTGTCAGCGTATCCAGTCAGTCTCATCCAAGACATATTTAACTCCCTTCCCCCACCTGTGCTCTAGTAAGACATAAGCTGATAATAACATCCATGAATCTTGCACAAGGCGAACTATTTAATTTAATTTAATTTAATTTTTCTCCTCAGAATAACTTAGGTGGCTGCCCACCCATCGTCACGACGCTTCCAACCTTCATGATAGTGTTCTGGGTATCCGTCATTCTCAGAAAATTCATCGAGACGCATCAAGAAAATATCATGTTGTGGATCTTGTTCATTGTCATAAATTTTATCATTAACAAACTCTGGAGGAACACCGCGGATACCAGATGCTCGGCCAATTCTCCACTCCTTTTCAACCTTAGTACAAATCACTAGCAGTTTCCCCTTAGCAGGCTGGGCGCGCATACGTAAAAGGACACGATTAAGAAGATGATCCTCGTGGATTCCTCCAGAAACATCGGTTGTATCCCCAGGCGTAGCGCAGCGTAAAATTGTACACCCAGGCACACCATGCATGGATTCAATACATGCTTTGTGCTCGGCTATCAGGCGACCTCTTTCGTTACTCCCCTCTGGCGGTATGCGTATCATATTTTTAACTCCCTATCCATAAGCTCTAAAAACTTTTAATAAAATACTTAATTACTAATATTTCAATTTTGAAACTATTTATAAAGTTAGATACTTGTCGACTATTTCATCAGTGAGCTCCCCAATAACCCCCCTCTCAGCTATCCTTCCATTATCCATTATAACAAAAGCATGAGATAGCTCTCTAGCTACCCTTATATGCTGTTCAGTTAGGACTAAGGTAAGTCCAACTTCTTTATTTAGGCGAAGAATAGTTGCCTCAATCTCTTGAACAATATTCGGCTGAATACCCTCTGTAGGCTCATCTAATAAAAGTATCTTAGGATCAGTTGCCAATGCTCTCGCTATAGCTAACTGTTGCTGTTGTCCTCCAGAGAGTGTTCCAGCCCTTTTATCTAAGTTCTCAGCAAGGTAAGGAAAAAGTTCAAGGCACATGTCTGGAATTGATCTTTGATTATCAGCTCTAGCGAAAGTACCTAAGAGTATATTTTCCTTAACAGTAAACTTCGGAAGAATACCGCGGCCCTGGGGTATATAACCAACACCAGCTGCTGAACGCTCATGAGTTTGGCTATTTGTAACCTCTTCCCCGGCAATATGCATTTCTCCTGTCATCCGTGTGGTGAGACCCATTATTGTTCTGACAAGAGTTGTTTTTCCAACACCATTCCTACCCAGAACTGCCAGACAGTGACCATCCTCAACACCTACGTCAATATTCTGTAGTATTGGTGTTTTACCATAAAACGAGGTGACATCCTTTAGTTCAAGCAGCATCTGTTATCCCCTCACTACCCAGATAAACCTCTCGAACTTTTGGGTCATTCTCAACCTGATCCATTGGACCCTCGGCAAGTGTTTTGCCCAAGTGCATCAATGTAATAATATCTGCAATTTCTCTAACAAAGGCCATGTCATGTTCAACAACAATTAGAGTGTGCTCGCCCTTAAGACGATTGAAAATATCAGAAGTTTTCTGTGTCTCTTGCTCTGTCATACCAGCTGTTGGCTCGTCCATTAGCAAGAGTTTTGGGTTCTGTGTTAACACCATACCAATCTCAAGCCATTGAGTTTCTCCATGGCTAAGGTTACCAGACAACTCGTCAAGCCTTTCTTGCAGCCCAACTAATTCGACAACTTGCTGAAGGCGCTCTCGGCCAGAACCCCTTCCAAACTCAATCATATTCATGAATGGATTAGTTGTACGAGTCAAAGCAACCCTTAGATTTTCCTGAACTGTTAGATCCTTAAAAACTGCAGGAATCTGGAATTTTCTGCCAATACCCTGTTGACAGATTCTATGCTCACTCATACCTGATATCTTACGTCCCTGGAAAACCACCTTACCACTTGTCATCTTTTGACGACCGGTAATTAAATCCATGGTCGTTGTTTTACCAGCACCATTTGGCCCAAGTAAGCACCTTAGCTCGCCCTCATTTACTGTCAAATTAAAGTTATCAACAACCGTATAGGCGTCATAAGCCTTAGTTACTCCATGTAATTCAAGGATGGCACTCAATTTTCTTGCTCTCCTTTCACAGTATTACTTTTGTTGACCAGAGATGAGGCTTCTACTTGGAGGTAGGGGATTCGGCACAAAACTTATTGCGTACTCAAATAACCCTGCAAAACCCTTGGGGAGAAACCGAACCACTACGATAAAAACAGTACCTAAAATAATGAACCACGTAGCCTGGAACTCATCTCCAACATAACTCTGAGCGGCATTAATAAATATTGCTCCGAATATAGCTCCAAATAACGACATACGCCCACCTACGGCTGCCCATATAACTATCGTTATACTAAAGAAAATCTCCAAGGCTGTAGGTGATACATATTGAACAATTATAACCCAAACCATTCCCCCAAGAGCAGCGATCAAACCACCCAATGCAAAAACTACGACCTGGTAAAAAGCAACGTTATAACCTAAGAATCTCGCCCTTTCAGAGTCATCTCGTATTGCCTGGATTATTGTCCCAAATTTACTTTGAAGTAATAACTTGGTTAAAAGAGTAAGTGCTGCTAGGACACCTAAAGAGACCCAGTAAATCATACTACTATATGGGTCAACTTCGACGCCGAAGGCCTGAAATGCATTCGGTGGAGATATACCATTAAAGCCAGCTGTAAATGGCTGCATGTCATATGCCATATTGTACCAAGCACCAAGCATAGCGAGGGTCATAATTGCAACAAAGGCCCCAGCTAGCCTTGCCTGAAACATTAGCAAACCAAACAAAACGAAAAAAACAACCGGTATACCCATTGCAAGTATGAGACCTACTGAGGTATGCCAAAAGGGCTCCCAAACAGTTGGTAAAGCAGTTAGCTCATTAGTTAACATAAAACTTGGTATAGGATCATTTACAGGATCCTGATATTGCATTTGCATAGTAGCTGCCATCCCGTAGGCGGCCATGCCAAAAGCGATACCCTGACCCAAACTAAGTATGCCCCCGAAACCCCAAACAAGACTGACAGACAACGCTAAAATACCAAATACTCCATATCGAGCATACTGATTAAGCGTAAATGGGTCATCACCCATCCAAACTGGTATTAGAGCTAGCACCCCAAAAGCTACTAGATACACTGCCCATTGAGCACGCTTATCATGATAAAGGTTACGTTTTTCCACTGCTATATACCCCTACCCAAACAGCTCTATCGCCTAGCCATGCTAGGAGTAAATATTCCTTGAGGACGGAACCTAAGGAATATCACAATTAAAACAAACAGCACGAAACGGGCAAAAGTGTCATTAGTAAAGTATGAGAATATCGAGAACATTTCACCCATGATACCAGCGGTTGCTAGACTACCAAATAACTCCCCACCGCCTGTAACAACTACAAGAAATGCCTCCACCACGTATCCGAGTCCCATATCAGGAAAAATTGTTTTTAAACCGGAGAACATAGCCCCAGAGATACCTGCAAGACCAGCACCATAAGCAAAGGTTAGACCATACACTTTACTAGAATTTATACCAAAAGATGCAGCCATTTCCCTATTCTGCATCACCGCTCTAACTTGAACCCCAAAATTAGATTTATACAGGAGGAGCCATGTAAGACCAACAAGCCCTAGGGCAAGACCAAAAATGAATATTCTTATTGATGGTATGTACACAAAACCTATTTCTATTACAGATTTCAACCATTCTGGAGTATCAATGTACTGAGGTTCCCCCCCAAATATAAGTCTTATACTTTGTATGAAAACAAGAGAGACCCCCCAGGTCGCAAGAAGGGTATCAAGAGGTCTCTCGTACAAATGTCGAATCAAACCACGTTCGACAAGCCAACCTATAAAACCCACCACGACAAACGATATCGGCAGACATAACAGCCAAGGGAAACCTAAAAAATACTGCAATATCCATGTAATATAGGCGCCCAGCATAATAAACTCGCCATGTGCCATATTTATGACACCCATAGTTCCATAAATTATGGTCAAGCCGAGCGCTGCCACCAGCCATATACTGGCAAGACTGAGGCCTATTATTAACGCATTAATAAATGGCTCTAATGCAAAAGGAGTCCAAAAGTCATGGACGCTCATACCTGATAACCCTACTGCCTAATATAAAAAAACTTTTAAATAACATACTAATAAATCTCAAAAAAGCGACGGGACAGAAGTATTTAAACTTCTGCCCCGAAACCCCATTAGTGACTTATAAAACGTCCTTCTGGATTGTCCCATCTGGCTTATGTAGTCCATCAGCCTTACAGACACCACGATCAGGATAGATTGCAAAAGGATCTGGGCCAACATGCTCAGGAGCCTCCTTAACAATAGTGAACTGACCGTTAGACCCACACTGTCCAATTTTTGGCTTAAGCCAAATATTAAAGTTATCTGGGTCAATCCAAACCTTACCTTCTGGAGACTCTTCATCCGTAAGACCAACAGGACCTTGGCCATTCCAGTTTCCTGAAACGTCACGAATCATCCTTGGAGTAATGGCTTCCCAATCACCACCTGCCTCTTCAAGAGCACGTTCAACGCCCTTTTTCCAGATGAGAATTCCAAGATAAGTCTCTTCCATGTTGTAGTGAGTAACTCCACCGCCACCATACTTACTAGATAGATAAGCGTCCACAAACCATTCATTTGTTGGATTTTTAAGGTCCTGGAAGTAAGGAGCAGATAAGAAGTGACCAGCTCCAGCCTCATGACCCATGGCGGCTGTCTCAATCTCACCAGTAGTCAAAGCGGCGATCGGCATCTTATCAGATTTGAAACCCTCTTGAAGGAACTGCCTATGAAGGGCAATGTCTGAATCTCCAACTACAGTTGACATAATCCAGTCGGGTTTTTGCTGACGAATTTTGTTGAAGACAGGTGAGAACTCAGAACCACCAAGTGGCACATAATCTTCACCAACTACTTCACCACCAGCTCTCTCTAACCATACTTTAACGTTCTTGTTAGACTCTTTTGGCCAAATATAGTTTGAGCCAACAAGATAAACCTTCGGTCCAAATTCTTTAACCATATAAGGCACAAGATCGTAAGAGTGCTGATTAGCCAATGGACCAGTATTAATAATATTCTGCATACATTCGCGACCCTCATAACAAGTCGGATAGTAATACAGGTGATTCCACTTCATGATAATTGGCATCACAGCTCGACGACTGGCAGAAGTGTAACTCCCATGAACGGTAGCGACCCGATCACGAAGAATAAGCTGGGTCATTTTCTCAGAATAAACTTTAATATCGGATTTTGCATCGACCACTACTGGCTCGATTTGTTTACCAGCAATACCACCTTCTGCATTCAACTTATCTATTGCAAAAAGTGATACTTGAGTGGAGTCGTTTTCTACAACTGACAAGTTTCCTGTTAGTGACCAGAGAAGTCCGACTTTAACGTTGCCGTCCTTCGTTATCCAGGGCTTCGCACCCCAGGCCTGGCCGTGATCCTTAATATACATCTGCGGAAATGCAGCAGCGACGCCAGCAGCACCAACTGCTGCGCCCTTTACAAAGTTTCGACGGCTAACTCGCATATTTTATAGCCTCCCTAGTGCTATTTTTATGGCGCATTTAACTCACGCCCATCCTATAAATCACCACGACCTATAGAATATTGTTGGATATACCCATTAGGGTATAGCATTTAGTAAAAAATATTCATGTGGTAACAATTTTATTCATTTGCTTAATATTTTATTCATGTGCTTATCATATAGGCAAGCCCCTCAAGCACTTTTTTTCTCCCCCATAATTTTTTACCCTATCTCAGACCATCATATGATAGTAAGTCCATGCATGAAAGAGAAAATTAATCCACAGGGTAAACATCGAAAGCTATCCCAATTCTCTCTCCACTTACCGAGAAAGGGATAGTCCCATGGAAAAAATATGAAGGAAAACAACGCGCTATGCCTACTATCGGGGGTAAAGAAATAGTTTTTGGGCTAAAATCAGCAGGTAATATATAGTCAGGACGCCCAAATTCTAACCAACCATCCTGATCACTTTCAGGATTTAAGGCAGAAACTTGTTCATTTACAGCCTCATAATTAATTAATGGAGAATTGACATAATAAACACCGCTTAACCATGCAGCCTCATGAAGGTGAGGGGGATGCCAGCCACCCGCCTTTAATATGGATGCAATAAATTTAAGCTTATAATTGCTAGGTATGCGGTTTAAAAAAGGATGGTCAATTTCAGGTTCCAATGATTTTATCCATTGATCAATCGACACCCTTAAAGCCTTCTCAAACTCTTGAATAGCTCGGTCTGGCTTTAACAACATATTATCAGTAACAGCTCCATTTTGAGTAACTCTGTTCAGAGGCTCCCAATTTAATGTTGGACAAACTTTCACTGCCTCAGAGAGTGCGTAGTTAAAATCATCATCTGACTCGTAACCTACAGGACACTCCACTCGAGGGGAATAAACAAGGCGACTAAAGTCTTGAAGCACATCAGCCTCCCCCTGCCTATCTAATAGTTGTAGTGCCATTACTTTTGCTGCCAGAGCGTTTTGACACCACTGATTAATAGCTAAACATCTTTCAGCTTCAACGAGCGCATCACAAGCTTTTCCAAGACCAAGTAAAGTTGTTGCAAGTCGATAACTAGGCTCTAAAGCTTGATCATCAATTTCTATAGCTCGCCTGAAAGAAATTTCTGCATCCTCTAGATCACCATTACCAATTAAGGCCTCTCCCAAATTTGTATGCGCATTGGCATAACTGGGCTGAAGACTTATTGACTTATTATAACAATTTATAGCTAGGTTATAATTTCTCTCTTCGAGATAAATATTTCCAAGACTATTTTGAGCCTCAGCATACTCAGGGGCTATTTCTATAGCTTTGATGAGTTCTTCTTTAGCAGCGACATAATCACCTGACTGATAGTTTGCTACGCCCAAAAAATGTATAGACGTTGCATCATCAGGAGCTTGCTTAACAGCCCTTGTCAAAAGTTGTTTTGCCCGATCTGGCCTTCCAGCACTTAAATGCTTAACAGCTGTCTTAATTAATTCCTGGTGTTTTTGGTCATGGCGCATGACTTTGCTTTTACGTCTGCGCTCCATTCTATTCATACGCAATTCCCTTTTGTGAAACTAATACCCATCAGTCGAGTCAAAAGGCGTTGCATAAATGATACCGTTATCTGAAACTTATAACTATCTCGCCGTTAGGCCCACATTAACCCAAGGGTTACTTATAGCTGAACCCAAAATGATCATTAGCGCTAAAAATGCCCAGAAAATATTATCAGCTATCAACTGAGCTACTTTCCTTCCAGTCGGAGACATCCGGAGCGCTGCAGGTACTTCCAATTTAACTTTCTGAATTTTTTCCGACATTGGCCCCCACCTTTATCTCCTAGATATTTATTATAAACCTTGATTAGGGTATACTATAGATTAGTTGAACTCGTAAGCCTATTTATCCAGTTATAATACAAAAACGCAACTAATAGCTTTATTGAAAAAAATAAATTGAAAGCAATCTGCAAAGATTTTAGGCAAAAAGCCAATTAAAAGTAGCTGATGAAGCCTCACTTAGAACCCAAAATCCAATACCAACAGATATAATTCCAAGCGTAAAAATCATATAATTGTAACCCCAAGAAAGTCGTTTCATTAGACTCCTAAGCGGTACAGCAATTACAACAGTCAGTAATGCCATGCCTGTCATGGCACCCAACCCAAAAAGACCAATGTAAACCAGACCAGTCCAAATACTTTCAAAATTATCTATAGCAAAAATTAGAAGAGCAGCTGACCCGGCCATCCCATGCATTAACCCAACTAAAAAAGCTCTGAGAGTAGGTCGACGTAAATGCTGATGATTATGGTCTATATTTTTATGCGGAGTTTGAATACCGTGAGAATGTGCATGAAAATGAACAGTTCCATCTGAATGTCGATGGGAATGAAAATGAATACGTGCTTTTTTCAATCTTAATATTACGTCTATTCCTAGCCAAACCAGCATTAACCCCACTAAAAATTGGAGTAAATATGATATATTAGTGGGTAGAAAAGTATCGAAGGACATAACAATTATTCCAACGGCACAAAGAGTAAGAGCGTGACCACCACCCCAGGCAAAGCCCATCTTTAAAGCTTCTTTAGGCTTTTGATTGCCTGATGCAAGCGTTGCAACAGCTGCCAGATGATCAGCATCTAAAGCATGACGTAAACCAAGAAGAAAACCAAAAAATAATGCACTACCCATTAAAAAAACCTATTAATAGAAATGTTTAATTTAAGCTAAAATATATGCAACACCTACTAATGGTAAATATACTAGTTCAATAATTAATTCTATATACTTACCAATTACCAGAGAATTTTTTAAACTCAGTGGGAATTTCTTTGATTTCTTGAATTAAGTCTGAGGGCAAAGTAGATGGCTTATCTATTGAAGTGCTCCCGTATATTGAATCAGCAACACCAATAAATCTAGTCTTTATAGCTGCTACAATTTCATCATATCTACCTACAGCAGAAAATAAATAGACAAGGTCATCAGATACCTCAGCAGACATTTTATCCCAGAGTCCTTCTTTAGTCATTTTGTTTAATTTCCTTCCCAAGTCCCCATATCCATGGTGTTCCAGAACAGGCCAGTATGATGGAGTGGAGGCATAGAAAGCAATTCTATATCTCACCCATTCAATTGAAGAAGCAACCTCCTGGTCTGTTGCCCCAGTTGCTAAAAATCCCCCCCCAGTTACCTCAAAGTTCTCACGGGATAACCCTCTTTCATCAAGTTCTGTTTCTATAATTTTTAAAGCAACCTGCTTAGCATAAGAGTGAGTGCAAAAAGGGTGTAATCTAACTCCATCAGAGCAAGATCCAGCTAATCTTAATGAGTGCTTGCCAACAGCGGCGATAGTTATAGGAATAGGCGGATGACCATCTGAAGGTGGAACAAAATTTGGTGGCATTAAAGTAAAGGTATAGTGATCACCTTCAAAAAAGAGTTTTTCGCCTTTTTCCCAAGAAGACCAAATTGCCCGTAAGGCTTGAATATATTCGCGCAATCTAGGCACAGGAGCAGACCAGGGAACAGAAAATCTTTTTTCATTGTGAGGCTTTATTTGCGGCCCAAGACCAAGCACAAATCTTCCCTTACTTGCTAACTGCAAATCCCAGCATGTATTTGCTACAACCATAGGGCTTCTAGGAAAAGCTATCGCAACGGCTGTACCTATTGAAATTGAAGTACTTGATACAGCAGCTAAACCAAGGGCAAGAAACGGATCATGGCGATTTTCCATTGTAACAACCATATCATAGCCATTTTCCTCAGCTGCCTTTACAGCCCTACCTACATCGCTAAGCATATTTTGGGGAATAGTTTGGAGGATTCTCATATTTTTTTCTGATCATTAATGGTCGATTGACGATCGGCCTCTAGCAAAAAAGCACTGCCCATACAATATGGCTCGATATAAATTACAGGCTCACCAAAAAATGGTTTAGCTATTTGGAATGCATGATCTGTTATATATGCCTTTAAATTAGTATCAATTTTCTTCAGGCTAGGTTCATCAATTTCAATAACGATCCCCTTGCTGCGCACACGGCACCTAACAATTGATAAACAAACCTTCTCAGCTAACATTGTTTCAATAGAATCAATCATCGTTAAATAAGATGACTCAATTCTCAGTCCTGTCTCCATGCGACTTGATAAGCACGGGGAAGCTGGTAACTCAGATAATCCATGAAGACCGATCTCTTTTGATAATTTTCTAATCATTGCCTTACTTATGTTGGACTCAACAAATGGATGCCTTACAGAGTTGTTCTTAGCCGCATCTAACCCTGGACGATAATCAAGTAGATCGTTTGTATTAGCACCAGAGCAGATCTGAAATTCTGGGAATTGCCTAGCTATACTTCCATAAAGGTTTTTCTTACAATAGAAACATCTATTCACGGGGTTTTTGAGATAATCTTCGTCAGAAAACTCACCAGCGTTAATACAGATTAAGTCCCATCTATATTTTTCAGCATATTCCTTAACAAGGGATGTTGATCTTTTAGGAACAGCTGGAGAAATAGCATGAACCATTTTTGCTTTTGATCCGACTACAAAGTGAGCTATGTGCGCCAGAGTCATACTATCTATACCCCCTGAAACAGCTACAACTAATTGAGACATCTGCCTCAAACAGATTTCTAATGTGTTATATTTTTGTTGGAGATCCGTTGCTTCTTTCATAGAGAGTCTACTCATAATGTTTTTAGGAATAATCAGATACTAAAAAATTTTCATTTTCATCATAAAGGATATTAATACGTGCAACATATTTTGGAATTTCACCAAGCACAGGAGCGCCTGCGTGAAGAACGGTATCATGTGTATGTCCATGTCTAAATACTAAAGCACTACCTTTTTTTGGCGGAACTATTTTTACAACTCTTCCTTTATCATAAATAACTGTCTCCCCCCCCTCTACACCATCAGAAATACCATTTAAATATAAAACAAGACTTAGTTTTGACCTTACACAAGGTATCTCAATCATACTTTCACCATCATCACTCAAATCAAATCCAGGCCAATCTCCATCTATATGTGGATTAAAAACATCACCTTTGTCGTAGCGATACATATTTATCCTCGCGCTTAAGCATGATGCTAAAGGCCTCCCATCAATCTCCTGAGGCAATACTGGAGATAAACGATTAAAAAATACTTTCATGATCTTATTCTCAGCTAACCAATGTACTGATTTATTTTTCCTTAAACCTGGCGCAGTAACTATTCCAGGCGCCTCTGGTCTATATCCTAGAGATTCTGTTATCTCTATTATTTTATTTGCCTCATCATGCGTAAGGAGGTCCTCAATTAAAAAAACCAATTTACCATCTACACCTAAATCAATGCGTTTGGCTGATTGTAATGATTTATTAAGGGGATCAAGGAACTGACCACACTGTACTGCATAGATAGGTGTGCCCGGCATTACACCCCCATCCGGAGTAGATCCATCCAGCCAAGCAACTGGTTTCGACTTTATTTGGTCTTTAGTAATAGTAACCATGGAATCTCTGACTGTAAATTTAGTATAATAGTTAGCATAAACATTGCAAAAGTATAAAAAAATTCCTTACCCAAACTCATGGACAAGGAATTCCAAAGTTTTTTAGCGAGATTACATTTTAAGTGGTGTTAAAGATAATACTGTATTCTTTATTTCCTGACGATCACCCTCAGGCAATGAGATCAAACCTTTATCCCCAAGATACCCAAAATCACCCCAAGTATCTTCATCTGTAAATTCAGCTAAATATTCCTTAATTCCTGGCACAAACCCAACATGTGCATTCTTAACATAGAAAAATAAAGAGCGAGAAATAGGGTAAGTCGAGTCAGAAATATTGTCGAAACTCGGAACTGCTTCATTTACCTTGGACCCCTTAACTTTATCTTTATTTTGTTCAAGGAAGCTATAACCAAATACACCAAATGCAGATGGGTTAGCATCAAGTTTTTGAACAATCAGATTATCATTTTCTCCTGCCTCAACAAACCGACCATCTTCACGAATTGTGTGGCAAACACTTTTAAATGCTTTTTTATCAGTCTTTTTCATTGCAGCAATTTCTGTGAAAGTTTTGCACCCCCCTTCCATCGCAAGCTCAACAAAAGCATCACGAGTTCCAGAAGTAGGAGGAGGGCCTAAAACTTCAATATTTAAATCTGGAAGAGATAAATCAATATCCTTCCACTTTTTATATGGATTATTTACTAAATTACCACTTGAATCAGGAACACGCTCTGCTAAAGCCAACCAGATGTAGCGTAGGGACAGATTTATATCAGGACCTTTTAATGAATTGGCGATTACTATTCCATCAAAACCAATTTTGACTTCTGTTATTTCACTTATTCCATTCTCATTACAACGGTCTACTTCTGATTTTTTTATCCTACGCGATGAGTTTGTTATATCGGGGTGCTCCACACCGACACCAGCGCAAAATAACTTTAAACCACCACCAGATCCTGTACTCTCAATAACTGGAGTCTTGAATCCTGTTTTTTTACCAAATTCCTCTGCTACTGCCGCCGCAAAAGGATAGACAGTTGACGACCCAACAATACGCAACTGATCACGGGCATAAGAATCGCTAGAATTTAATGAGTACATACCTAAGGCTAAGACAAAGACAATCGTTAATATAAATATATTTTTAGAGTTCTTTTTCATAATTTCCTCAAAATATTTGAACTTTTAGTTCATTAATGAACTAAAAAATTAGTACAATGTTTCTACTAGATGGGATCTATAGGATTGTTATTACAATTATATTACATAAATATTAAAGTTATATTACATAGTTAATTAAACAGGATGATAAGTTTGAACCTCAATTGCTATCAGACTGCATCCTTTCAGTGAAATCCCATGAGAAAATTTTTACCGGGTCTATAGATATAGCAACTTCAGCACTTGAGCGGGAGAGCAACCATTTAGCTAGAGATGTCTCACGGCTTGCTAAATATTTATCGATTACGGAATGAAGTATTCTTTCACCCTCATTATCATGAACCTTAATAATTCCCCTACCTCGGACACCCTGATACGGCGGTTTATCAGAAGAGACCTCAAAGGCACAGCGGTCGGTCTCCAACAGGGCCTTGACTATATGTGCCGACTTTGGAGTAGCCAACCATAGCTTCTCACCCTCCAGTATAAACCAAAGTGACACAATAACAGGCCAACCGCTTGGGAGGACAACAGAAAGTCTTATTGGGATAGAAATAGAATCCAAATAATTGATAATTTCGGAGCGACTCCATGGTCCAGTTGTTTGGAAATTCGATCTATCAGATGGTGACATTTTAAATCCTATGTTTTAATGACAGACTTTGTATGTAATAATTTTTTATCGTAAATCAAATTTCTATAATTTATTCAACTCCATTTACAGCATAGTCTTCACATTTTACCTTATTTTTAATGCCATCCCCCTCCATCAGTTTAATCTCCACAATAGCTCGTCGATCTCGCTCTTCTCTCTGGCCATCCCTTATACTAAATTTAGCACTTAATTCTCCATGAGCGCTGATCCATATATTTTTGGGGCTTGCTCCAAGACCTATTAGATATTGCCAAACATTATAGGCCCTCTGAAATGAGAGATTCAAATTTAGGTCATCTGAGCCTGATCTGTCAGTATGGCCACTAACCATTATCGTATAAGCCTTACCTGAATCTATGTAATTAATAGAATTATCCAAGGTACTTTGGACCTCATCACTAAGCCCCGCAAGACCGTGGGGGAAATGAAGTGTAAACAAACTTTTTTTATCAGAGATTTTTCCTTCTTTAATGCATATTTCTTTTCTTTTTAGAGATTCTGATACTACAGAAGTAATACTAGTGGAGATTTCTTTATTAGTTTCTTTAAGTTCCTCAAAACTCTGTATAGCTAAATCAAATTTTTTCTTACATTCAGCTATATGATCAAGTTGCCAGCCCTCCTCCAATTGCTCAAGCCAGCAGTCAAATGAAACCTGAGCTGAGGCAGCTTTGTAAGGATACAAACTGTAAGAGGAATTGGATAATATTTCATTAAGCCTAACATGAGCATCTTTCACAACCTCACGATCTGTAGGTAGTAAATTCCAATTATCAGGATCTTCAGGAGGAGTAGTCTGATTTTTATATGCCGACAATGCTTTCCTCGCGAACTTCCTTGCGTCAAACCAATCGTACATTTGGTCTGCTTCATATAATGCAAAATCTCTATATGCAGAGGAGAGCTCAGATTTAAAATTACCAGATTTTGGAGTAATTTTCCTAACCTCTGCAATTTCAGACATACAAGCAACAAGTGTTGAGGAAATAAAGACAATAATTAAGACTTTGAATCCCAGCATTTTCATTTTCCATGTTCCTTTCTATCAGAATGTTTATGTAAATGAATTTTTGTCTGGCTTCGTACTAATATTGACAAAGTATTTGATCGTTGACGAAGTCCCCTTAGACACATTAGTGAGTTGTCTATTTCATCATGTGAGCGCAGCTGATTTTCTGCCGAACTATTTAAAAAGTATCGACTCCTTAAATTCAGTATTGATTGAAATAGATTTGTCTTTTGGAAACCAACTCTCAAAAATTCACTTAATTTAAAAAACATTTGCAGCCTCTCAATGTATTTGAGATAGCTTTTAATATTTTAGTTTGTCGAGAATTGGTCGATACAATGGCAAAAAAATGGCAAGGGGTAATTTTTTATAGTTCTGTCAATTATATCAAATAACTTTTAAAATTATAAAATTTTTGGCTTGTAAAGCTGCCTTCCAGCGCAATTAATTTGCAATTCCTCTAACTGACATGTGCCTAAATCTGTAACTACAGCTCCACCATCCAAGTGCTCATAGAAAGCAATATTTGTCGGTCTTTTTCCGTTTGTAATTATTCTTCTATAAACATTACCCGAAGAATCTAATACTGTGACATTTCCCTGACCAAATACCGTACAATATAGGTTTCCATCATCACCAAATGCCATACCATCAGGTCCAACAAAATCTTCGGGCTCACCTTCTATAACATTTCCGAAGGTCTCTTTCTGGGAGTCTTTATAAGAAAAAATATCGTAGACATATATATTTCCGGTTATAGTCTCATTTACATAAAGTCTATTCTGGTCATCAAATGCGATACCATTTGTAAATTTTAAATTTCTATCAATAACTCTTATAATATTTCCTTTTTTTGGATCAATCTCAAAAACACGGCCATTAAATGGACACGTCTTATAGTCTCCTCTGATACTCTGTCCATCTATGAAATCATCAGGCAGAATCCCGCTATCAGTCATATACAACAGACCATTAGGGCCAAACACGAGATCATTAGGCCATAAAAATGGGTCGCCTTTTGGGCCCTGAAAAGCCTTAATAATATCTCCATTTGGATGCATACATACTAAGGTTTCCCCCTCTCCCCCAGCAATCCATAAATTATTGTCACCATCTATTGTAAGCCCGTTTGGCCTACCTCCAGGAGATCCCACCTCATGCCGAATCCCCTGCTTATCTACACGAGAGACACATGACCTTTTCTTTGCCATTTCAACTAAATATATTTCACCAGTTGGTAGACACACGGGACCCTCAGGCTCTAATACTCCGTCGCAAATTACAGGACCTGCCATTTTTTAACCTCCATTAAATCTCTCTTCTAAAGAATAAGTAACAAATCTATATAATAAAAACCTATTCTTTAGATAAATAATTAAGTAATTCCAATAAATTCATCTATTACTTCTGGATCATCAAGTTGACCTGGCAGCAACTGCCCAGTTAAAATACCTCGACGAATTATATATACCCTCTGCGCCACATCGGCCACAAATTCTAAATTTTGTTCGACAAGTACTATAGTCAATTTTTTTGATAGTCTCAGATTATTCAAAACTTCAGAAATCTCATCTACGATGGAAGGCTGAATGCCTTCTGTTGGCTCATCAAGTAGTAATAAGCTTGGACTTCCGCACAAACACCTAGCCAAAGCTAATATTTGCTGCTCTCCACCACTCAATACACCCCCGCTTCTTTCTAAGAGCGGTTTTAAACGCGGTAAATACAAGAGTATCTCATCTAAAATTTCATTTTCCCGTTTACGTGAACTTTCATGCATTAGAATACCAGTTCTTAGATTTTCCCTGACTGTCAAATTTGGAAAAATATCTCTAGATTGAGATACATAACCCACACCAGATAAATTTCTTTTATGTGAAGGAAGAGTTGTGATATCGAGACCTGCAAAATTTATAATGCCCTGCTCTGCCTTTAATAAGCCAGCTAAAGACTTTAAGAGAGTTGTTTTGCCCATCCCGTTATTACCAAGAATCCCAACCGCCTCACCTTTAGAGACATTGAAGTTTACTCCCATTAAAATTGGGATCCGGCCATAAGAAACTCTCAAATCTTTCACTACTAACATTCTATCTAGGCACCCTTCTTGCCTAAATAAACATCCCTTACCAGAGAGTTATTCATTATAACATCAACCTTACCCTCAGCTAAAATAGTACCTTGATGAAAAACAGTTACTATATCAGCTATTGATCTCACAAAATGCATGTCATGTTCGACAATGATAAGTGAAGCAGATTTTTTAATTTCCTGGACAAGATAGGCAGTTTTTTCAGTTTCCTGTTTAGTCATTCCAGCGGTAGGCTCATCTAAAAGTATTAGTTCTGGATTGCCACTCAAAACCATACCAATTTCAACCCATTGCCTATCACCATGTGATAACTGGCCAACTAAAGAGGACCTGAGATGAGTCACTCCAACTTTTTCCATAATACTATCGGTTAACTCATCAGCTGATCGCCCACCACAGAATCTACTGGCAGCTAACCAAATATTCTCCCTAACAGAAATTGCGTCGAAAACACTAGGTATCTGAGTTTTTATGCCAATTCCTAGATCTGATATTTGGTGGGTATGCAGCTTAGTAATATCACGCTCTTTAAAAAAAATCTGGCCTGAGCTAGATTTCTCCTGATGTGTTAAACACCTAAAAAAAGTACTCTTCCCTGCTCCATTTGGGCCAATCAGACAACGTAATTCTTTAGAAAAAATTTTGAAATTAACATTCTCAACAGCTGAAACCCCCCCAAATCTCTTGGTTAGGCCTTTGGTTTCAAGAAGGATATTCTCGCGACTCATGAATATAATCTTTCAATATCCGCTAGTTTATTAAGTAGTTAAGGCAATAAGATTGGCAAATAATATGCTATCAGAGTAATTATGTAAAAGATTTGTAAGTTAATAGGAGTGCTGAAATATTCTCAGATAATACAAATTACCAAGGTTGGTTAAAGTTTCTAAGAAAGATCCCATTACATAAGCAGTAAATTTGTATTTATAACTAATCATATAACTGCCAAAATAAACATAAATAATATTCATTATAAAATCTACATTTCGTATATTCTAAACATACGCTTAAGAAGTTAAAATAAAGTTGTTATATTTTGGTTATTTGATCAACATAACTAAATATATCCACCCGAGGTAAAGCGGAGATAAGAGTGGTAGGAATAAAAAAATTCGGGGCATACCTTCCTCAACGCCGACTGATTCGATCATCAATAGCATCAGCTAATGCTTGGTTTGAGCCCTCATTATCTAGCTTATCTAGGGGTGAAAGAACAATGAGTAGCTGGGATGAGGACTCAATCACGATGGCCGTAGAGGCAGCGAGAGATATGGGCAACTTAGAATCAATCACACAGATTATACTTGCATCTACCACTCACCCATTTTCCATTCGACAAAATTCTGTAATTGCTGCTGAGGCATTAAATCTAAAAACTAGCGTTAGATCAGCTGATGTTGGCGGATCATTAAGGTCATCAACATCAGCAATACTTAGTGGGCTAGATAGCTCTAGAGCTAACTCCGAAGATACCTTAATTTTAACATCAGACAAACGTGTCGCTTTAGCGGGAAGCCCCACAGAAATGCTTTCAGGTGATGGAGCGGCGGGGTTTGTTGTTGGAAAAAATAACGTTATTGCCTCATACCTTGGTAGCTCCTCTTTATCCGCTGATTTTGTCGATCAGTTTCGTGCAAGTAATGAACGTTATGACTATCTTTGGGAGGATCGATGGGTACGTGAAGAAGGATGGTTAAAACTCATTCCCCCAACCATCTCAAAGGCCTTAGAAAAGTCTGATGTCGACCCATCGAAAGTTGATCATCTGATAATACCCAGCCAATTCCCTAGAGTAGCTGAGAAAATAGCTAAGATATGTGGCATCGAAGAAAAAGCACTTTGTGAGACTCTTATGAATGAAGTGGGACAATGCGGAACTGCACACCCAGCTATTCTTTTGAGTCTAGTCCTCTCATCAGCAAAGCCAAATCAAATTATAGTAGCTATAGGATTTGGGCAAGGTTGTGATGTCTTAGTGTTTAAGACTACAAATGAGATAAATAACTACAAACCATTAACAGGAGTAGAGGGTTGGCTAGCCAACAGAGTAGAGGAAACTAATTATGATAAATTTCTAACCTTTAATAATCTGATTCAAAGAGACCTTGGCAAAAGAGCAGAATTAGACAGGCCCCCTGCTTTGACTGCACAGTTCAGAAATAGAGAGGGGGTTACCGGTTTCCGTGGGGGAAGATGTAAAAAGTGCGAGACGATTCAGTATCCAAAATCTATATACTGCGTTAATCCAGAATGCAGAGCAAAAGATAGCCAAGGAGACTATCCTTTCTCAGAACTAAAAGGATATGTAAAAACTTTTACTGCTGACCATCTTGTATTTTCTATAGACCCCCCTTCTTATTTTGGTTTAGTAGAATTTATCGGTGGTGGAAGAATGATGGTTGAATTTGCTGATGTTAATAATTCTGATTTTGATGTAGGTAAAGCTGTGAAAATGAGATTTAGAATTAAACATTTAGATGATAGACGAAATACACGGCAATATTTTTGGAAAGCCTGCCCAGTAAAAGAATAGACAACTAGAGGTAAAAGATATGCCTGAAGGTATAAGAGATAAAGTTGCGATTATAGGAATGGGTTGCTCCAAATTTGGAGAACACTGGGACTTAGAACCATCAGATTTGATGTCAGAGGCCTTTGAGGAATGTCTTTTAGATAGTGGAATTGAGCGGTCCCAGATTGATGCTGCATGGCTCAGTACGGCTTTTGATGCTGTAAATGTTGGACCAAGCGCAATACCATTAGCAACGTCTCTTAGACTAGGTTATATTCCAGTTACACACGTAGAAAATATGTGCGCAAGTGGCACTGAGGCCTTTCGCGGAGCCTGCTATGCCGTAGCATCTGGAGCAGCAGAGTTTGCACTAGCTCTTGGAGTTGAAAAACTGAAAGATACTGGCTACGGAGGACTACCAGCCCGTACTCGAGGAGTAACAAACGACCTATTCTCGCCAACAGTTTCAGCACCGGGAGCTTTCGCTCAATTAGCATCGGGTTATCGCGGAACTCATAACGTAAGTCAATCAGACTTAAAGCGCGCCATGGCACACGTTTCCGTTAAAAGTCATGCGAATGGTACGCTTAATTCTAAAGCTCATCTAAGACGAGAAATTACTATTGAACAAGCATTAAAAGCACCAATGGTGGCTGACCCTATAGGACTTTTTGATTGCTGTGGAGTAAGTGATGGCGCAGCATGCGCAATTGTTACAACTCCAGAGATAGCAATGCAATTAGGTAAATCTAATGTAATTTCAGTAAAAGCCTTACAACTCAGCGTATCTAATGGCGAAGAGTCGGGATTTAGTTCATGGGATGCCTCAAATTTTAAAACCACTCAAATTGCTGCTAATCGGGCTTATAAAGAAGCTAAGATAACAGATCCCATTTCAGAAATAAGTATGACAGAGGTACACGATTGTTTTTCAATAACTGAATTAGTAACTATGGAGGACCTGGGACTAGCAAAAAAAGGTGAGGCATGGAAATCTATTCTTGACGGTGACTTTGATTCTTCAGGCCACACTCCCTGTCAAATTGATGGAGGATTAAAATGTTTTGGCCATCCAATTGGCGCCTCTGGTCTTCGAATGCTCTATGAAATATATCTCCAATTCAATAATCGTGCGGAAAAAAGACAGCTTAAAAACGTTAATTACGGGCTAACCCATAACCTTGGCGGACATCCAATTCAAAATGTTTGCAGCGTGGCAATTGTTGGATATTTCGACGGGTAATTTTTATATTTAACAGAAACTTGTTTAAAAAAATATTTTGGAAAGCCTAATTGAATGGATTATAATGCATTAATAAATTTCAAAATTCCCCAAAAAAGGCAGAAAATAAATCCCTTAAATGCCGTTCAATACGCACTATCGATTGGATTAGGTCAAGACCCGATAGACACGTGGGAACTTCAATTTGTCGATGAGGGCAATGGGCCAGAAATGATCCCGTCATACTGCACAGTACTTGGCCACCCAGGGTTCTGGCTATCCGACCCTAAGACTACTGTAGATTCTCAAAAAGTAGTCCATGTAGATCAAAAAATTAATATTAAAGGCTCTATACCAAAGTCTGGAATAGTCGTAGGTAAAACAAGAATAATTGAATTAGTTGATAAGGGCCTAGATAAAGGTGCACTCCTCTACTTGGAGAAGATTCTATCCAACGAGGATACTGGAGAAATAATTGCCATAGAAAACCGAACTCTCATGTTACGTGGCGACGGAGGATATAATGGACCGAGCGGAAAAGCTAAGACAGTTGATAAATTCCCAACAGATAATCCAGATCATGTTATAGAAATTAACACCCGGCCAGAGCAGGCTCTAATCTATAGACTTAATGGTGACCCAAATCGCTTACATATTGATCCGGCGCATGCAAAAAAGGCCGGGTTTGAGAAACCAATCTTACACGGTCTATGCACTTTTGGGATTGTCTGCCAAATACTACTGCGCACCTTACACAAAAATAATCATAGAAATTTTAGAGATATGTCAGCAAGATTTTCAAAGCCTGTATTCCCTGGAGAGCTAATAGAAATTAGTATATGGGAAAATGGTCACTTTAATGCAAAAGTAAAAGAACGTGATGTAATTGTATTAAGTAATGGTTTTATATCTTAGATCAATTTCAAGATAAAATAGGAGGATAGGGTGAACAACGGTAAAGTAGCAATTGTTTCAGGTGCAGGTGGTGGTATCGGAAGGGAGATTGCTCTAGAATTGGCTAGAACAAATGCTTCAGTAGTTATAAATGATATTGGCGTATCAGTTACAGGAGAAGGTGGCTCATCCAATCCCGCTGAAGAAACAAAAGCCCTATTAGATGAATTGCGTGTCAAATCTGTCGTAGATACTAATTCCGTAGATACTTGGGAAGGCGCTCAATCAATCGTAGAAACCGCACTCAAAACATTTGGACGAATTGATATCATAGTTAACAATGCTGGTATTTTAAGAGATACAATTTTTCACAAGATGACTCCTGAACAATGGCTATCAGTTATAAATGTACATCTAAATGGAAGTTTTTTTCTAAGTAGGTCTGCAGCAGAGCACTTTAGAAATCAACAATCAGGCTCCTACGTACACATGACAAGTACGTCAGGCCTAATAGGAAATTTTGGGCAGGCGAACTACTCAGCTGCAAAACTTGGTATCTGTGCACTTTCAAAATCTATAGCCCTTGATATGAAAAGATTTAATGTCCACTCAAATTGTATAGCACCTTTTGCATGGAGCCGAATGACAAACGAAATACCAGCTGACAGTGAAGAACAAAAACTAAGAGTTGAGAAACTTAAGAAAATGACTCCATCCAAAAACGCACCCCTTGCAGCCTTCTTAGCATCAGATAATGCCAAAAAAATAACTGGTCAAATTTTTGGCGTAAGAAATAATGAAATCTTTCTATTCAACGCCAATAGGCCTATAAGGAGCGTACAACGTAATGAAGGATGGGATTTGGAATCTATAGAGGAACATGCAATTCCTTCTCTTAAAGGCAACTTTGTTCCATTGGATCGATCAGGGGACATATTCAGCTGGGATCCAATATAGTTGGAAAGCAAATAGCAGTAGCGCCGCTCAATACATGAGCTATTCAATCAACTCTACCATTAACCCCTTCTCCCATTTACCTTTGATTACACTACCGTCAAATTTTATCTCAATGCCAAGACCATCTTTTTTCCCATCTAAAAACTCTCCATAATAAGTACCGGCTAGTCCTGCTCGCAAAACCCCAAAGCATTTAGTCCATTTAGTATGGTCTCCACCCATACATCTTGTGACTTCAGAGCTTTCTACTTGAGCTGCAGATAGTATAAGAAAAGCTCCAAGAACTAATAAAATATACCTTGAAACCATCTGCCATGAAACTGGTAAGCTTTTTATCATATTTCCTTACTACCCTTCATTTATAAACCCAACTAAGATCTAATACCCAAAGAATTAATATTCAACCGGCTCAGGATCTAAAAATCTCCAAAGATACCAGGTGGCAACAGATCGCCATGGCCTCCATTTATCTGCGATTAATAAAATATCATTATCATCCAAAATATTTTTTTTGGAGTAAAGTTCGGTTATGGCTCGGCGCAACCCCAAATCACTCATTGGTAAAATATCAGGCCGAGCTAAATAAAAAATTAAGAACATCTCCGCTGTCCACCTACCAATACCTCGATATAACGTTAATTCCTTTATAATGGATTCATCATCTTGATTATCCCAAATTTCTGGTTTTATTTTCCCGCTTTCAAATGATTCAGCCAACATATAAATATAAGTACTTTTCTGCCTTGTAATACCACATTCCCTTAATATATCTCGACCAGCTTGTAATACCAAACTAGGCGTCACCTCATGCAAGCGCCCCTCAAGACGCGACCAAATTGCAGATGCTGATCTCACAGAAATTTGTTGTCCAACAATTGATCTCACTAAGGTGAAGAAAGGGTCCCCTCTTGAAACCAAAAAAACATCCGGATTATCAAAAATAATTTTAGAAAGAATACAGTCCGAATTACTTAGATCAATGATTGCACTCTTCCAATAATCTGGTTCGCTCATAGATTAATTACACTTCATTAAAAAATTCATATTACTAATATTTTTATTTCTTTATTATTTTTTTCTTTGTTTTTTTCTTTGGAACTTTTTTTTGACATTTATTTTGAAAATTTTCTACCTGTGCCTGCGCTGCATTTGCTAATAACTTAGTATCACTTCCAGCAATAACAAATTGGAAACCCTTACGATAAGTCCATTCTGTTGTTTTACCAGGACGTGTTACAGTGCCTAAAAATTTCCCTGTTTCTAGCATTCTAGATTCACACTTTGTATAAAGTCGCTTTACGGTCGGGTCCTCAGCCTTAAGTACTTTACCTATACTTGCTGAAATATCGCTTGGCCCCATAAAAAGCATGTCCACCCCTGGTACAGCGGCAATTTCTGGAATATTGTTGATGGCTTCTTCTGTCTCGATCTGACAAATTACAATTATCTTTTCTTTCAGTTCAGATAAATACTCATCTAACCTCATACCCCACCTTGAACAACGAGCCGCATGAGGTGCAACACCACGGATTCCATCAGGTGGATAATGACATGCTGCAACAGCTGCACGGGCTTCATCAGCATTTTGAACATATGGTACAATTATTCCCATAACGCCAATATCAAGTGCTCTCTTTATATAAACAGAGTCATTCCAAGGTACACGCATGATAGGGGTGGGGCCATCTTCACCCAAAGCTTGAAGTATACTTATTGCTCCTTGGAGATGGCCAGGGCCGTGCTCATGGTCAATTACAACAGCATCATAACCAGCAGTCGCAACAATTTCAGCATTGATTGGATTCCCTGAAGATAGCCAACACCCAATTACTGGATTACCTCTTTTTAACTTCTTTTTGAATGTATTATTGAGTGACATAGTTAAGTTCCTTATCAATTTCATTTAATGTAAAATAAAACGTCTGCTTGTTACTTTCAACTTATGAAGATAGCATCCTAATCTGCAAGGAGGAAATACAATGAATTATATTGTCACTCGCAGAGCCAAAACTACCCATCTTACTGACCCAACTTCAGTCTTTTTAATCGACGAAAGCACAGCTCATCTTGCAACATTAACCGCAAGATTCTTCAGTAAAGCCCTTAATACACGTATGTCTTCGTATGGTGTCTCATCAGGCCAATTACCACTACTACTCCACCTTTGGGAAGACAATGGAATATCGCAAAAGGACCTAAGTCGGCGTGTAAATATAGAAGAACCCACCGCAGCTAATACGCTAAATCGCATGGAGCGTGATGGACTTATTGAAAGAAAACGGAACCCTTTAGACCGAAGAGAGATTAGAGTGCATTTAACTGAAAAAGGAGAAAGTTTAAAAAATGATATAATTCCTTTTGCTAAAGAGGTTAATAGCCTTGCAACTCACGGTATGTCACCCGAAGATAAAAAACGACTGAACAGCTTACTTGCATATGTAATCTCAAGACTTGCCTCTATTTAATTGTAATAATACTTAACGTTCTTAGTTCAATTATGATCAAAATTCTAATTTAGCTCTGGCATACTAAAGATTTGTCCTGGATAAATGAGATTAGGGTCACGAATTAAATCCCTATTCGCCTCATAGATTATAGTATAATTAATTCCCCCGCCATAAGCACGACGAGCAATACGCCATAAACTATTTCCTGGTTGCACGACAACACTAGCGCTGCCAAGAACTACCTCTTCCAGCCTCATCCGAGTTAAGGGTGTCTCTATACGACCGAGCACATCTCCAAATTCATTTACGCGATCAACACGAAATGTATGTTTTCCTGGCATTATTTTCTTACCTGGCCTCAACTCCCAGAGTCCAGATTCATCAATTCGAACTGTACCCAAATACTTATCGTTAACATAAATATTTAGTGCTGAACCCGGCTTGCCCCTACCAGCGATTATCATTTCACCCGCATCATCATAATCAATACTTTCAATTCCAACTTCTGCATTACTATTTTTTAAATCTTGTGGGATCTCTTCTAGATTAGAACTAGGGGCCTGAAGAACTCTGCTCGGTTCTTTACTATCACGCGGCGAAAGAACAACCAGACCCTGATCATTATTATTTTCTAAATATTCAGGTATTGAAATAATTACTTCCTTGTTTGACTCAATTACAACACCATCTTGACGTGTTTCAATTAGTGTCAAAGTTCTATTTCCAGAAGCCAAAGGTTTAGAAGGAAGTAAAACCCACTCACCACGTGAATCTGCAATCACAGACCCTATTTCGATCCCACCATCAAGAACAGTTACCTTTGCACCAGCAGTTGCCCTTCCGGCTATAACCGCATCTCCTTTTGGATTGACCCTCACAACATCAAAGGCTGGAAGAGCCTCCCTTTCAATAGAGAGTGGAATTTCTACTTTACCAGTAGAAGATTGGATCTCGGTCTCAAGATTTCTATCAAGGCTACCTTCAGGAAGAACGACGGCCAAAATAATTGCTGCAGCTATTGCTAATACCGCTAATGCTATATAGAGAAGAAAATTACGGTTCACTTATAATACCCCAGAATGAGTTACTTGTAGTAGAATACACCAGACAAGACCATACGAACAGAAAATCACACAAAATAAAAACCTTAACTTTTGTTATAACCGCAATAGATTTAGAGTTCTTAATGATAATTTAACAAATTAATAATTATAAATTCTTAGTAAAATTGCCTAATAACAGTATTTAGGGGAATAAGCATGGTTGCTGTTAGTAGTTTATGCGTTTTTTGCGGATCACTAAATGGATCCAATCAGAATTATCACAAACTTACCCAAAAAGTAGGAAAAATGGCAGCACATAATGATATGAGAATAATCTATGGTGGAGCTAACATAGGGTTAATGAAAATTTTAGCTGATTCTTGTTTAAAAAATGGTGGTAATGTAATGGGAATCATACCAAAGGCTCTATACGAAAAAGAATTGGCACATAAACAGCTCCATACCCTAAAAGTCACAGAATCAATGCAACAACGAAAAGCATTGATGTTTAAAGAGGCCGAAGCTTTCCTCATTCTTCCTGGTGGCTTTGGCACTCTTGATGAACTTTTTGAAATAGCAACATATCGACATATAGGACTTCATAACAAACCGATTTATCTACTCAATTGTGAGAATTATTGGAAACCACTAATATTATTACTAAATCATGTAAAACTATCCGGGTTTTTTGACAACGATATAGCAGATCTAATAACTGTAGTAGATGGTGTTGATGAACTTTTCTCTCTATTAAAGCATTAAAATTAATGTATATTTCTATATCATTAGCGGATCATTAGATACGATAACGTTAATTGACCAGCTGCAAACTGATGCTATTCTCATAAGGTATATTGGTTTAATGACAGAAACACCAAATTTCCGAGGGTAAATTTATGAATAAGATAAAAGTGGCTAAACCAATTGTAGAGCTAGACGGTGACGAAATGACCCGCATATTATGGGATTGGATCAAAGACCGGCTTATTTACCCTTATTTAGATATAGATCTGCACTATTATGATCTAGGCATTGAATATCGGGACAAGACAGAGGACCAAGTAACTGTAGATGCTGCGGAAGCAATCAAAAAATATGGTGTTGGTGTTAAGTGCGCAACAATTACACCGGATGAGGCAAGAGTTGAAGAATTTGACCTAAAAAAGATGTGGCTATCTCCTAATGGAACGATAAGAAATATACTTGGCGGAACCGTTTTCAGAGAGCCTATAATTTGCTCTAACATACCACGATTAGTTCCAGGCTGGACTAAACCTATTGTTATTGGCCGTCATGCTTTTGGAGATCAGTACCGGGCAACAAATGTTGTCATTCCTGGAAAAGGTAAACTTACAATGAAGTTTGAGCCTTCTGATGGTGGAAATTCACAAAATTTAGAAGTATTTGATTTCCCTTCAGGCGGAGTTGCACTAAGCATGTATAATTTGGACAGCTCTATTCGTGACTTTGCCCGCGCATGTATGCGTTACGCTTTAGATCGCAAATGGCCATTATATATGTCTACAAAAAATACAATTCTTAAAGCTTATGATGGACGATTTAAGGATATATTTGAGGAAGTATATAACGAGGAATTTCGCTTAGATTTCGAGAAGGTAGATCAAATTTATGAACATAGACTAATTGATGACATGGTGGCATGCGCAATGAAATGGGAGGGAGGATTTGTCTGGGCTTGCAAAAATTATGATGGT
>DBHM01000006.1:66045-66237 GCA_002296185.1 Alphaproteobacteria bacterium UBA828
GGCTTGCAAAAATTATGATGGTGACGTCCAGTCTGATTCAGTAGCACAAGGATTTGGATCTCTTGGACTAATGACATCTGTTTTACTTACACCAGACGGAAAGACTGCTGAAGCTGAAGCAGCACATGGGACTGTAACACGTCATTTCCGAGCCTATCAAAATGGAGAGGAAACTTCTACAAATCCAATTGC
>DBHM01000006.1:66570-69257 GCA_002296185.1 Alphaproteobacteria bacterium UBA828
ATTGCATCTATTTTTGCTTGGACGAGAGGGTTAAGCTACCGAGCTAAGATTGATGAAACACCTGATGTATCTGATTTTGCAATTGCACTAGAAGAGGCATGCACAGAGACTGTTGAATCTGGGCAAATGACAAAAGACCTGGCGCTACTCGCAGGACCAGAGCAAAAATGGCTCAGTTCAAGTGATTTCCTATCAGCTGTTAAAGTAACCCTTGATAAAAAATTAGGATCTTGAATAAACTTAATCTATCCAATTATGGTTTCTAGTAAGATCCATATTTGATTATTAAATTAGAGAATCTTTATCAGGGTGCATCCTTTATTTTTTTCTGAATAGCCATTAATGCCTGCTCAGCATTTTCTGTGTTTGGACCTCCACCCTGAGCCATATCGCTTCTGCCTCCCCCACCTTTTCCACCAAGCTTTTCAACACCAAACCTTACTAGATCTACTGCACTAAATTTTCCCTGGAGATCCTCAGAGACACCAATAGTTAAAGATGCTTTTTTCTCAAAAATAGATACAACAGCAACAATTCCACTACCAGTTTCTTTTAATAAATCGTCTACAAGACTACGTAAATCACGTGAAGCTAAACCTGAAATCTGCTTTCCTAAAAAATTCACCCCAGATATTTTTTTGACTGTTACATTAGAAACATCCCCAGAGCCGGTTGCTAGTTTTTTTTGTAATAACTTTACCTCGCGCTCTAAGCGTTTACGCTCTTCTAATAAATTTACCACCCTATCGGGCAATTCGTCAGTAGCTACTTTAATTGCTTCTGCAGTAACCTTAAGCAAAGACTCCTGGTCAACACTGTAGGCAAGAGCATGGCTGCCAGTAAGCGCCTCAATCCTTCGCACCCCAGCAGCAGTAGCGCTCTCACTAATAATTTTAAATAAACCTATATTACCAGTCTGCGTAACATGTGTACCTCCACAAAGCTCCCGGGAGTAAGGGTTTTTAGAATCAGAACCCTCAATAGAGACAACCCTCACTTCTTCACCGTATTTTTCACCAAATAGCGCTAGAGCCCCTAAATCTCTAGCCTGTTCCTGATTCATTACTTGAGTATTTACAAAAAGGTTTTCCCTTATACGATTATTTACCTCATATTCAATATTGTGAATTTGCTCATCACTAATTAGGTTTGGGTGACTTATATCAAATCTCAAACGGTCTTCTGCAACCAGCGAGCCTTTTTGGGCGACATGATCACCAAGATTATTTCTTAGTGCGGCATGCAAGAGATGTGTTGCTGAATGATTGCATCTTAAAGATTGTCGTCTTTTGCTATCTACTGTAAGGGTAATGGCGTCACCAACATTTATTTCCCCACTAGTAACAGTTATTATATGCACTAAAAGATCATCCGCTTTTTTAAGCGTATCAGTAACATCAGCATAACCTCCAGTATTTTTTGAAACTATAGTGCCTGTATCACCAATTTGACCGCCAGACTCTCCGTAAAATGTAGATTGATTTACAATAACTGCACCCTCTTCTCCCTTAGACAAAGAATTAGAAGTTAAATTATCCTTAATTATAGCAGTGATTTGCGCTTCTATAGTTTCAGATTCATATCCAAGAAATTCAGTAGGACCGTGTTCTTCCCTTAGTGAAAACCAAATCTGATCTGTTGTTTCACCACCAGATCCCGTCCAATTTCGTCTTGCTTCCTGACGTTGTCGATCCATTGCGTTATGAAACTCTTTAGTATCAACTTTTTTTCCAATTGCCCTTAGTGCATCTTCAGTTAGGTCTAATGGAAAACCGTATGTATCGTAGAGTTGGAAGGCTACCTTACCTGGTAAATCAGAATTAACCGGGAGCTTATCAGTTGCCTCTTTTAGTAACTTTAAGCCCCTTGAGAGGGTAGACTTAAATCTTTCTTCTTCAAGGCGAAGTGTTTCTGTAATTAACGACTCTGCTCTAATTAACTCGGGAAACGCCTTTCCCATCTCTTGAACAAGTGTGTTTACCAATCTATACATTAATGGTTCTGTACAACCCATCAGGTGCGCATGCCTCATCGCCCTCCTCATTATTCTACGAAGAACATAACCTCTACCCTCATTTGATGGAGTTACGTTATCAGCTAATAAAAACGCGCTAGCCCTAAGATGATCAGCAACCACTCTATGTGATGGTGTATGCTGTGTATCTTTTGGTGCACCTGATATATTGATTGAGGTATCTATTAGTTTTTGAAATAAATCAATCTCATAATTATCATGTTTACCCTGGAGAATTGCTGCGATTCTCTCTAAACCCATCCCAGTATCTATAGCAGGCCGTGGTAAGTCTATTCTTGTATTTTTATCGCATTGTTCAAATTGCATAAATACAAGATTCCATATTTCTACAAATCTATCTCCATCTTCATTATCAGAACCAGGCGGCCCCCCTTCAATCTTATCTCCGTGATCAAAAAATATTTCTGAACACGGTCCACATGGGCCAGTATCCCCCATAGCCCAAAAATTATCTGATGTAGATATCTTTAGAATCTGGCTACTATTTAATCCTGCTATTTTTTTCCATAGTAGCTCAGCATCTGTATCTTCAGAGTAAACAGTAACTAATAGTCGGTCTGGCGATAGACCAAATTCTTTAGTTACAAGTTCCCATGCCAGCTCAATAGCCCGGTCTTTAAAATAATCGCCAAAAGAAAAATTTCCTAGCATT
>DBHM01000006.1:69585-72347 GCA_002296185.1 Alphaproteobacteria bacterium UBA828
TTTCAAAAAATGTATGGTGACGAGAAGTATACCCTACATTGTCTAAATCGTTATGCTTTCCTCCAGCGCGCACACATTTTTGAGAAGTAGTTGCAGATCTAAAGGGAAGTTCCTCTAAACCAGTAAAAGCATTTTTAAATTGAACCATTCCAGCATTGGTAAACATCAATGTTGGATCATTGTGAGGAACTAACGGACTTGAGTCGACGCACTCATGCCCGTTCTTTCTAAAGAACTCAAGAAAATGAGACCTTATTTCATTCACGCCAGTCATTGATAGCTCTTTCCCGGCCAAGGTTTAATATTTCAATGACTCGTTTTAAAGCGTAGCTGTTAGGCTGTCCAGAGACCACATCCAACGTATTGCATTTTAAGGCCCAAAAAATGGTTATATTTGCTAATTGTTTTTATTTTTCCGCATTAGAATCATCGCCTACTGCCTTATCCACACTGCTTACTTCTGATAATTCTACGGGAGCAATACCAGCGGCTTCTCTAACACCTAAATCAATTTCTTTAGCAAGATCCGGGTTATCGACCAAATATTGCTTTGCATTTTCCTTACCTTGACCAATACGCTGCCCTTCATAAGAATACCACGAACCAGATTTTTCAACTAATCCTGCTTTCACACCAAGATCTATTAATTCTCCATTAACTGAAATGCCTTCTCCATACATGATATCAAATTCTACACTTCTAAACGGGGGAGCCATCTTGTTTTTTACTACCTTTACTCTAGTTTGGTTCCCCACTACTTCATCTCTATCTTTAATAGCTCCTATACGCCTAATATCTAACCTTACAGATGAATAAAATTTTAAAGCATTTCCACCTGTAGTAGTTTCCGGACTGCCAAACATCACGCCAATTTTCATGCGGATTTGATTTATAAAAATAACCATACAACGGGACCGTGAAATTGATCCTGTAAGTTTCCTTAATGCTTGACTCATCAGTCGAGCCTGTAATCCGACATGCGTATCACCCATCTCACCTTCAAGTTCTGCTCTTGGTACCAAGGCTGCAACACTATCTACCACTACCACATCAACAGCTCCTGAGCGTACAAGTGTATCTGTGATTTCTAGAGCTTGTTCCCCTGCATCTGGTTGAGAAATCAACAGATCATCAACCTGCACACCTAATTTTCCAGCATAAACTGGGTCAAGCGCATGCTCTGCATCAACAAACGCACAAATCCCCCCTACCGCCTGTGCCCTTGCAACTGTAGATAGGGCCAATGTCGTTTTTCCCGAACTTTCTGGGCCGTAAATTTCTACAATTCTTCCACGTGGAAGCCCCCCGATACCTAGAGCAATATCTAGCCCTATAGAACCAGTGGATATAGATTCTATTTCTATTCCTGAGTCCTGCTGACCGAGCTTCATAACAGAGCCCTTGCCAAAGTTTCTTTCAATTTGACTTAATGCAGCCTCAAGTGCTTTTTGTTTATCCATTCCGTCCTTTTCGACTATTCGCAAAGCTGGGTCAGACATCGTAATCTCCTTATTTCACAGGGTTCCTATAAGTGCAATATGTGGAATGTGCATGTTTTGTTCCTATCTGCAACTAGTTTTTTTAAATCATTGTATATATTGATTTTTTTATAATATGTTCCTTTTATGTTTTTTTATTTTTGCAAAAATTACAATAATCCTAATTAAAAAATAGAATCGAAAATTTTCACCAATTGATCGAAGATTACAATTAAAAGATAACAATTAAGTAGCCCAGACTTATATAAATTAAAATACAAATGATTAGTGATGAGTAGCTAGAAGAGAATAAAATCTGAATTCTATAGAGAAATTAGCATATTGACGCAGACCCTTTGATGGGCGCATCTTTCGGCGTCTGTAAATCTTGAGAATTGATAAATAATGATTGATAAAGCCCTTAATAAAATTGCGGAAACCTCATCTGCCTGGCCCTTCCAAGAGGCAAGACGGCTTTTGGAACGTTTTTCAAAAAATCCACCAAAAGATGGGGTTGTTCTTTTTGAAACTGGATATGGCCCGTCTGGACTTCCACATATAGGAACCTTTGGCGAAGTAGCGAGAACTAGCATGGTAAGAAATGCATTCAAAAATATTTCTGATCTACCAACAAAACTTTATGCATTTTCTGACGATATGGATGCCTTAAGACAAGTTCCTGATAACCTTCCAAATCGGAGGATGCTAGAGGAAAACTTAGGTAAGCCACTAACTATGATACCTGACCCTTTTGATACTCATGAAAGCTTTGGTCATAATATGAATGCTAGATTATGTTCATTCCTTGATCGATTTGATTTTGACTATGAATTTAAAAGTGCAAGCGAAATTTATAAATCTGGTGAGTTTGATAAAGCTCTATCAGATATAGTAGAAAACTATGATAAAATTATTAATATAATTTTGCCAACTCTAGGAGAGGAACGAAAAGCAACCTATAGCCCACTTTTGCCAATATGCCCTAAAAGTGGCCGTGTTCTTCAAGTTCATATTTCAAAATATAACTCAAAGAAAGGAAAAATTTCCTACATTGATGAAACTACTGGCGAAGAAGTAGAAGTACCCATAACGGGAGGGCACTGCAAACTACAGTGGAAAGCAGACTGGGCAATGCGCTGGCATGCTTTAGGAGTGGATTATGAGATGTCAGGTAAAGATCTTATTCCTTCAGTTGAATTATCTGGAAAAATTTGCAGGGTGTTAGGCTCTTCTCCTCCTATAGGTTTTAGCTACGAACTTTTTTTAGATGAAAATGGAGAAAAA
>DBHM01000006.1:72663-81732 GCA_002296185.1 Alphaproteobacteria bacterium UBA828
AGATGAAAATGGAGAAAAAATATCAAAATCTAGAGGAAATGGTTTAACTATAGATGAGTGGCTTCGTTATGGTTCTAGCGAAAGTTTATCGCTTTTTATGTTTAATTCCCCAAAAAGAGCGAAAAGATTATATTTTGACACTATCCCAAGACATGTTGATGATTACATAAAGCATTTAGAAAAATATATAGATCAAGATGAGTCAAAACGCCTTGAAAATCCTGCTTGGCATATAAACACTGGCAATCCGCCTCGACCTGAGAAGGGAATCAGCTACAATATTCTTCTTAATCTTGCTAGTGCTTGCAATACTGATGATCCCGAAATTTTGTGGGGTTTTATATCTCGCTATGTGCCAGACGCCTCTGCAGAAAAATTACCCGCTCTAGATCATCTAGTAAACTGCGCTGTTAATTTCTATAACGACTTTGTTAAACCAAATAAGAAATATCTAGATGTAAATAAAAATGATTACGCTGCACTTTCTGATTTACAAGCAGCATTAGGTCAATTACCTCGAGAATCAAATGCTGAAACTATACAAACAATAGTTTATGAAATAGGAAAAAAGCACAATTATACCTCTTTAAAAATTTGGTTTTCCACTTTATATCAAATTCTATTTGGGCAAAAACAAGGCCCCAGGATGGGGTCATTTATTGCTCTGTATGGGATAAAAGAAACAATAGAATTAATAGAAGATTCTCTTAAAAGGACTAAATAGAAAGATTATAATTAATAAACAATTATCTATTTAACGCAGCAAAACTAAACGTCAATCTTATCTTCATACTTTTCAGACTTTCTATGCCGTAAAAGGTTGCGACCCTCGGTTAACTGCCATGCAAGTAAAGCTGGAACACCAATAATTATTTCTCGAAACCTTTTTATCAAAGAAAGTGCCAACGCTGCCTCAGGATTCAAGCCTATAACAGCACCTAGCAATACAAATGCCCCCTCCTGGACACCAAGTGCACCAGGGACGAAAAATGCTGAAGCCCTAACAGCTAATATTAAACTCTCAAGTAACATTGCATCACCAACACTGATTTCGTATCCCATGAAATGCAACGCAATCCAGATTTCAAATGCACCTATCACCCATGCTAACATTTGTCCTGCAGCGTTTAATGCCAGCAGCCTTTTTCTTTTATAAATATCCTTAATTGCCTTATCTAGAGCTTCAGCGCCCCCTACAGCACTTACCCAGTCACGCCCTCTTGATACTCGACTAACTATTCCGACAATCCAAGTGAACATACCTTTCTGTTGAAAAGCAAAGAATAGCAAGAGTAAAATTAGACCAAAAGCAACTCCCGCGCCTGCACCTCTAGCTATATTGCTATCCCCATAATAAGACAGTAAAAAACCAATACCGACTAGAGTGAATAATAATTGTGTGAGTGTACTTAATGTTAGATCAACAACCACGCTAGCCCCAGCCGCATGACCAGGTGTACCACGAATCATCAAAATTCTTGTTCTCACAAGAGCACTTCCAACTTGAAGTGCTGGCAATAAAGTATTTACAGCTTCACCAATCCAACGGGCCCATTGTACCTCCAACATTTTTGGTCGATATTTGGAATCGAAAAGAAGCCGCCATGCTGCGGCATCCAGCATAACTGGAATAATCCGAACTATAACAACCAGCGCTAATCCCCATCCAACAGCCGCAAGAGCTCCCGCAACATCGTCAGCTCCCTGAATAATAATAAGGGCAATTATGGCACCAATGCCTAGTATTAGAGCTATATAACCTCCGATTCTCAATGGCTCAGACCTCTTGCGATTCACCTTATACCTTTAGTAAAAGTAAAATAATAACTTATTGCTCTATTAAACAGCAACAGCTACTAAAGCAAATCAAATGCTCTATAGTTTTTAGAGAACAAAGAACAGATGTAAAACTTTTCAATTACATAAAAAACAGTAAAAAGGTAAGATATGAATTCCACGAGAATCAATGGACTAAAATATATAGCCTCTCAATACGATACATTTGTAATCGATATATGGGGGGTTCTCCATGGTGGTGGGCCAGTATACCCAGAGGCACTTCATTGCTTAAATAAAATTCAGGAACTAAATAAAAAAATAATTTTTCTTTCTAATGCACCTCGCTTAAGCAAGAATGTCTATCAAATCCTTATAGAAAAAGGCATGCCGGATTTACTTTGTAAAAATATTATAACTTCTGGCGAAGCTACGCTGATGGCTTTAGTTAAACGGACAAAAGAAATACCAGAAAATTTAGGAACTAGATACTTTATCATAGGACCCAAGAGCGAAAACCTCCTCCATACAACTAACTATACTTCTGTAAAGGAAGTCAAAGATGCAGACTTCTTCCTGGCTATAGGACTTAATTCAAACACAAATAGTATTGAGGAGCACGAAGAACTGCTTGTAGACGGTGTATCAAACCAATTAAAGATGATATGCGTGAATCCAGATATAAAAGTATTGCGTTTTGGTAAAAGTGAGCTTTGCGCAGGCGCCCTTGCTACTAGATATAAAAAAATAGGCGGTGATGTAATCTATTTTGGGAAACCATATAGTTTTATATATAGTCTTTGTGTGAACGACATTACAGAACTGAACAAAGAGCGCCTATTATGTATTGGAGACGGTTTAAAAACAGATATACTTGGTGCAAATAAATTCGGCACTGACTCGCTATTGATTACTGGAGGTTTAATGTCAGAAAAAAATAAATCCATTCAAGGTTCTTCAGTAAATAAACAAGAAATAGAAAGGGCCTGTAAAGAAGCAAATGTTACAACTAAATGGTTTGCAGAAAATCTGTGCTGGTAAAAAATAAAACTAAAAACTATAGAGAAGAATCAGGTTTGTATTGAGTCTTTTATATATTTCTGACACTTTCTAGTAATGCTATCAAAAAAATTCCTAAAAATTTTAAAAAATATCTGTTTTATAGTTCTCTCTTTCTTTATTTGCGGTGTATTTGTCTGGACGATAATAAACCCAGGTATTATTCCCACCACTGATCTTAGAAACTGGATTGAAAATTTAGGTGCTTGGGGGCCTATTTTTTTCATATTATTCTATATTCTTAGTAGTGTAATATTACTCCCAGGGTCAGCAGCGACCCTTATTGGTGGTGCAATTTTTGGTCCTATACTAGGAAGTTTATTGAGTCTTATTGGAGCATCAATTGGTGCAATACTTGCTTTCATTATAGCTAGGTACTATGCCAGAAAATGGGTCGAATCTCTAGGAGGTAAACATCACTTAACGTTGCAAAAAAGTGTGGAAGAGGAAGGTTGGAGATTTGTTGCTATGACGAGGCTAATGCCATTTGTTCCATTTAATTTATTGAACTATCTACTAGGTTTATCACGCATCAAAATGGTTACGTATATTCTAACTACAAGTATCTGTATTTTACCTGGCACCATTTGTTATACATGGCTTGGCCATGTAAGTGGAAAAGTCATAGAAGGCAAGGGTGATACATTAGAGCTAGGTTTAATATCACTAGGAGTAATATCGACTATTATATTCTTACCCCGTTTTATAAAAAAATATATACGACAGTATAAGAACAACCATTAAAATTAAAATATATTTTAAGATTTATGGCTAATATTTTCTACCTAGATCGATAAAGCTCGTGACACGACCAGATTACTATAGAGAGCAAAAGTATTGCACCTGCCTGATGAGCGGCAGCTAATGGTATGGGCACAACTAAAAGTAAAGTAGATACCCCTAATAAGAATTGACCAAGGACGGCAAAGCCTAATATTAGGAAAATTCGACGGGCACTTAATGGTAATCGCCTAGTCTGACCTAAAATTGCAACTACTATACCAATGATGGCTGTTAATTCAGCAATCAGTCTGTGGTCTAGTTGAACAAGAGGTGGGTTTTCAAAAAAATTACGCCATGTTGGTGTCAAAGAAAAAATATCAGGGGGAATAATTTTTCCATCCATTAACGGGAAAGTATTGTAACCATATCCAGCGTCATTCCCAGCTAAAAATGCGCCACTAAGAATAGTAAAAAAAACCAGGCATAAGTAAAATGGCATAGTTATCCGCAGAAAACTATATATACCCTGACGGGATGATGCGTAGGACCTAGAATTAACTAATCCAAGAGCGGTCCAAAATATAAAACTAAAAATTACTATGGCTAATCCTAAATGAGCTGCAAGTCGATAAGGACTTACATCTGGTTTATCTACGAGGCCACTTTCTACCATATACCAGCCTAATAAGGCCTGAAGTGCTCCGAGAATAAGAATTAAGGCAAGCTTTAATCCCAATATTAAATTGATTTTTCTCCTAAAAAGAAACCACAAGAAAGGTATAAGAAATACAATTCCTATTATTCTCCCTAACAATCGATGTGACCATTCGAACCAATAGATTTCTTTAAAATCTGCTAAATTCATATTGGGATTAACTATATTGTATTCAGGGAAGAGCTTATATTTTTCAAATAAAAGTAACCATTCATTATGAGAAAATGGTGGAAATATTCCTTTTATTGGCTCCCAATCAACAATAGATAAACCAGAGCCAGTAAGACGAGTAACGCCCCCAAGTAAAACCATTGCAAAAACTAACCCCGCTACTATGAATAACCAAATTGCAATAGAATGATCTTGGTCATCCCCACGACTTCTAGAATTCGAAATAAATGTAAACTCAGTCATACGCCTACTTTAATTAATTAAAGTTTCTCTAATTTGACATTATGGTTTAATGGACCATGACCTTCGCCAATATCCGGCGCGGTCAATATTGCTTCCCTTATATATAACCTTGCTCGTTCGACAGATTCTGGAATTGTTTTTCCTAATGCAATTCCAACCGATACCGCAGAAGCCAAAGTACAACCAGTGCCATGGGTGTTTCTTGAGTCAATTCTATTACCCTTATAGATAAATTCACCTTCATCACAAACTAATACATCGTAAAGTTCATGACCACTTAAGTGTCCACCTTTCAACAACACAGCTTTAGCACCAGAGTCGATAAGCTTTTGACAGGCACCCCGCATATCTTCTAGGCCTGTTATATTTGATCGACAAAGTATTTCAGCCTCCGGAATATTAGGAGTTATTAGAGTTGCGAGTGGCAATAGATCAGAGATAAGCGTTGAAGAAGAATCTTTTTCTAATAAATTTGAGCCTGATTTAGAAATCATCACAGGATCAATAACTATTGGAACTTCAGGAGTATATTTAATAAGAGACTTTGCAACTTTATTAATAATTTCCTTATTTGATAACATACCTATTTTAATACAATCTGCCCCAATATCCGACAAAACTAAGTGCATTTGCTCAGTAACAAACTCAGCTGGTAAAGAATAAATAGAAGAAATTGTTTTAGTATTCTGGGCCGTTAAAGCTGTAATTGCAGTTGAAGCAAACCCCCCCAGGACAGTAATGGCCTTAATATCTGCCTGTATACCAGCACCACCGCCTGAGTCTGAGCCTGCAATCACGAGTACACGACCTTGCATATTCCGCCTCTTATTTATCCATCTAATATATTTAAGACTTCATCCATAACTGAGTCCATAAGAGACACATCTTCGGACTCAACCATTACACGTATAAGTGGTTCTGTGCCAGACTTACGGACAAGGATACGCCCCTTACCATCTAATCTTTTTTCCGCACTTCTTATAACAGACTGGACACTGTCCAAAGTAAGTAAATCTGGAGATTTATATTTTATATTATTTAGCTTCTGAGGAACCGGCATGAAAACTTTTGCAGCATTACTAACTCTCTTTCCGGATGAATTTATTATTGATAATGCTTGAAGAGCCGCTATTAACCCATCACCTGTAGTAGAAAAATCACTTAAGATTATATGCCCAGATTGTTCGCCACCAAAATTATATCCATTGTGTAACATGGTTTCTACCACATATCGATCTCCCACCTTGCTCCGCTCTAGCAAGAGACCAATTTCTGAGAGATATTTTTCTAAACCGTAATTTGACATTAATGTACCCACAATGGTCTTACCTTTAATTTTATCTTTCTTAGCCCAATCTTGAGCAATAAGGGCCATTATCTGGTCCCCATCAATTGTTTCTCCTTTCTCATCACAAAAAACTACTCTATCAGCATCGCCATCTAGAGCTATACCAACATCAGCTTTTTCCTCTATTACTTTTTTTGATAAAGACTCTAAATTAGTCGATCCACAGCCTTCGTTTATGTTATATCCATTAGGATCAATACCAATAGAGATAACTTTAGCGCCTAACTGACTTAGTATTTCTGGACCAACTCGATAAGCAGCACCATTGGCGCAATCAAGAACAACCTTCAAGCCCGACAAATCCTGTTTCTCGGGAAAAGTATTCTTAACATAATCAATATACCAATCTGCCGCCCCACTTAAATGCGACACCTTACCTAAGCCGTCAGGGCTAGCAAGGCTTTTAGATCTAACACTATCAATTAATATTTCAATTTCACCTTCAACTAAATCAGAAAGCTTGAATCCATCAGAACCAAAGATTTTAATACCGTTATCTTGATACAAATTATGGGAAGCAGAGATCATTAGGCCTATATCAAAATCCATAGATTTGGTTAATGCTGCTACAGCTGGAGTAGGCATTGGCCCAACAAGGGCTACATTAATTCCTACAGAGACGAACCCCGCAGTTAAAGCTGGCTCCAACATATATCCTGACAATCTCGTATCTTTTCCTATGATAACTCTTTGTTGACCAACATTAGTCGAGAAATATTTACCGATTGCCTGACCAATTCTTAAGGCTGTTCCAGCAGTGATTGGTTCCTGGTTAGATTTACCTCTAATTCCATCAGTTCCAAAATACTTAACAGTCATTATTAACAAACACCTCAATCATTCATCTAATACAAGTCATTATTTATCGGTTAAACTAAAGCTGAAAGCCATCCCTATAATCATTAGCATATTCTTTTTTATATCCTTTTATAGCTTTATAAATAGTTAATAACTGATGTGAATCTTTTGTATCGTGAACTCGAATAATATGAATACCTTTGTCTAGACAATGAAACATACCTGCAAGAGACCCAGCAAGTCTCTTCTCTGGCTTAGACTCATCAACCAGCTCCCCTATGAAGGATTTGCGTGAGAGACCAATAGCTATAGGGTAACCAAGACCATGAAAAATTTCTAGATTTGAGAGGATATCTAAATTATGCTCTAAAGTTTTACCAAACCCTATACCAGGGTCGATAATTATTCTCTCTGATTTAATACCAGCATTTTGGCAAATATTAATTCTTTCCTCTAACCAATCAAAAATATCAAATGATGCGGCGGTGTAAGCCGGCTTAACTTGCATACTTTTAGGATTACCCTGCATATGCATTAAAATCACTGGAGTAGATAGTTCAGCTGCTACGGAGAGACTGTCTGGAAACTCTCTAAGGGCAGTTACATCATTCCATAGAATAGCTCCCAATTCTGCAGCTTGGCGCATAACTTGGGGCCGCCTAGTATCAACAGATACTTTTATACCTGACTTTACTAGACCTTTAACCACTGGAATTACTCTAGATAACTCTGTTTCCAAAGAAATCGGCTCTGATCCAGGACGAGTACTTTCCCCTCCTACGTCAATAATATCTGCACCATTTGCACTCATTTCTATGCCAACAGCAACAGCATCATCTATGGATTCATATGCTCCTCCATCAGAGAAACTATCGGGAGTTACATTGAGGACACCCATGATCCAATTTTGATCTATAGAAAAACCTAGAAAAGATGCTCTTGGGTTCTCTAGAGCATACAATCGATCCTTGACCAGATTACTAACAGAAGACTCCTGAGATACCTGCCATTCCTCTAAGTCTTTTTTAGACGTACAAACACAAAAAAATCTATCATCTTCATCACGAATTATTAACTCAAGTTCAAAATTAGAGAGCTCCCTGCACCTCACTACGCACCTTGGCTTGAGGTAAATACGGGAATTACCTTTTAATTTATCGGGAAGTTTATCAATATAATGAATAAAAATTGTCTTTCTTCAAACTATATTGGACAATAATCTGTGTTAAAATTAAGATCCGGGCTGAGGATTAGGCTCAAGATCAGGGGGATTATCTCTCCTACCAGAATCTCCTGAACTTGGAACTGTGCCTCCACCATGTTTACCCTGATACTTAGAGGATGGAGTATTCTCGTCTACATCTTTTCTAATTACAGACTCACCGCTTAAAACTCTATCTATATCCTCTCCAGTCAGAGACTCATACTCTAAAAGAGCCTTACCCAGAGAATGTAAATCCTCTAAATTGTCCATTATTATTGTTCTTGCATTATCATAGCAAGAATCAACCAATTTTCTAACTTCTACGTCGATTTTATCAGCTGTAGCCTCAGAAATATTTTTAGACTGGGTTACTGAATGCCCCAAGAATACTTCCTGCTCATTTTCATTATAGCTTAATGGCCCTAACTCATCAGACATACCGAATTGTGTAACCATACTTTTTGCTAGCTGAGTAGCGGCCTTGATATCAGATGACGCACCACTTGTTACCTTATCATAACCAAAGATAATTTCCTCAGCTATTCTACCACCCATTGCTACAGCAATATCCGCTAACAACTTCTCCCTACTAACAGACACGCGATCTTGCTCAGGTAGCCTAACAACCATTCCCAAGGCACGGCCTCTGGGTATTATAGTTGCCTTATGAATTGGATCAGACGCCTCTAGATGCGCCGCCACAAGTGCATGGCCAGCCTCGTGATATGCTGTTAAACGCTTCTCCTCATCAGTCATTACCATTGACCGACGCTCTGCACCCATCATTACTTTGTCTTTTGCATCCTCAAATTCATCCATAGTTACAACACGCTTACCTCTACGTGCAGCTAAAAGTGCCGCTTCATTAACTAAATTAGCGAGGTCTGCACCAGAGAAACCAGGAGTTCCCCTTGCTATTGTTCTAGGCCTAACATCGGGTGATAATGGAACCTTTCTCATATGGACTTTTAGAATTTTTTCACGACCTAAAAGGTCGGGGTTTGGAACCACAACCTGTCTATCAAATCTTCC
>DBHM01000006.1:82050-88408 GCA_002296185.1 Alphaproteobacteria bacterium UBA828
TCTATCAAATCTTCCTGGTCTTAGGAGAGCTGGATCCAAAACATCCGGCCTATTAGTTGCTGCAATAAGAATTACACCATCGTTAGCCTCAAAACCATCCATCTCCACTAATAACTGATTGAGTGTCTGTTCCCTCTCGTCATTGCCGCCCCCAAGACCGGCGCCGCGATGTCGTCCAACAGCATCTATTTCATCAATAAAAACCAAACAAGGAGCACTCTTCTTTCCCTGCTCGAACATATCTCTTACACGGCTAGCGCCTACACCAACAAACATTTCAACAAAGTCAGAGCCCGAGATTGTAAAAAACGGGACATTCGCTTCACCAGCAATAGCCCGCGCAAGCAATGTTTTACCTGTTCCCGGAGGACCAACGAGTAATACTCCCTTTGGTATTTTGCCCCCTAGTCTTTGAAATTTCTGTGGATCGCGAAGAAATTCAACAACTTCTTCCAGCTCTTGTTTAGCCTCGTCAATTCCAGCAACATCGTCAAAAGTTACGCGCCCTGTACGTTCAGTTAAAAGTTTAGCCCGTGACTTTCCAAAGCCCATAGCACGACCACCACCAGATTGCATTTGTCGCATAAAGAATATCCAAACTCCAATCAAGAGGAGCATTGGGAACCAACTGATAAGTATATCAAAAAAACCTGGACTGCGCTCACTCACTGGCTTTGCATTGATGCTTACTTTATTGTCACGAAGCGTTCTGACAAGATCAGGGTCATTGGGAGCGTAAGTGCTAAATGCTTGCTCGCTATTAGCAAGATGGCCAGAGATTGAGTTTCCTTCTATAGTTACATCCGTAACACGGCCAGCCTCTACCTCAGACATAAATTGAGAAAAAGCAAGTTCATTAACAGACGGAGCAGGAGTTGATGGCCTGAACATATTAAATAATGCCACCAAAATTAGGCCTATAATGACCCATAAAGCTAAATTCTTACCAAAACTTCCCACGTTAGTGCCTCAAACTCATTCAATGTTCTATAAGCTTACCAAGCAAGCTATCAATAAATCAATCAATTGGATGACATATAGCACTAGATTAGTATTGCTATAGCCTCCGGATAACTATGAGGTGCTATATATATTCCAATGATATCTGAAATAATACCCTACACCTCGAAAGCTGTCTCACATAAAGGTAGTGAAGGCTCAAAAAATGCACTTAACCCATTTCCTTTATGCTCATAACTTAAGTGGGGAATCTTTACGCTACCGTCAACCCCACCCAATACAGGCAAAGACCTACGAATAACATGGGGAGAAGTTAAAATTCCTTTAGAATTATCGGCATTTGACTTATTAATTTTAAGAAAATGAATATCTGATTGATTTATTTTCCTAATTTTACCTTTTTCTTTAGAATCTGAAGCCAAACTCACTGTGAACCTGCCATCCCAACGTACAGTATCACCTGGAGAAATATCTATTTCATCTTTAATTCTTCCCGCTTCTCTAACTACTAAGAAAGAGTTTATTTTTTCTTTTTGTATAAATTGACACCCCCCTAAAGTAGGCCTACCGTCAAATTTAGACTCTCTCATATTCTTAACAAGTCTCTCGATACTTCTTAACTTAGGAGGTAATACTGACCCTGATACAGTGCTAATGATTCTATAAATTGCCCTTGTGAGAACAGAATCGCTAACTTCTCGCCAAGGCATACCTGAGAGCGTAACAAAACCTGAAGCCGCCAAAACAGCGTTATCAGCAAGAAAGCAAGCAACCTGGGCATGTAAAGCAGATCTGTCTCTTCCCATTCGATTAGCAACTAAAGCAATACGCCCAGCTGTCAAACCTTCTCTACCTAGTATTTCGGATGAATTCCTTAATCGAACGCGTGTAAAACGCGAATCATTATTTGAAGGGTCTTCGACCCATGAGTATCCGAGGGAATTAAGAGTATTCTTAAGATTTATGGCTGGTAAATGTAAAAATGGCCGCAAAAGGCGAATCCGTCCCCCTTCTGATAGCCCTGTCAGACGGCTTCTAGGCATAGAGGCTAAGCCATCAACACCACTCCCAGCAGCAAGCCTTAACATAAATGTTTCAGCTTGATCGTCTTGATGGTGAGCCAGAAGTAAATTTATATACCCTTGCTTTCTACACCACTCACACATAAGCCTTAGCCGCGCCTCACGAGCTGACTTTTGTATACCACTATTTGATTTATTAGCTTCATTCCAACACAAAATTCTGTGGGGCATTTTTATTTCAGACAACCAGGATTTAACCTGCATGGCTTCCTTTTTACTATCTGGACGTAATGAGTGATCAACAGTTAATCCTATTGCCTGCCCCCCTCTTTTAACTGCCCAACGATTAGTCAGCATAGCAAGTGTCATACTGTCCGCCCCACCCGAGACTCCTACGGCAACCCTGGGAGCTGAACTAAAAGGGCCAAATTTATGCATAATATTAGCAAAATCAGTTTCGCTAATTACACAATTATCCCCAGCCAATGAATGTGATTTAGACACACAAACCTCTTGTAACTAAATATTTAATTGAACCTTAACTACAGTTGGATTTTGATTGACCACGCATCGCAGCCCGCTTTAAAGTTTCCCTCATTTCTGGAAAATCTTCGCCTAGTTTCTCGAAAGTCTGACATGCTTCTGGGAAACGCCTAAGATCTACAAGCGACAAACCCAATTTAACCAGATTGTCAGGGGCCTTTACTCCCTCTGGAAATCTCTGATAGTTAAGGGCGTAGAGCCTAGCAGCTTCACCAAATTGTTTTCTGGCATAAAAAGATTCTGCATGCCAATAAGCTGCATTTTCTGCCAATGGATGCCCCTTATTAGCCTCAATAAATGCTTTTAGTGCATTACCAGCCTTTTCCCACTCACTTTGCTGCATAAAACTCATAGCGTGTGCATATTGCTCCTCAGCACTAACCTTTGGGAGAATACTTTCTTCAGGTATCTGTGTGTAGCCCTCAGATATCTGTTGCTCATCTCTAGATTGTTCTTGAGTAACAGACACAGTACCCAATATCTTAGGCTCTAAGGAAGGCGTGTAACCATCTCCAGAAGGCACCGCTACAGTTCCACTACTATTAGTATTCTGGCTCTGGTTATAAGAATTTACATTCTGCCCCATAGCATCATTAGCGATACTATTAGAATTATTATCAGGAGATTTTCTTGATAATTTTTTTTCAATTCCTGTCAATCGAAAATCAATATCTGCTACCAGCTTTTCTAGGCGAGATGATATTTTTTCAACCTGATTTGTTAACTCATCAAACCTACCGAATGCTTGTCTCATTCGTGAATCATATTCATCAACCCGAGTTTCAAGTAAAGCGAAGCGATTAGATAAACTACTAGATACTGCACTAACAGGCTTAGTCGCTGACATTTCTCCAGATGGGTCAGAATAAACAGCTTTCTCTAGATCTCCCATTTGGGCTCTAGTAGAATCGAGTTGTTTAGAGATTATTTGCAGTTCATTACGAATTGACTGAATCTCGTTATCAGCTAAAGCAAAGCTAGGAGAAAAAAATAAAAATATGGCTAGCCCCCCCACAGTCGCTTTACTAAGCAAAATACGCATATCGTAATAAACGTATTGGCAAGCAATGCTTCTAAAGTTAACCGACCACATATCCATAAAGACCATCTTCATATTTAATATTTTTTAGTTTATTACACTGACCGATCGACGATTTAAGTTCCAAGCTTCTTCGTCATGACCAAGGGCATAGGGACGCTCTTTGCCATAACTTATTGTATTAAGGCGCTGACCCTCAACACCAAGGGCTATTAAATAACTCCGCACTGCTGAAGCACGACGCTCCCCAAGCGCAAGATTATATTCACGTGTACCCCTCTCATCACAATGACCTTCAATTGTGAGGGATAAATCAGGAAACAGCCGTAACCATTCAGCCTGCTTTTCTAGTATTCCGCGTGATTGGGGCGATAATACGGCACTATCTAGATCAAAAAATATTCGATCGCCCACATTTTGTACCAAGTCCTCTTGAGTGCCAGGCTTTGGCGCTGATGGATCTAAGTCACTTGAATCTATACTCGCCTCAGAACTTCCAGATATTGAAGAATCTTCTGCTATATTAGAAGAACTATCTCCACTAACAGAAACTTTTTCATCAGGGGTGCTCTGGCATGCAGCAGCAAATATAACTACAATAGCCAGGGGGATTAGAAATTTAGCCTTTACTATCATGGTGCCTCCTCAGTCACAATCGATTGCACATAAAATATATGTCTTATATTTTTTAGAGCTACTCACGTCTATTCTTAAATTAGATATTCTAATTGTGTTAAAAAAAAATATTTCTATGTTCTTCTCTCATTTTTTACTTATGGTAGAACCGGAGACCACGCAGGGTCTGATGCAGCTGTTGTTGTAAATATTATTCTCTCATTGTGCCCTGTTATATCAATCGTTACCAGTTCAGATGTATCAGGGTTTCTAGAAGTTTGACGCATAAACATCAATACTCTGCCATTAGGGGCCCACGTGGGGCCTTCTACTAAGTAATCTCGTATAAGAATCCTCTCCCCCTCACCACTAGGCTTTATTACACCTATAGAGAATTGACCACGATGCTGCTTGGTAAAAGCAATTAGATCGCCACGTGGAGACCAAACTGGAGTACCGTATCGACCCTTACCAAAAGTAATACGCTTAACATTTCCCCCATTGCGATCCATTATATAGATTTGCTGACTCCCTCCTCTATCAGACTCAAAGGCAACAAAATCACCATTTGGGGAATATGATGGCCCAGTATCAATTGCTGTATTTTTTGTTAACTGGTATTTTTGGCCATTCCTTAAATCCATTTCATAAAGTTCAGAATTACCATTTTCAGCGTAGGTAAGGACAACTTGATTGCCATCTGGTGAAAAACGAGGAGCAAAAGTCATACCCCTAAACTCTCCTAGGACTTCCTGAGTTCTTGTGTCAAGGTTACGTAAATAAACACGTGGCGCACCTTTTTCAAAAGATAAATAAGTAATTTCTTGAGCGGTTGGTGAAAATCGTGGTGTTAGAGCTAAGGCTTTTCCATCAGTTAAAAATTCAAGATTTTCTCCATCTTGATCCATTATTGCTAAACGCTTAACTCGTCGATCTAATGGACCACTCTCAGATACGTACACAATGCGGGTATCAAAATATCCACTCTCACCCGTAAGACGTTCGTATATGGCATCGGAAGCTTTATGGCCGATACGGCGCCATAAATCCTTTACACTTTTAAATCGTAAACCAAGCATTTGATCGCCAGCAAAAGCATCCCACAGCCTGAATTCCACCTGAAATTGCTGGTCTTGACCCTCAACAACTCTTCCAGTAACCAAAGCCTGAGCATTAATAACTCGCCAATCTCCAAAACGTGGTTGCAAAATAGATGCTGGGGTCATCTCTTCTATAAAAGCTTTTGGATCTATAGGTCTAAAAAGTCCTGAAAACTCCAAATTTCTGCTGATTACCTTAGCTATATCTTTACCAAGTTTTTTTTCTTGAGCGGTAGTTCCGAGAAAATCAGGAATAGCTAGCGGCATCGGCTCAACATAACCCCGCGTAATATCAACAGTTAAATCCGCTGTTGCCGTTCGAGGTATTATTGTCAGAGCCGCACAACCTGATAAAGCTATTGTAAATACAATAAGCAAGCCTTTAATTAAGCTCATATGTGAGCTGGGCCTATTATAAAATAACGCATGAATTAAAAAAAATGGACTTTTCATAGACATATCTTACTAGCCTCCTATATCGAAATATAGCAAAATCATAGCGGTGGACGAAAGTTCAATGTTATGCGCTTCCAATGTTTATGCCTGTCTGCGAAGGGACGCAAACCAGTCAATGGACTCGCCTTTAGAACAGCTCTTTGAGCACTTTCCGCCATAGTTCTTGTATTAGGATCACTATAACTCTCAATTTTAACACTCTGCACTGCTCCAGTTGCCTGGAGTTCTATTGTTATTGGTATCACCATTTTGTCTGCATCCTTAGCCCCAACCGGCACATTCCAGTGGCTTTCTACGGCAGTCTTAATGATTTTCTCTATAGCACGAACTTCACTTGAACCAAGTTCAGGCTCATTATTATTTATAAACATATCTTGAGGTGAAGAAGTCACACTCTCTAAAATAGCGTTAAATTTGTCATCTTCCTCCTGCTCCTTCTTTTCCGAGGATGCAATAACAGATAATGATGGGTCGTCATCTGCAATATTTTTTAAGAGTGTATCCCAAGACGGCTTTGGCCGATTTTTTGGTTTTGGAGGATTGGATATAGTTGATTTCATATCTGCAATTTTTTCCGGACGTCTTTCAGGCTCAGGTGTTGGCTCGGGCTCAGATACTGGCTC